>CANQAX010000006.1 GCA_947589235.1 uncultured Clostridia bacterium
GCATCAAGCTGTGCTTCGAGAAAGAGGGCGTGTTCGTGGATATCTCCGTCATCGCGCACTACGGCTACAGCGTTCCCCAGCTCGCGTACCGCATCCAGCAGAACATCAAGCAGATGGTCGAATCGATGACGAAATACAAGATCGCCAATGTGGACGTTCACGTCCAGAGCGTCGTGTTCCCCGAGCAGAAGGCGGAGGAGACTTCCGAATCGCCCGAAGCGCCCGCAGAGGAATCCGAAAAGAAGAACAACTGAACAGATTCCCTTCCTTCCCGGAGGGGAATTTCTTGCATGGGAGAACAGGATGAGAAGCGACGCGAGAGAAGCGGCATTCAAAGTTGTATACGCCGAGCAGTTCACGGGACCTTCGGAGAGGGCATTCCGCACCTCACTGTACCGCAAGGCGAAGCTCGGCGAAGAGGAAAAGGCGTTTGCAGAGGCGCTCATATCGTGCGTGAACGAGCACCGCGACGAGCTCCTTTCCGCCATTTCGGAGCGCGTGAAGCGGTTTGCGGAGTACCGCCTGTACGCCATTGACCGCGCCATTCTTCTCATCGCCGCCGCGGAAATTTTCTACTTCGACGAGATCCCGCCCGTCGTCTCGGTGAGCGAGGCTGCGGGGCTCGCGCGGAAGTACTCCACCGAAAAATCCGCCGATTTCGTCAACGGCGTCTTGGGAGGGATCATCAACCGATGATACTCGACGGAAAACAGGTCGCCTCGGAGATCCGCGCCGAACTGCGCGAGCGCGCCGAGGCATTCGAGCGGGAGCACGGAAAAAAGATCGGGCTCGCGGTCGTCCTCGCGGGCGACGATCCCGCCTCGCAGGTCTACGTCCGCAACAAGATAAGGGGCTGTGAGGAGGCGGGGATCCGCTCCTTTTCCTATTATCTGCCCGCAGACGTCTCGCAAGGCGAGGCAAACGGGCTCATTTCGTCGCTCGCCGAAAACGATGACATACACGGGATCCTCGTCCAGCTCCCGCTCCCCTCGGGGCTCGACGGCGAGGAGCTTCTGAAGAAGATCCCGCCCGAAAAGGATGTCGACGGGTTCTGTGCCGAAAACATCGGGAAACTCGCGCGGCAGGAAGAGGGCACCGTTGCCTGCACGCCGCTCGGCGTGATGGAGCTTCTCCGCCGCTACAACATCTCCCCGCGCGGCAAGCGTGCCGTCGTGGTGGGGCGGAGCAACATCGTCGGGCGCCCGATGGCGCTGCTCCTTCTGAACGCCGATGCCACCGTGACGGTTTGCCATTCGCGCACCGAAAATCTCAAGGAGGAGTGCCTCCGCGCGGACATTCTCGTCGCGGCGATCGGAAAGCCCAAGTTCATCACCGCGGATATGGTGAAGGAGGGGGCGGTCGTCATCGACGTCGGCATGGACCGCGACGAAAACGGCAAGCTCTGCGGCGACGTCGACTTCGACGCCGTGAAAAGAAAGGCGTCCTTCATCACGCCCGTCCCCGGCGGGATCGGGCCCATGACCGTCGCGATGCTGCTTTCCAACACCGTCGCGGCGGCAGAGAGGTCGGTGCGATGAGCTTTCCTGAACAATACGAAATTTACCGCTCGCAGTTCGAGGAAGAGCTCCAAGCCGAGTGCGCGGGCTTGAATTTCCACCCGCAGGTTCTCGGCGAGAGCATGCGCTATTCCCTGCTCGTCGGGGGGAAGCGCATCCGTCCCGTCCTCTTCTATGCGGCGCTTGCCTCGTTCGGCGCCGACTGGAAGGCGGAGCGCGAACTTGCGCTCGCCCTCGAGTGCATTCACACCTATTCCCTCATTCACGACGACCTTCCCGCCATGGACAACGACGATTTTCGCCGCGGGAAGCCCTCCAACCACAAAAAATTCGGCGAAGCGAACGCCATTCTCGCGGGGGACGCGCTCCTCTCGCACGCCTGCGAACTCATGCTCGCGGCGGCGGAAAAGGGCAAATTGCACCTCCGTGCCGCACGGCGGCTCGCCGCAGCTGCGGGGGAACGCGGCATGGTGGCAGGGCAGTCGGAGGACCTTCTCCTCACGGGCAAACGGGCGGGGGAGAAGGAGCTCTTTTCCATCTATCGCCGCAAGACGGGGGAACTCATCGCGGCGCCCCTCGTCATGGCGGCAATTCTCTCGGGGAAGGACGAGGCGCGGGCGGAGCGGCTCGGGTATGACCTCGGCGCGCTCTTCCAACTGACCGATGACATCCTCGACGAGACGGGCGGCGCCGAACTCGGCAAGACGCGCGGAAAGGACAGAGAGGAAGGAAAGCTCACCTGCCTTTCCGTATTCGGCATGGAGAAATCTCTCCGCCTCGCCGACGAGACGGCGCGCCGCTGCGAAAAGACCCTCTCCGAATGGGAAGGGGAAAACTCCTTCCTCACCGAATTGGTCCGAAACATCCGCTCGAGAAACAAATAGGAGCAACCATGCGATCTGTCGGCAGCGCGGAACTGAAATCCGCCTCGATCTCACAATTGAAGGACATCTGCGAGCGCCTGCGCGGCGAAATTTTGCGCACCGTCGCCGTCTGCGGGGGACATCTTTCGTCCAATCTCGGCGCGGTGGAGCTCACCGTCGCCATTCACCGCACCTTTTCGCTCCCCAACGACAAGCTTGTGTTCGACGTCGGGCATCAGTGCTACGCGCACAAGCTCCTCTCGGGGCGGGCGGAAAAGTTCTCCACGCTCCGCAAAGAGGGCGGGCTGTCCGGCTTTCCGAAGCGCGACGAGAGCGAGTACGACTGCTACGACACGGGTCACGCGGGAACGGCGATCTCGGCGGCGCTCGGGCTCGCGAAGGCGCGCGATTTGCGCGGCGAGGGGGGGGAAGTCATCGCGCTCGTCGGCGACGGCTCCTTCAACAACGGTCTCATCTACGAGGCGCTCAACTCCCTGCACATTCTCAACACCCGCATTCTCATCATTCTGAACGACAACGGGATGTCCATCTCCCCGACGGTCGGGGGGACGCACGATATCCTGTCCGAGCTCAAGGAGGGCGGCGAGAACGACGTCCGCCTCTTCGAGCGGTTCGGGCTCCGTTACCTCGGTCCCTACAACGGAAACGACCTCGACGAGCTCCTTCCCGCAATGGAAGAGGCGAAAGAGCTTCTCAAGACGGAGAGCGTCCTTCTGCACGTCAAGACGAGAAAGGGGCAGGGGCATTCCTTCTGCGAGCAGTCGCCGATGGAGACGCACGGCATAAGCCCCGCGGGAACAGAGCGGGCAAAGGAGTATTCCGAGGCGCTCGGCGAGGAGCTGTCCCGCCTTGCGGAAACAAACCCGAAGATCGCGGCGGTGACGGCTGCCATGACGGACAGTCTCGGGCTCCGAGGCTTCTTCGAGAAGTTCAAGGAGCGCGCATTCGACGTCGGGATCTGCGAGGAACACGCCTGCGTGCTCGCCGCTTCGCTCGCCGCGGGGGGCATGAAGCCGTACTATGCCATCTATTCGACCTTTTTGCAGCGCGCCTTCGACGAGATCATTCACGACGTCTGCGGGCAGAACCTTCCCGTCACCTTCTGCGTGGACAGGGCGGGCATCACGGGCGCCGACGGGGAGACCCATCAGGGCGTGTTCGACCTCTCCTATCTCTCCTTTATCCCGAATCTCACCGTCGCCATTCCGAAGGACGTGGGGGAATTCCGCGCCATGCTCCGCGCAAGCGAAACATTTGACGGTCCGCTCGCCATCCGATACCCGAAAGAGGGGCGCGACGGGGCGGTCTTACCCGTTGAAATCGGGAAATTCGAGATTTTACATAGTACTATTTCAGACATAATATTGTTTGCCGCGGGGGAGCGCTGTATCGACCTTGCGAACGGTATTTTGGCGCGTGCGAAGGAAAACGGCTGCGATTTCACCCTCGTCAACGCGCGCTTTTTGAAGCCGCTCGACGAAAAAATGCTCGCGTCGCGCTCCGAACGGTTCGTGTTCGTCCTCGAGGACAACGTCCGCGTCGGCGGACTCGGCGACGCCATAGCACGGTTCTACCGCGGTGACGGGCGGGAGATCTTCTCCTACGGCTACGGCGACGCCTTCATTCCGCACGGGGACATTCCTTCCCTTACCAAAAAGCACGGGCTCGACGCCGACGCAATCTTACGGGAGGTCCTGCGCTGTGCGCGCCGATAAGTTCTTTGCGGCGCGTTACGGCTCGCGGAACAAGGCAAAGGCTGCCCTTCAGGCGGGCGAAATTTCAAAAAACGGGCGAATTCTGTCCCCGGACGACGACGTCGATTCGGAGGACGGAGTTCTTTTTTTGCGCCGCGAGCTCTTCGTCTCGCTCGGCGGGGACAAGTTGGAGCGGGGGCTGACATTCTTCAAGGAGAGCGTCGAGGGTCGAATCATTGCCGACCTCGGGGCGAGCACGGGAGGATTCACCGACTGCCTTCTCCGCCGCGGCGCCCGCAAGGTCTTTTGCGTCGACGTGGGGGAAAACCAGCTCGCGCCCGCTCTGAAATCCGACCCTCGCGTCGTCATCATGGACCATACGAACGCCCGCTACCTCACGCGCGCTTCCTTCCCCGAACCCATCGGCGACGTCACAGCGGACTTGAGCTTCATCTCGCTCCGCCTCGTCCTTCCCGCCGTCCGTGACATCTTGGAGGAGGGCGGACGTGCGTTCGTGCTCTTCAAGCCGCAATTCGAGTGCGAGGGGAAGGGCCTCGGCAAGAGCGGAATTTTGCCGCGCGGGCTGCATGCGCCCCTTCTCCGCTCCTTTTACGGCTTTTCTTTGGCGCTCGGGCTCGCGCCTCGTGCCGCCGTTCCCGCTCCCGTGCGCGAGAAGAAGAACGCGGAGTACGTCCTCTTCCTGCAAAAGGGGGCGGTGCCTGCGGGGGAAGAGGCGTTCCTGTCCATGGCGCTCCGTGGCGGCGAAAAAATTTGAAAATAGTCGATAAAAACACTTGATTTTATACAAAAATACGTATATAATAATTTGCGGCATGAAAATCGGAGTGTATTATAACGCCGAACAGGTCGAAAGGGAAGTGGCGGTCGGGCTTGCGGAGCGCATCCAAAGCAGCGGCTGCGGCGCCGTCCTCTTTTCCGACGTGAACGAGGTGAAGGGGGTGGACCGTCTCATCGTGCTCGGCGGCGACGGGACCATGCTCCGCGCCGCAAAGAGGACCTCCGAACTCGGCATTCCGCTCGTCGGGGTCAATTTCGGGCGGCTCGGCTTCCTCACCGAATTCGAGCGAGACGGGGCGGAGGACGCGGTATCCCTTGCCGTAAACGGAGGCGAGATCGCCGTCCGCTCCATGCTCGAGGTGAATTTGAACGGCGTGACGACGCACTGCCTCAACGAATGCGCCGTCCTTCACGGCGTTTCGCCCGAACATGCGAACCGCGTTGCGCGGTTTTCCGTCGCCATCGACGGGAGCGGCGCGGGCGAATTCCACGGCGACGGGCTCATCGTTTGCACGCCGACGGGGTCGACGGCATATTCGCTCTCGGCGGGCGGGAGCATTCTGACGCCCGACTGTTCCGCATTCCTTCTGACGCCCGTCTGCGCCTTCTCGATGCGGAGCCGACCCATCGTCTTTCCCGATTCGTCCACGCTCACAATCTCCCTCGTCGACAGGAATTTGCTCCTGTACGGCGACGGGGTGTTCCTCGGCGAGGTGAAGGCGGAGGATGTGCTCACGGTGAAGCGCTCCCCGCGGACGGCGCGCTTCCTCACGCGGAGCAAGGCGGAGTACTTCCGCAGACTGACCGAAAAAATCAACTGAACATAGATAGGTAGGAATTTTCCATGTTGAGAAATGCAAGACACAACAAGATCCTCGAGATCATCGGGGAAATGGAGATCGAGACGCAGGAGGAGCTGTGCGAACAACTCGCACGCCAGAACTTCGCGGTGACGCAGGCGACCGTCTCGAGGGACATCAAGGAGCTGCACCTCTTCAAGGTTAAGGGGACGACCAAGCGGTTCCGCTACGCCTTCATCACCGAGAACGAGAGCGGAATCTCCGAAAAGATGCGCTCCCTCTTTCAGGCGTGCGTGCTCGACATCCGCCCCGTCGGCAACCTCATCGTCATCAAGACGCTGAACGGCAACGGCGGAAACGCGGGCGTCGTCGTGGACCGTCTCGAATACCGCGAAGTCATCGGCTGTATCTCGGGGGACGACACGGTGCTCCTCGTCTGCGAATCGGCAGAGAGCACCCGCAGCGTGTGCGACCGCCTGAATGCCATCGTGAAGGGCTGATATGCTCAAGACGCTCACCATCGAGAACGTCGCCCTCATCGACCGCGCGGAACTCGACTTTTCCGCGGGGCTCAACGTCCTTTCGGGCGAGACGGGCGCGGGCAAGTCGGTCATTCTCGACTGTATCGACTTTGTCCTCGGCGCCAAGGCGGACAAGAGCATGATCCGCTACGGGGCGCCTTTTTCTTCCGTCTCCGCCGTGTTCGACTGCAAGGGCGAACGGCTCGCCGCCGTCCTCGAAGAGCTCGACATCGCCGCGGAGGACGAGCTCGTCATCTCCCGCAAACTCACCTCGGACGGCAGGGGAACGCTCCGCGTCAACGGAACGCCCGTCACCGTCGCCATGCTTCGGCGCATTACCTCGCTCCTTGTGGACGTCCACGGGCAGAGCGAGCATTTCTTTTTATTGAAGGAGAGCAACCAGCTCCTGCTCCTCGACTCGGTCGCGGGCGAGGAGGGAAAGCGGTGCCTTGCCGCCGGCCGCACCCATCTTTCGGAAAGGAGAAGGCTCCTTGCCGAGCTCGAAGCGCTCGGGGGAGACAGGGGGGAACTCGAGCGCCGCCTCGACATTCTCAAATTCCAGATCGACGAGATCGAGCGGGCGAACATCTCCGAGGGGGAAAAGGACAGGCTCCTTGCCCTTCGCGATGCATACCGCAATTCGGAAAAGATCATCGCGGGGCTCTCTGCCGCCCGCGACAGCATTCTCTCGGACGGCGCCGCCGCGGACGCGCTCCGCACGGCTTCCCGCTCCCTCCGCTCCATTGCCAAGTATTCCGACGCATATTCGGAGCTCGCCGAGCGCATCGAAAACGCCGCCGCGGAGATCGAGGACGCGGGCGATTCCGCCGAGCGCGCCATCGACGAACTCGATGTGGACGAGAGGGAAGCCGAGCGCGCGGAGACCCGCCTCGAGGAGATCAAGCTCCTCGAGCGAAAATACGGCGGCTCGGAGGGCGCAATCCTCGCCTTCCTCGAGAAAGCGAAGTCGGAGTACGACTATCTCTCCATGAGCGGGGAGCGCCGCGAGAAGCTCAAGGAAGAGCTCGAAGGCACGGACGAGCGGCTGTATGCGGCATGCGTCGCCCTCACCGAGGTGCGAAAAAGCGCCGCGGAGGGGTTCACCCGCCGCGTGACGGAGGAACTCCGCACCCTCGATATCCCCAAGGCGCGCTTCGAGATCGAATTCGGCACCTACTCGCGGGACGATTTGCCCGCGGCGAACAGCGAGGGGCTCGGCACCGTCCGTTTCCTCTTCTCCGCCAACGCGGGGGAGCCCCTGAAGGAGCTCGGCAAGATCATCAGCGGCGGCGAAATGAGCCGCTTCATGCTCGCGGTCAAGGCACAGCTCACAGCCCTCGGCGGCATCGGGACGTACGTATTCGACGAGATTGACGCTGGGATCGGCGGAAGGACGGCGCGCGTCGTCGGCGAAAAGTTCTGCAAGATCTCGCAGTCGGTGCAGATTATCGCGGTCTCGCACCTCGCGCGGATCGCCTCGCTCGCCGACCGGGAGTTCTACATCGAAAAGGAAGAAACGGAAGGTAGGGCGGTCACGCGGATCAAAGCGCTTCGGGAAGAGGAGAGAAAATATGAAATTGCGCGGCTCCTCGGAGGCGACCCCGAGAGCGACAGCGCCAAGAGCCATGCGGAGGAGCTCTTAAATTCCGCCGCGGAATACAAAAAGTCCCTGTAAGAATACAAAAAGTCCCTGTAAGGCAGGGCGAATAATCGAAGAGCGGCTTGCGCAAATTAACTTCGGCAAAACGGAGGTCCTATGCGCAAGCTGAAATTTTTGATTGCGGCACTGCTTGCCGTCCTGTGCGTTTCCCTGTTTCCCTTGGGAACGCGGGCGGAGGCGGCGCCGAAGGAATATTATCTCGGGGGAATGACGGCGGGGTTTTCGCTCTCCGCCGGCGGAACGGAAGTCATCGGGCTCTCCGAGGTCCGCACGGCGGAAGGGGTCAGGCGCCCCGCGGAGGATGCGGGCGTGCGCGCGGGCGACCTGCTCGTCGCCGCCGACGGCATCCGGATCCGCACCATCTCCGAACTCTCCGCGGCGCTGGAGCGGAGCGGGGGAAAGGAGATCGTGTTCGTCGTCAAGCGGAACGGCGAGACGGCGGAAGTCCCCATTCTCCCCGCCAAGGACCTTTCAAACGGCAAATTCAAAATCGGCGTCCTCATCCGCGATTCGCTCTCGGGGATCGGGACGGTCACCTTCATCGACGGGGAGACCCGCCGTTTCGGCGCCCTCGGACACGGCATTTGCGACGAGGGGAACAATCAACTCGGGCTCTCCGATCCCAAAGTGTACCTTTGCAGCGTCGTCGGCGTCAACCGCGGCAAGCGGGGAAGGGCGGGGGAGCTCCGCGGCATCTTCATGGGGGACAGAGTGCTCGCAAGCGCCGATACCGTGTGCGATTCGGGGCTGTACGGCACGTTCGACGCGGGATACGACCTCTCGGGGCTCGAGCGTGCAGAGGCGGCATCGAGCGATGAAGCGACCATAGGAAGGGCGGAAATTCTGTCGACAATCGACGGGGTGGAGCCGAAGCGGTACGAAATTTCCATCGTCAAGGTGGACACAAAGAACCGCGACCGCAAGAACTTCGTCATCAAGGTGACGGACGAGCGCCTCATCGAGGAGACGGGCGGCATCGTGCAGGGCATGAGCGGCAGCCCCATCCTGCAGAACGGGAAACTCATCGGAGCCGTCACCCATGTGTTCGTCAACGACCCGACGCGCGGATACGGCATCGGAATTGAAAATATGCTCGGAAATTGACGAAACATGGCGTAAAATATGGCGGGCGTTCATATCATGAAGATATGAACCCCTTTTTTTCCGTCCGCGATTGCTGTTCCCGCGCGCTCGAGCGGAAGAGAACGCTCATCGTCCTTGCCGTCCTGCTTGCAGTCGGGTTTGTCCTCGGGGCGTGCTTTGCCAAGAACCCCGCGATGTACGCCTTCAACCGCAGAATGTGCACGCGCTTCGTGGACAGGGTCTGCTACTCGGATACGAGCGTCTTAAAGCTCTTTCTCCTGCGCACGCTCGGGCATTCCGCCCTCATCCTTGCGGCAATTGCGGGAGGGGTGCACCCCGTGGCGCTTGCCCTTCCCGTCGTGGCGCTCCTGTTCCGCTCGTTCACCTTTGGGGGAAGCGTCGTCGTGCTCGTCTCCGTCTACGGGGCGGCGGGGGTGCTCATTCTCGTCGTCCTTCTGCTGCCCGTGCACCTTCTCATCGACGCGCTCCTGCTCCTTTCCTCGTCCCTTTCCTTCGGGAGGGCGTTCGGATTCTGCTTCTGCAAGCGGGACTTTATAGCGCTCTTCTCCGATTTTTTCAGCCTCGTGCTCTGCACGGCGGCGGTGTGCCTCTTGGAAGCATTCCTGCTCCTCGCCTTTTTCCACCCGATCGGCAACATTTTGTAGTTTAATTTTCGGAAAACCGCACAAACTGACGGCATGAAGAAATGGTTTGTAAATGCCGTCGCCGCGGTCGCGGTCTGTGCGGCTGTATGCGGCGGGAGCGGGGTGCGCGCGCAGGCGGCAACGATTGCTCCCAATTCCAAGGCGGCGTATGTGTGCGACAGCGCGACGGGCACGGCGGTCTATGCACGGAATGAGACGGAACATCTCCCGATAGCGAGCATGTGCAAAGTGATGACCCTGCTCCTCTCATTCGAGGCGGTCGGAAGAGGGGAACTCTCCTACGACGAAATGATAGAGGTCAGCGAGAGGGCGCAGAGCATGGGGGGCTCGCAAGTCTACCTCGAGGCGGGGCTCTCGTATTCGGCGGACGACCTCATGCGGACGGTCGCGGTGTGCTCGGCGAATGACTCCTGCGTGGCGCTCGCGGAGCGGATCGGCGGGAGCGAGGGGGCGTTCATCGACGCCATGAACAGGCGGGCGGAGGAGCCCGGCGCCACCGAGACGCTCTTTTCCAACTGCACGGGGCTCCCGAAGGAGCCGCAATACTCCTGCGCGCGGGACGTCGCCATCATGCTCCGCGAACTCGTCAAGTACGAAAAATACTTCTCGTACTGCGCGGTGCGGACAGAGGACTTCAAGCACCCCGACGGGCGGACGACCCTCATCACCAACACAAATAAGCTGATAAAGACGTACCGCGGCTGCGACGGCGGAAAGACGGGATTCACGAATGAGGCGGGATTCTGCCTTGCCGCGACCGCAAAACAGGGCGAGACGAGGCTGATTTCCGTCGTCATCGGCGGCGACAGCTCGGAGAACCGCTTCAAGGACGCGGCGGAGCTCCTCGACTACGCCTTCGGCGGATACGAGACGAAGTGCGTTCTCGGCGATGCGCGGCTCGACGTCACGGCAGAGGTGAGGGGCGGAAAGGAGCGCGCGGTGCCCGTACGGGCGGAAAACCCGCTCTTCGCGTTTGAAAAGAAGGGGGAGAACACGGCTACGCTCGAACTTTCGTTCAAAGAGGGGCTCAAGGCGCCGATTGCATGCGGCGACGAGGTGGGGACGGCGGTCCTATACAGGGACGGCGTCGAAATCGGCAGGACGAGGCTGCTCGCCGATGCGGACGTCATGAAGTATTCTTGGTGGGAAGCATACCGCGAGAGCGCCCGAAATTGGAATTAAACAACGATAGTGAAGTACTATGCGTGACATAGTATACACAATATCTTGGGAAGAAAGGCGGAAATTTCTCAAAATGTCCGCTTTTTTCTTGCCTTTTTTTGTTTTTTTTATTATAATAAAAAAAGAATGTTTGTCGGCTCCCTCATCTCCATCGTAGCGAGCTTCATCGCGGTAACGGCTGTGCTCACGATGCACGAGTTTTCGCATGCCCTCGTTGCCTATAAGTGCGGCGATCCCACGCCGAAGTGGAACAGAAGGCTCACCCTGAACCCGCTCCGCCACTTCGACCCAATCGGTCTCGTCTGCTTTACCCTTGTCGGATTCGGCTGGGCGAATCCCGTGCCCATCAATCCCTCCAACTTCAAGCGGTACCGTCTCGGGCTTGCGCTCACGGCATGCGCGGGGGTCGTCACAAACTACATCTTTGCCTTCCTCATCTATCCCGTGAGCCTTGCCGTCCTCTTCTACATGCCCGAAATTCCGTTTCTTACGGAGTTTCTCACCGACATCACGGGGTACCTGTTTGCGTACAGCCTGTCCTTCTGTGTGTTCAACCTGCTGCCGCTCTATCCGTTGGACGGGTTCCGCCTCGTCGACGCCCTCAACAGGCGCCGCGGCAAATTCTTCCGCTTTCTGCGCCAAAACGGGCAGTGGATCTTGCTCGGGCTCATCGCCGAGAGCTTTATCTGCACCCTGTTCGTGCGGGCGTTCGGCATCTATCAGATGGATTGGTTCAACCTCTTGGGTTGGGTCATGAAGTTCGCAACGGGGCTCTTTGCTTGGCCCATTACCGCTCTCTGGGGGTTGATTCCATGGTAGACAGGGAAAAATTCGAGTCGAATGTCGACTATACGACCGTCCTGTCCAACTTTGAAGGACCGCTCGATCTTCTTCTCTGCCTCATCACGAGGGCGGAGATCGAGGTGAAGGACATCTTCGTCTCCGAAGTCACCGAGCAATTTCTCGACTACATGAAGGGGCTCCCATACCTCGACGTCGAAAAGGTCACCGACTATCTCAACATCGCGGCGACCATTCTGAAGATCAAGGCGGCTGCGCTCGTTCCCAACCTTGACGAGGACCCCTCTATCGACGAGGAGCGCGAAAACGATCAGGCAGCCCTCATCCGCGCCATCGAGGAGTACCGCCTCATCAAGGAGGAGGTCCACAAGCTCAAGGAGCTCGAGACCATCGGGTACTTTTTCAAGGAGCCCGACAAGGACGTCGGGACGACCAAGACGGTGTTCTCCCTCGAGGGACTGACGACGGAGGGGCTCATCTCGGCGTTTGCGCGGCTCATGCGGGAGCGCGAGCGGGAATTCACCGCCCACGAAACGCGCGAGATCCCGCGGGACGAGTACACCGTCGAGCAGAAGATCGAGGCGATCCTCGATTCGTTCGCGCTCACGCCCGAGGTGAAATTCGAGCAGCTCTTCACCGCTGCAAGCTCGAAATCGGAGATCATCACGACCTTTCAGGCTCTCTTGGAGCTTCTGAAACACCAGATGGTGCTCGTGCGGCAGGAGTCGGCGTTCGGCGAGATCTCCATCATGAGAAATCCGGACGCGAAGGAGGAATTCAGTGGACAACTTGACGAATATGATTGAGGCTATCCTGTTCGCATCGGGCAAGAGCGTCCCGCTTGCGGACATCGCGGAAAAGCTGAATGCGACTTCGCGCGAAGTCAAGGAAGCGCTCGACGAGCTCCGCGCCCGCTACGGCGAGGAAGGGGGGATCCGTCTCCTCGAGTTCAACAACAAGGCACAGCTCGCATCCAATCCCGCCTACAAGGAGCAGGTGAGCGCCGTCCTCAATCCCATCCGCGAGAAGGAACTCACGCGGACCATTCTCGAATGTGCCGCCATCATCGCCTACAAGCAGCCCATCACGCGAACGGAGATCGAGATCATCCGCGGCATCAACAGCAACTATGCCGTCGACGCGCTCCTCACCCTCAAGCTCATCGAGCCGTGCGGGCGGAAGGAGGCGGTCGGGCGCCCGGTGCTCTTCGCGACGACGGACGAATTTCTGAAGCGGTTCAAGCTCCGCTCCCTTCAGGACCTTCCCGACTACGACGAACTCATGGCGGCAATCGCCCGCGAGAGCGCGGACGAGCGGGATACCTATCTCTACGCGCGCGACGACGAGCGCCCCGAGGAGGAGCGGAGAGAGGACCCGGAGAGGGAGAACGAAGCCCGTCCCGCCCGCAGGGAAGAGGAGAACTCCACCGAGGACGGGTACGCCATTCCCGATTTCCTCCGCGGCATCGACGAAGAGGACATCGTAAAAATTTCCTGATCCAAAACGGTAAATATTTTCCGAACGGTTCGCCCATATTACGGATATGGGCGAACTTTTTGTTTCCTCGGTCTTTGTCGGGGCGCTCCTTCTGCTCTTTCCCGTGTTCCTGTATGCCGACAGCTATGTGGACATCACGGAGAACAGGGCATGGTTTTCGATAGCCCTGTACCGCTTTCTCCGCGTGTTCGGGGGGTACGGACAGCTCGACCGCGAGGGGATCGCCGTCCATCTCACAAAGAAAAAAGCGGTCTTTGTCCCGTATCGGGAAATGACGGCGACAAGGAAGAAATTCGAGGTGACGAAGGGGTTCCAACTGTACGTCTTTCACCAGATCGTCGAGACGGGCGGGGCGGAACGGGTCTACGGCGTCATGCTTGCAGCCCTTCTGCAGGCGGCGGGCGGGGCGGCGTGCTCCGTCCTTCAAACGCAGCATCCCTTTCTTTCGCTCCGAAACAGCACAGTCCTAAACGACGAGCCCTGCCTGAAGATCACGACGCGGTCGGTGCTCGTGTTCAACGGGCTCGTGCTTATCATCGCATTCGCAAAAAAGATAACGGAGGCATTTCTCAAATGGATAAGAGACAAAAAATCAACAACATTCTCGAAAAGACAGCCGAACAGCTGACGGGGCTCGTCGACGTGAACACCGTCATCGGCAAGCCCGTCATCTCGGCGAGCGGGGCGCAGATCATCCCGTTCACCAAGGTGACGATGGGGTTCTTGTCGGGCGGAGGAGAGTACGGCGAGGTGAAGGCGGTCAAGGAGGACGAAAGTTTTCCGTTCGCGGGCGGCTCGGGCACCGTGCTCAACCTGAAGCCCGCGGGCTTCCTCATCGACGACGGGAAGGAATGCCGCGTCGTCCGCATAACGGACGACCCGCTCGACGGCATCATCGAAAAGGCGGGGGAACTCCTCGGGAAAATCGTGAAAACCGATGAAGAAAACGATAAATAGGGCAGTTCTCCTCGCGCTCCTCGTCCTTTGCGCCGCCTTATTTCCCTCGGGCGGAAGGGCGGACGCCGCAACGGAGGCGAAGGCGGAGTGCGTTCTCGAGGTCTCCTCGCGCCGCCTGCTCCACGAAAAGAACGCGGAGACTAACCTTCCCATGGCAAGCACGACCAAGGTCCTCACCGCCATTCTCATCATCGACGAGTGCGACCCCGACGAGCTCGTCACCATCCCCAAGGAGGCGGAGGGGACGGAGGGCTCAAGCGTCTATCTCCGTGCGGGGGAGGTGTATTCCGTCCGCGACCTTCTGTACGGGCTCATGCTGCGCTCGGGAAACGACTGCGCGGTGGCGCTCGCCATCTATCACAGCGGGAGCGTCGAGGCGTTCGCGCGCGAGATGAACGAGAAGGCGGCATGCCTCGGCGCCGAGCACAGCTACTTCGTCAACCCGCATGGACTCCCCGACAAGCGCCACTACACGACGGCGCGCGACCTTGCCCTCATCTCCGCCTACGCCATCGAGAACGACTTCTTCCGCGAGATCGTCTCCTGCAAGTTCTACGAGCCGCGCGGCTGGAAGAACAAGAATAAGATGCTGTGGGAGTACGACGGCGCTATCGGCGTCAAGACGGGGTTCACCCTCTCGGCGGGGCGGTGCCTCGTCACCTGCGCGGAGAGGGACGGCATGCGCGTCGTCTGCGTCGTGCTCTCCTGCCCGGAGATGTACGAGCGGACGGCGGAACTGCTCGACGGGGCGTTCCAAAACTATTCCCTGAAACAGCTGTGCGACAGCTCCGACCGCACGGACGGGCTCTCGGTACGGTATGACTTCTTCTACCCCCTGACGGCGGAGGAAGAGGGGCTCGTCCGCGTGGAGCGGAGCCTTTTCGACCCGCTCCCGAAAACGCCCGGAGAAATTGCGGGCTCGGTCAAGATATTTCTCGAAAATGACTTGATTTTTTCGCAAAATTTGTATATCATGATACCGTAAGGAGAACGGGCGCTTGCCCGCAACATCGGTATGAGGATCAACAAATTTCTTGCGGAACAGGGGATCGCTTCCCGCAGGGGGGCGGATGCCATCGTTGCCGAGGGAAGGGTTTTCATCAACGGGAAGCCTGCGGGCGCGGGCGACGACGTCGGCGAGAACGACGAAGTGACGTTGGACGGAAAGATCCTTTCCCACAAGATCAAGTTTGAATATTACCTTCTCAATAAGCCGAAGGGCTGCGTGTGCACGGTGAAGGACGAAAAGGGCAGAAAGACGGTGCTCGACTTCCTTCCCGCGGGCGCAGGGCGGGTGTTCCCCGTGGGGAGGCTCGACTACGACACCGAGGGGCTGCTGCTCCTCACGAACGACGGCGACCTCGCCTTCCGCCTCACCGCCCCGCAGACCGAGATCCCCAAGCTCTATCTCGTCCGCGTCGAGGGGAGCGTGACGCCCGTTCAGCTCAACCGCCTGCGCGCGGGGGTGGAGATCGCGCCCGGGGTCATGACGGGGAAGTGCAGGGTGAACGTCGTCGAGACGAACAAGGAATACACCAAGCTGCACGTCGTGCTCACCGAGGGGAAGTACCGCGAGATCCGCCGCATGTTCGACGCCGTGGGGAAGAAGGTCGTGTTCCTCAAGCGCCTGCGGCTCGGCGAGCTCACCATCTCGGGGCTCGACCGCGGGCAGGTGCGGAAACTCACCCCCGAAGAGGTGTTTTACCTCAAAAATCTGTAAAAAGACGCCGCCGCGGCAGAGCCGAGGCGGCAAAATTTTATTCGTTAACCCATGCTGCGAAGGAGCCCGACGACCTTACCCAAGATCATGATGCTCTCCTGATTTTCGGGGATGATGTCCTCGAGGGCGGCATTTTCGGGGTGAAGGACGATCTTCCCGTCGCGGCGGAAGAGCCGCTTGACCGTCGCGCCCTCGTTCACGCCGTCGTCGAACATGGCAACGACAATGTCGCCGTCGTCGGCGGTCTCCTGCCTGCGCACGACGATACGGTCGCCGTTCAGAATCCCCGCCTCGATCATCGAGTCGCCGTGGACGTTCAGAAGAAAGACGTCGCCGCCCCCGAACTGCGCGGAGGGCAGGGGAAAGTAGCCCTCGTTGTCCTCGACGGGGAGGATGGGCTGCCCAGCATTCACGGTGCCGAGGAGGGGAGCCCGCGTGCTCGAACCGCCGCGGACGGCGACAGCGCGCTTCTTGTTTTCCGCCTTTTCGAGCCTGCCTTGCTCCTTCAAGCGGTTGATATAGTCATAGGCGGTCGCGGTCGACTTGATGCCGAGGTCGCGGCACATGTCGCGCACCGTCGGGGGAAAGCCGTTCTCGTCGATATAGCGGTTGATGTATTCAAGAACTTCGGTGAGTTTGGACTGTTTGAGCATGGTTTCACCTCCGATTCTCATTATAGCACATAAAACGGAAATATGCAAACATTTGTTTTAAGATTTTCAAAAAAATTTCTTGATTTTTTTCGGAAACTGTGATATGATTGGGGCATGGAAAGGAAGATGTGCGTTCTCGACGAAAATAAGGAGTGCGACGGCTGCATGGAGTGCGAAGTGTGCGACCTCGATCCGTCCAAGCCGTGCACCAACTGCGGCAAGTGTCTCGACATCCGCGACTACGCCGCCATCAAGATCGACAAAATATACACCGACCCGAAGGATTATCACGAGTGAAAAACGACCCCGAACGGGGTCATTTTTTTAGGAAAGGGGCAAATTTTTCGGAGTACACCTCGGGGACGATTGCCTCGATCTCGGCGCCTTCTTCTAAATAGGTCGCCTTTTTTTCTCGGTACAGCCCGCGGAGGGAGCCGAATGCCGCCATGTCGCGGTAGGGGACGAAGAAGGTCGTCTCGCGGAAGGCTTCCTTGAGCTCCGAAAAGATGCGCGCCTTGAGCTCGCCGAGCCCCGCGCCCGTCTTGGCGGAGATCTTCACGCAGTCCGAGGGGAAGATCTCGTAGGGCGCAAGGTCGCATTTGTTCATCACGACGAGGCGGGGCGCATCGAAGGAGAGCTCGTCGAGCGTCGAGAGGGTGGTGCGGAGCTGCGTCTCGTAGGGACCCGAGGCGTCGCAAACGATGAGAGCGAGGTCGCAGTTGAGCGCGCTCTCGAGGGTGGAATGGAACGCCTCGATGAGGGAATGGGGGAGCGCCTGCAGGAACCCGACGGTGTCGACGAGAAGGAAGGAGAATCCCTCAATCTCGAAGGCGCGGGCGGTGGGGTCGAGGGTCGCAAAGAGGGCGTCCTTCACGAGCACGTCCGAGCCCGTAAGGGCATTGAGGAGGGTGGATTTCCCCGTGTTTGTGTACCCGACGAGCGCAATCGTGCGCACGAGCTCCTTCTTCCGACGCTCGGTGCGGCGCATGCGGCGCAATTCGGTCTCCTTGAGCCGCGCTTCGAGCGTTCGGATGCGCGCACGGATGTGCCGTCTGTCCGTTTCGAGCTTGCTCTCGCCGGGACCGCGCGTTCCGATCCCGCCGCCCAAGCGGGAGAGCGCGCCGCCCTTGCCGTGAAGGCGGGGGTACAGATATTTGAGCTGTGCGAGCTCGACCTGCAGCTTTCCCTCGCTGCTCGCCGCGCGGAGGGCGAAGATGTCGAGAATGAGCGTCGTGCGGTCGATGATTTTCCTGTCGCCGAGCGCCTTGGAGAGATTGGCCGTCTGCGAGGGGGTGAGTTCGCCGTTGAAGAGGACGGTGACGTCGAGCCCCTCGAGCCGTTCGCGCAGTTCGGCGAGCTTTCCCTCGCCGATATAGGTGGCGGGGTTGACTTCACGGATGCGCTGATAGAGGGTGCCCGCATAGTCCGCGCCCGCGCTCTCGATGAGGGCGACCGCCTCGTCGTGCAGGACGCGCGGATCTTCACCCTCGACGGGCTGTATGACGTAGACCGCCTCGCTCATTCGTCGTCCTTCCTGTGCAGTTTGACGGCGGAGGCGACGGAACGGCGGTGATCCTCGGTGATGGCGGCGTAGTGCTTCCGCGTGGTGTTCACGTCCTTGTGCCCGAGCACGTCGGCGACGATGTAGATGTCGCCCGTCTCGCGATACAGCGCGGTGCCGTAGGTCGAGCGCAGCTTGTGCGGGGTGATCTTTTTGAGCGGCGTGACGATCTTCGCGTACTTTTTCACGAGATTTTCGACCGCGCGGACGGTGATACGCCTGTATTGAAGGGATAAAAAGAGGGGAGAGGGGGACTCGTCGGGAACACGCGGGTCCTCCTCCTTTTGCGCGAGGTACGCCGCAAGCGCCTCGGCGACCTCGTCCGAGAAGTAGAGGATTGCCTGATTTCCGCCCTTCCGCGTGACGACAAAGGAGTTGTTCGAGAAATCGATGCTCTCGTTGTCGAGCCCGACGAGCTCGGAGATACGGATACCGGTGCCGAGCAAAAGGGTGACGATCGCGGTGTCGCGGACCTTCGTCTTGTCGTGGTAGCCCGCGGCATGCGACGAGAGCCCGTTTCCCGCCTCGGCTGTCTCGATGAGGGAGGAGATCTCGTCGCCCTCGAGGCGGACGATCTCCTTTTCATGCAGTTTGGGCGTCGCGACCTTCGCCGTGTTGTTGACCTCGAGCAGACCCTTGTTAAAGAAGTACTTGAAGAGGGAACGGACGGTGGAGAGCTTCCGCGCCTTGGCGCGCTCGTCGCAGGAGAGGCGGCGCTCGCCGTAGCGGTAGTTGGAGAGATAGGAGAGGAAGATCTCAATGTCGGTGTCCGTCACGCTGTCGAGGTCCTCGAGGGTGATCTCGGTGATCTTCTTGCTGCGAAATTTTTTCTTGCAGAGGAAATCGAAGAAGATGCGGAGGTCATAGACGTAATTGAGGCGGGTGAGGGTGCTCGTGCGCGTCTCGACGCCGCGGAAAAAATCTTCGCAGAAGGGGGGGAGCTCGGAGAGGAGTTCCTCGATTTTGTCGAGATTGCGAAGGTTGCGTTCCTGATAGTAATCGGTCGTGCTCATGCCGTCATTATAACACGAAGGAGAACGGTTGTCAATTTTACGAAGAGTTGAGGGGAAAATTTTCGGAAATTTTCAAAGCAGTGCCCCCTCGGGGGAGAGGAAAAATGCCGCCCCGAACAATCATTAACTATTCGCAAAAGCCTAATTTTACGAAGACTTTGGGGTAAAAAAGGGTATCAATTGACCGAGTACCTGACCGATTCCTTGATTTTGATGTTGTTTTGCGGGAAAACCCGCGCAAAAAAATTCTGATTTTTCTCAAGCCTCCGTACAAAAGCCCGCAAAATATTTCGGGTTTTTTCTCAACCCGCCGTATCAACGCCCGCAAAAAATTTCGGGTTTTTTCTCAACCCGCCGTATCAACGCCCGCAAAAAATTTCTTTTTTTTCTCGAGCCGTCATACAGACGCCCGCAAAATATTTCGGGTTTTTTCTCAAGCCGTCATACAGACGCCCGCAAAATTTCCGCAAAAAATCGGGAATTTTGCGGAAAATCTCCGCAAATCTTCTGATTTTCCGTGATTTTTGCCGCATTTTGCGCTTTCCGCCGTACTTCCTCCCAAACAAAAAAATCGCGGCGAATGTTCGCCGCTGCCGCTATTATGTCTGACATAGTATTTATGTCAGACATAGGTTTCCGCTTTCGTGAGAATCCCGTACGAGAATCCGTCGATCCGCACCCTATCTTGGTATGTCTTTCCCGAGAGATGCTCGTAATAGGTTCCGTCAAGGCGGATGTTGTACTCCCCGTGCGAATTATTGGCAAAGACGTACGCTTCCCTTTCTCCCTTCTTCCTGCGGAACATGTAGAAGTTCGCGTCGGCGTAGACTTCGTCGTATTCGCCGTCCTTGAAGAGTTCGGAGAGCGTCTCGGAGCGGAGTTTGCCGAGTTTGCGGTAGAATGCCTCGATGTCGCAGCCCGTGCGTTCCCACTCGAAACAGCCGCGGCAGAACGGGTCCTGAAAGCCCTCCATTCCGACTTCGTCGCCGTAGTAGATACAGGGGACCCCCGGGAGCGTGAATTGCAGTGTCGCCGCCATGAACAGCTTTTTGGTCGCCTCCTCCCGCTCCTGCTCTGTCAGGCGCGAGCGCGACATTTCTTCCTTGTCCGAGCAGTGTTTCCCGCTTAGAACCGTGAGAATGCGCGGCGTGTCGTGCGTTCCGAGGATGTTCATGAGGCAGTCGAGCGTCTGTTTCGGGTAATTGTCGACGAGGGACGCGACCGTCTCGCGGAGCTGCGTCGTGTTTCCCGAGAGCACGAAGTTCAGAATGGCGTCCTTCAGCGGGTAATTCATCACGCTGTCGAGCTCTTTTCCCTGCAAATAGTGCCTGCGCTCGTCGTAGGCGATCTTGTTGGAGGCGTCCTCCCAAACCTCGCCGATGACGACGGCGGACGGGTCTTCCGTCTTGACGGCGCCGCGGAGCTCCTCGAGGAAGAAGTCGGGCAGCTCGTCGGCAACGTCGAGCCGCCACCCCGAGATTCCGTGCCGCATCCAGCTGCGGACGACGCCGTTTTCGCCGAGAATGAACTCCCTGTACGCGGGATTTGCCTCGTTCACGGCGGGAAGCGTGTCGATCCCCCACCAACTCTCGTACGAATCGGGAAAGTCGCGGAAGCGGTACCACGAAAAATAGGGAGAATCGGGCGACTGGTGCGCGCCGAGCTCCTCCTTGTACCGCCCGTATTTGTTGAAGTAGCGGCTGTCATCGCCCGTGTGGTTGAACACGCCGTCGAGGATCACGCGGATGCCGCGCTCCTTTGCCGCCGAAAGAAGAGCGTCGAAGTCCGCCTCGGTGCCGAGGAGACCGTCGAGTTTCCTGTAATCGCCCGTGTCGTAGCGGTGGTTGGAATACGCCTCAAACACGGGATTGAAGTAGATGGCGCTCACGTGAAGGGAGCGGAGATAGTCGAGTTTTTCGCGGATCCCGTTGAAATTTCCGCCGAAAAAGTCGTTATTGAGCACCTTTCCGAACTCATTCGGGCGGAAACTCGGCGTCCCGCCCCAGTCGCGGCGCAGAATCTTGTGCGGCGGAACGGGATATTCCCCCGACTTATAAAAGCGGTCGGGGAAGATCTGGTACATCACGCCGCCCTTGATCCAGTCGGGCGTCGAATACTCCGAAGAATAGACGGTGATCTGCCAGTCCTGCGGGTGGTCGGTCAAGACCCCCTCGCGGAATTTTCCGCACCCGAGACTGCGCCCGCCGAGGCGGAAATGGTAGAAATACAGCCCCGTCCGGTGAAAGCGGAGCGAAATGCAGAAGCCGTAACGCGTCCTCCGCATGGGAAGTTCGCGGCACTCCTTGCCGTCCTCGTGCAGAACGAGCATACAAACGTCGGCGGAGAAGTCAGCTTCTCCGCCTTGCTTGTCTTTGAAAACCCGAAGGGTCACCTTTCCGGAGCGCGGTACGGCACCCGTCAGGCTCTTACATTCCTTTTTCAGGGGATTGTAGGAGTAACGCATAGATCACTTGTTGAGCGGTTTCAAGTCCCAGATCTTGGTCGCGTAGTCGCGGATGCTCCGGTCGGCGGAGAAGTACCCCGCCGCGGCGATGTTGCACAGCGACTTGCGGTTCCATTCCCGCTTGTCGGTGCGGTAGAGCGCGGACATATCGCTCTGCGTCTGCGCGTACGATTCGTAGTCCGCGAGGCACATATACGGGTCGGCGACGGGCGCATTGCGGAGAAGATAGTTCGCGATGTCCGCAAACGACGTCCCGTTGAAGCCGACGATGAGCGATTCGACGATCCTGCGGAGTTCGGCGTCTTGATTGTAGTAGGCACTCGAGTTGTAGCCACCCTCCCAGACCTGCTTGACCTCGTCCGCCTTGAGACCGAAGATGAAGATGTTCTCGAATCCCGCCCGCTGCGCCATTTCGACGTTGGCGCCGTCGAGCGTGCCGATGGTGAGCGCGCCATTAATCATGAACTTCATGTTCCCCGTCCCGCTCGCCTCCTTGCCCGCAAGCGAGATCTGCTCGGAGATCTCGGACGCCGGCATGAGTTTTTCGGACATCGTGACGTTGTAGTTCTCCATGTACACGACGTTGAGCTTCTCGCGCACACGGGGATTCTTGCGGATATCCTCGGAGAGGTAGCAGATGAGCTTGATGATCTGCTTCGCCATGTCGTATCCCGCGGCAGCCTTCGCGCCGAAGATATACGTCTTGGGGAGCATGTCGAGGTCGGGATCTTCGCGCAGGGCGTTGTACTCCGAGATGATGTGCAAGACGTTGAGGAGCTGGCGCTTGTACTCGTGGAGCCGCTTCGCCTGCACGTCAAATACGGTATTGGGGTCGATTTCGAGCCCCTGATAGCGGTACGCATAGTCCGCAAACTGCCTCTTTTTGATCTGCTTGATCTCATCGAGGCGCTTTAGAACGCTCTCGTCCTTCTCGAACTTTTTGAGTTCTGCGAGCTTTTCCGCGTTCTTGTCGAATCCGCCCCCGATACAGTCGGTGATGAGCGCGCAGAGCTCGGGATTGGACTGGTTGAGCCAGCGCCTGTGCGCAATGCCGTTGGTGACGTTCGTGAACTTTTCGGGCGTGTATTCGTAGAAGTCGTGGAAGATGCTCTCCTTGATGATCTCGCTGTGGAGCTCGGAGACACCGTTCACGCTGTGACTGCCCATCACGCAGAGATTCGCCATGCGCACGGTGTTGTGCGAGAGAATGGACATGCGCGAGATCTTGTTCCAGTCGCCCGGGAACTTGTGCCAGAGGTCGTCGCAGAAGCGGCGGTTGATCTCCTTCAGAATGCCGTAAATGCGGGGAAGCCTGCGGGCGACGAGGTCCTCCGCCCACGTCTCGAGCGCTTCCGCCATGACGGTGTGGTTGGTGTAGGCGCACGTCGCGGTCGTGATGTTCCAAGCCGCGTCCCACCCGAAGTAGTTCTCGTCCACGAGAATGCGCATGAGCTCGGGAATGGCGAGCGCGGGATGGGTATCGTTGATGTGGATGGCGGCAAGCTCGGGCAGGAGGGTCAGGGGTCCATAGCGGCGCTTGTGGTCCGCGACAATGCACTGCAGCGACGCCGAGACGAGGAAATATTGCTGCTTTAAGCGGAGCGATTTCCCCTCATAGTGGTTGTCGGAGGGATACAGCACCTTGGAGATGAGCTGCGCGTCGGTGTCGTCGCGCATGACTTCGTCGTAATTTCCCTTCGAGAAGAGCTGCATGTCGAACTTCTGCACGGCGCGGGACCGCCAGAGGCGGAGCACGCTCACCGCGTCGGAATCGGCACCCGACACCATCATGTCGAAGGCGACCGCCTCCACTTCCTTCGCGTTGTGGTAGATGGTCTCCATGCCGTGATCCGTCCACTTTTCCTCGAGCTCGCCGTCGAAGCGGACGATGAACTGCTTATCCGTCCGCTGCGTGAGCCAAGCCTCGCCGCCCGGCAGCCAGACGTCGGGCAGTTCCATCTGCCAGCCGTCCACGATCTTCTGCTTGAAGAGACCGTACTGATAGCAGATGGAGAATCCCATCGCGGGATAGTTCTGTGTCGCAAGACCGTCGAGGAAGCATGCGGCAAGCCTGCCGAGCCCCCCGTTCCCGAGCCCCGCATCGGGCTCCTCTTCGTACAGGTCCTCGAGCGTGAGGTCAAACTTCTTGACCGCGCCCTCGATGGCGCTCTTG
The DNA here is from genome assembly GCA_947589235.1 of uncultured Clostridia bacterium. Classification (GTDB taxonomy): domain Bacteria; phylum Bacillota; class Clostridia; order Christensenellales; family Borkfalkiaceae; genus Gallimonas. Next base: position 23,644 of record CANQAX010000006.1, read on the forward strand.
ATGCCGAGGTTGTAGATGCTGTTCTTGAGCGATCTCCCCATGAGGAATTCCATGCAGAGATAGTAGACGCGCTTGGAGGGTCCCTTCTTGATTTTGAGGTGGAATTTCTGGCGCTTCTCGAGCATGATGTCGCGCACGCTCATGACGACCGCCTTGTAGATCTGTTCGCGGGACGCTTCCTGCGCGCCCACGCCGAAATAGCGCGTCAACTTGCCGGAAATGAGCCTCTCCGCTTCCTGTACGGTTAATTTGTTCATACTGTTCTCCTGATTTTGTCCCATCCCCTCGGTCATTTCAGCATGCCGAGATAGAGCCCTTCATAGTATTTCGCAGACTTTGCCCATGTGAAGTCGGTCTCCATCGCCTTGCGGACGAGCCGAGCCCAATCCTCGCGGTTCTTGTACGCCGTGAGCGCTTCGTTGATGACATAGAGCATGTCGTATGCGTCGTAATTGCTGAACGTGAATCCGTTCCCGCCCGCGCCGTACGGCGTGATGCTGTCCTTGAGCCCGCCCGTCTCGCGGACGATGGCGACGGTGCCGTAGCGCGAGGCAATCATCTGGGAGAGCCCGCACGGCTCGCTCTTGGACGGCATGAGGAAGAGATCGGCGCCCGAGTAGATCTTCCTCGAGAGGTCGGAATTGAAGGAGATGATCGAGACGACCTTCCCCTGATACCGCCGCGCGAGGTCGGTAAAGTAGTTCTCGTACATCGAATCGCCCGTGCCGAGGAGGACGAACTGCACGTCCTGACGGAGCACCTGCTCGATGACTTCCTTCACGAGGTCGAGTCCCTTGTGCGAGACGAGGCGGGAGATCATCGCGATGATGGGCGTCTCCTTCCGCACGGGAAGATTGAGCATGCGCTGCAATTCCTCCTTGCAGACAGCCTTGTTTTCGGGATGTTCCGCCGAATAGTTGGCAAACAGTGCCTGATCGGTCGCAGGGTCGTAATAGTCGGGGTCGATGCCGTTCAGGATCCCGCAGAGCTTGAACTCGTTGCGGCGGATGATCGAATCGAGCCCGTGCGAATAGTACGGATCCTTGATCTCCCCCGCGTACGTCGGCGAGACCGTCGAGAAACGCTCGCAGCATTCGATCGCGCCCTTCATTAGGTTGATGCAGCGGTCGAATTCGACGAGATACTGGTAGCGGTAGGAGATCCCGAACAGGTCCTCGAGAATATCGAGGGAATATTTGCCCTGATACTCGATGTTGTGGATGGTGAATACCGCGCGGATGTACTGGTACTCCGGGCGGAAGCAATAGATGGTCTTGAGGTACAGCGCCGCGAGCGCAGCCTGCCAGTCGTGGCAGTGCAAGACGTCGGGATAGAAATTCAAAAACGAGAGAATTTCCATCACGCTGCGGCAGAAGAAAGCGAAGCGCTCGCCGTCGTCGTAGTAGCCGTAGCAGCCCGGGCGCTTGAAGTAGTACTCGTTGTCGACAAAGTAGAAGGTGACGTTATTCGCCGTATACTCGAAGATCCCGCAGTACTGGTTGCGCCAAGAGAGCGGAACGAAGATATTCCCGATGAAGCGGAAATCCTTCCTGAACTCCTTCTTGATGTCCTGATAGAGCGGAATGATGACGCGAACGTCGTACTTCTCGTCCTTGGCGAGCGCCTTGGAGAGCGACCCGATGACCTCCGCAAGTCCTCCCGTCGCGATGAAGGGAGCCGCCTCGGAGGCGACGAAGAGAATTTTCTTCTTCGGCTCCACCTCGATTGCCGCGGGCGCCTCGCGTTCTACGGGCGCGTCGCGCTCCACCACCTCCACTTCGGGCACGGCGAGGACGGCGTCCTTCTTGGGCGCCTTCTTTGCGGGCGCCGCTTTCTTTGCGGGCGCCTTGGTTGCCGCTGTCGCGGCGGTTCTTGTTCCGTTCGATTTCGTCGTACTCATAGCGATTCCCCCTTTGTGCGCCGTAGCGCTTCGTCTCCTTACAGCATTCTGCCCTTCCCGACAAAATACGGCAGCGACTCGCACCCCGCGAGGTGCCGCCTGTCGCGAATGACGACGTTCTTATCCGTGATGACGCAGTCGAGCGTGACGTTCGAGCCGATCACGGTATCCTGCATGATGATGGAGTTCTTGACGACGCTCCCCTTCCCGACCTTCACGCCGCGGAAGAGAATGCAGTTCTCCACTTCGCCCTCGATGACGCAGCCGTCCGAGATGAGAGAGTTGCGGACGACGGCGGTGTCGCCGTACTTGGAGGGAGCGGAGTCGCGCACCTTCGTGTAGATGTCGCGCGCGCCGAACAGTTCGTCCCGCACGTCCTTACGGAGCAATTCCATGCTGTGGCTGTAGTAGTCGCCGACCGAGCTCATCGTGGCGAAGTACCCGCCGAACTCGTAGCCGTACAGCTTGAGCGTATCGACGTGCTTGGTGAGAATGTCCCTGCCGAAGCTCGACAGCCCGCGCGTGACGGCGTCCTGAATGGTGTTGATGAGGAATTCCCTGCTCATCACCATGATATTGACGTACAGGTTAAACGGTCCCTTCTTGAGCTTCGGATTGATCTGAAGCCCCTTCAGGCGCCCCGTCTCGTCGGGCTGGAGGGTGATGAAGTAGGAGGACTCCACGGGGGTCGTCTCCCTGTGGTAGACCATCGTGATGTCCGCGCCCTTCTCCTCGTGGAAGCGGAGAATGTCGTTGATGTCCACGCGGGCGATGCCGTCGCAGTCGGAGATGACGACGTAGTCCTCGTTCCTGTGGTTGAGGAAGCCCGTGATGCTCATGAGCGCTTCGAGGCGGGTCGTGTACGGCGCGTCCGTCTCGTCCGAATAGGGCGGGAGAAGGATGATTCCGCCGTCCTTGCGGGCGAGATCCCACTCCTTGCCGCTCCCGAGGTGATCGATGAGCGACTGATAGTTGTTCTTCGTGACGATACCGACCGTCGTGATGCCCGAATTGACCATGTTGGACAGGGCAAAGTCGATGAGACGGTATCTTCCCCCGAACGGAATGGACGCCATCGTGCGGTGGCGGGAGAGTTCGGGAACGTTTTCATCGTGAATGTTGGAAAAAATAACGCCTACTGCCGAGTGTGCCATCTTATTCCCCCCTGTAATCCTTGTCGAGAATTTTGGAGCCCGCGACCTTCGCGCCCGCCCCAATCGTGATGTTTCTGCCGAGGACGGCGATCCCCGCGCCCTTGCCGCGCTCTTCGCCCACGACGGCATTCTCCTCGATGACGACGTTCTCGTCGACGATGGAATATTCGACGCGCGCACCCTTCTTGACGACGGTGCCCGCCATGAGAACGCTGTCGCGCACGACGGCGCCCTCCTCGACGACGACGTTCGCCGCGAGGACGGAATGCTCGACGCTCCCCTCGACTTCACAGCCGAGAGCCACCATCGAGTTGCGGACGACCCCCTTCGCGCCGATGTATTCGGGCGGGGCGAGCGGGTTGCGCGAATGGATCTTCCAAGCGGCGTCGCTCACGTCGAACGCGGAATCTTCGCCGAGCAGGTCCATGTTCGATTCCCAGAGCGAATCGATGGTCCCGACGTCCTTCCAATACCCCTTGAAGCGGTAGGAGAACATTCTCTCGCCCGCGTTCAGCATGGCGGGGAGCACGTCCTTGCCGAAGTCCTTGGAGGAATCGGGGTTCGCGTCGTCCGCCTCGAGATACTTGAAGAGTTTTTCCGCCGTGAAGATGTAGATGCCCATCGAGGCGAGATTGCTCTTGGGCTGCTTGGGCTTTTCCTCAAACTGGTAGATGGAGCCGTCGGGGTTGCAGTTGAGAATGCCGAAGCGGGAAGCCTCCTTCATGGGGACTTCGATGGCGGCGATGGTGCAATCGGCATGCGTCGCCTTGTGCGCGCGGAGCATCTGCGCGTAGTCCATCTTATAGATGTGGTCGCCCGAGAGAATGAGGACATACTCGGGGTTGTACTTCTTCATGAACGAGATGTTCTGGTAGATGGCGTTCGCCGTGCCCTCAAACCACGACTGCTTCTTCTTCGCCTGATAGGGCGAGAGGATATGCACGCCGCCGAAGGCGCGGTCGAGGTCCCAAGGCTGACCGTTTCCGATGTACTCGTTGAGCTCGAGCGGTTCGTACTGCGTGAGCACGCCGACCGTATCGATGCCCGAATTGATGCAGTTGGAGAGCGGGAAGTCGATGATGCGGTACTTCGCGCCGAATGCGACTGCGGGCTTTGCGATGTTGTTTGTGAGGGCATAGAGACGGCTCCCCTGTCCGCCCGCAAGCAGCATCGCGACACATTCTTTCTTTCTTTGCATAGACAAAACCCCCTGTGGATTGTTTCCGTTCAATTGCCCGAATCGGGCGCTTCCTCCCGGACGAGATAGACCGCCGAGAGCTTGGGCATCGGGATGCGGATGGAATACGGCTTCCCGTGCGTCGGACGCTTGACGGCGGCAAACGTCTTTTTCTTCAGTTTGCCCTCTCCGCCGTATTTCTTGTCGTCCGAGCAGAAAACGACCTTATATTTCCCGCGGACGTTGACGCCGAGCATATAATCCTCCGCGTCCGAACCCGAGAAGGAGACGAGCGCTATCACCTCGCGCCCCGCCCTGTCGCGGCGGATGAAGGAGACGATGTTGCGGTCGGCGTCGTCGGGCGCGAGCCACTCGAACCCGTCCCACGAATCCTCGATCTCATAGAGCGCGGGTGTCTCGCGGTAGAACCGATTGAGATCTCTCACCATCACGGAGAGCTTTCCGTGAAGTTCGTACTTGTCCCGCAGGAAGAACTCGAGCCCCTCATGATAGTCCCACTCCTTGAACTGACCGAACTCGTACCCCATGAAGTTGAGCTTCTTCCCGGGGTGCGCCATCATGTAGAGAAGGAAGGCGCGCACGCCCGCGAACTTCTCCTCGTACGTCCCCGGCATCTTGCCGATGAGCGAGCACTTCCCGTGCACGACCTCGTCGTGGGAGATGGGCAGAACGTAGTTCTCGGAGAAGGCGTACATCATGGAAAACGTGAGCTTGTTGTGCGCTCCCATGCGGAAGTACGGGTCGAGACAGAGGTAGGAGAGCATATCATTCATCCACCCCATGTTCCATTTATAGTTGAACCCGAGCCCGCCGACGTTCCCCGGCTTGGTCACGAGCCCCCACGCGGTCGATTCCTCCGCGATCATGAGCGCATACGGGAAGCGGAGAAAGACCGCTTCGTTGAGGCGGCGCAGGAATGCGATTGCCTCGAGATTCTTGTTTTCCCCATAGATGTTGGGGACCCATTCCCCGTCCCGCTTGTCGTAGTCGAGATAGAGCATGGAGGCGACGGCGTCCACGCGGAGCCCGTCGGCATGATACTTGTCGAAGAAGAAGCACGCATCGGAGATGAGGAAGGAGAGCACCTCTTCCCTGCCGTAGTCGAAGCGGCGGGTCCCCCAGCTCTTGTGCTCCATTCTGTCCCACTGGCTGCTCTCGTACAGGGGCTGCCCGTCGAACTCGTACAGCCCGTGGGCATCCTTCGGGAAATGCGCGGGCACCCAGTCCAAGATGACGCCGATCCCCGCCCTGTGGAAGCAGTCGACGAGGTACATGAAGTCGTGCGGGGTGCCGAGGCGGGACGTGACGGCATAATAGCCCGTCACCTGATATCCCCACGAGCCCTCGAAGGGAAATTCCGTCACGGGCATGAATTCGACGTGCGTATAGCCCATCTCCTTCACGTAGGGGACGAGCTCCGCGGCGAGGTCTCGGTAGGAAAGGAAATTCCCGTCCTCATGGCGGCGCCACGAGAGCAGGTTGACCTCATAGATGTTCATCGGGGAGGCGAACACGTTCTTATTTCCGCGCGCGGCGATGTATTCCCCGTCCCCCCACTCGTAGCCATCGAGCTCGTACAGCTTGGACGCAGTCGCGGGCGGCGTCTCGCCGTGGAAGGCGAGCGGGTCCGCCTTCAGAATCGTCCTTCCGTCCTGCGTCCCGATGGCGTATTTATAGGTATCATAGGTGCGGAGCCCCTCGATGAACAGCTCGAAGGACTGCCCGTCCACCATGCGTTCCATGACGTTCTTGGTTTCGTCCCAACCGTTGAAGTCGCCCACGACGGAGACGGAACGGGCATGCGGCGCCCAGACGCGGAACACAAATCCGTCCTTCCCGTTCTTTCTTGCCCTGTGCGCGCCGAACAGCTCATAGAGGCGGTCGTTCTTTCCGTGATGGTACAAGTAGAGCGGGAAATCCGATTCAGCGCTCGTTTTCATGCTATCCCCCTTCTCCGCCTCCGCGAAAAGGCACCCGATGCGGAGTCCCGTAAATCTATCCTATTATACTATATTTCGCGCGGAGTTTCAATACCAAATTTGAATTTTTTTCCTCGGATTTCAAAAAAATCCGAAGAAAAAAAACGGGGAACTCCCCGCCCTTTCCAAGCCGTTCAGCCCCCTTGCCGCGGCTGTCGATTTTCGCCGTCGAGAATGCCCCGCACGGCGTCATAGATGTTCCCCGCACCGAGCACGAGGACGAGATCGCTCTCCTTCAAATCGGAAGAAAGCAGGCGGCGGAGCTGTTCGGGCGAGCGGGCGTAAGCCGATTGCGGCACGTTCGCGGCGAGGGCGACCGCGCTCCCGTCAAAGTCGAATTTCTCCCGCGCGGCGTACGTCTCGTATAGGATCGGGCGTTCGGCGCAGCGGAGCACCGCCACGAACTCGTCCATGAGGTCGCGCGTCCGCGTGTAGGTGTGGGGCTGAAAGACGAGCCGCACCCTGCCCTCGCACAGCCGCTCCGCCGTCGAAAGGGTCGCGGCAATCTCCCGCGGGTGGTGGGCATAGTCGCAGATGACGGGCGCCCCGCACAGCGTTCCGACTCTCTCGAACCGCCTGACGACCCCGCGGAAGGACTGCAGCCCAGCGACGATCTCCTCCGTGCCGAACCCTAAAAGACGCGCGCAGGCGACCGAGGCGAGCGCGTTATAGACGTTGACCTTCCCCACGGCATTCAGGCGGACGCGGCAGAGCGGGATTTCCCCGTCCGTCACGGTGAAGGCGTACTTTTCACCGTACGAGCGGAGCCGCTCGGCGCGGATCCTGCCCGCGTGCAGCCCGAAGGAGAGCGCATGCGGAATGCTCCGCGCGCCCTTGTCGTCCGCATTGACGACGACCCGCTCCGCCTTCGCCGCAAACGCGCGGTACGCCTCGAGGAGCTCCTCCTCCGAACGGTAACAGTCGGTGTGGTCGAGGTCGCAGTTCAGAATGACGGCGACCGTGCTTGAAAGCGAGAGAAAGCTCCGCCGGAACTCGCACGCCTCGGTGAGAAAGTAGTCCTTTCCCGTCGAGACGAAGTTGCCGAACCGGAGATCGGAGCCCCCGATGTGCGCGGTGAATGCTTTTCCTCCCGCCGAAAAGATGTGCGAGAGCATGCAGGTCGTCGTGGTCTTTCCGTGGCACCCCGCAACGGAGACGACCTCGGGGAAGAGCGAGGCGACCCGCCCGAGAAATTCGGAGCGCTCGACCGTCTCGATGCCCGCTTCCCTCGCCCGCTTGAGGCGCGGAAGGTCTGGGTCCACCGCGCCCGTGTAGACGGCGATGTCCGCCTTGATCTCCTCGTCCGTCCCGATCGAGACGAGGATCCCCCGCTCCTTCAGAAGGCGGGTGAAGGCGCTCTCCGTGTCGTCGCTCCCCGAAACCGCCACGCCGCAGCCGTGCAGAAACTGCGCGAGCGCGCTCATGCTCACCCCGCCGATGCCGACAAAATAGACGCTTCCGATCTCTCTCGTCCCGAAAAACATACTTTATTGTATGAAAAATCCGTTTTTATCGTGATTTTTTTCGGATTTTCACTATATTTTTCCCGTGAAAGATTGAAATTTTTATAAAATTGTGATAAAATAATGAGCAGATAACATACAGGAGGTATTGCGTATGGAAATCGGGGATATTAGAATCAGAGAAATGCGACAACAGGACGGACGTTTGCGCGCTGTGGCGTCGATCACCATCGACGGCTGCTTCGTCGTGCACGATATCAAAATTCTCGAAAAGGACGGAGAGCTCTTTATTGCCATGCCGAGCAGAAAGACGTCGGAAGGCGGCTTCAAGGACATTGCCCATCCCATCAACAGCGAGACGAGAGACATGATACGGGATATGATCCTCGCAGCCTACCGCGAACGCCTTGCTCAAAGCCAAACAGAATGAAAAAAAGCGCCATATAGGCGCTTTTTTTTGTTTCCCCAAGTCCGTTTATACGGGGACCACGTTGACAGCACGGAGCTTTCCGCTGTCTTTGGGGTCGGGCTCGGTCTCAAACGTGACCTTCTGCCCTTCCTTCAACGTGCGGAAACCTTCCGTCTGAATCGCGGAGAAATGAACGAAGATATCGTCGCCCCCCTCATCATTGGAAATAAAACCGTAGCCCTTTCCGTCGTTGAACCATTTTACAGTTCCGTTCACAATGTTACCTCCTATGGGCGGTGTACGCGCTATTTCGTCGTATCTTCCGACACCATGTACAATTATAACAGCGCACACGCCCGTTGTCAAGACCTAATTTGAAAAAACTTGTTATTTTTTCAAGGACTTTTCAATGAGCCGCACCGAATTTGCCGTGAACTTTTCAAGGTCGTCGGGCGAGAGCGGCTTGTAGTTCATGTAGGCGAGAAGATAGATCTGCTCCGCCGCGTCCTTCCTGTCCTCCTCGGCGCAGCCCTTCAGTGCCGCGACGGCGGGATTTGCCGTGTTGACGACGAGCGTCACGTCCTCGGGCGAATCGCCCATGCGGTAGAAGGAGTTCATCTCGGACATTCTCCGCATAAACTCGGAGACGTTCAGGACGGCGGGCACCGCCGCATTCTTGAGGCGCTCCGTCTTGACTTTCACGTTCCGCCCCTCGAGCGCCTTTTGGAAGATTTCGACAAGCTCGGCGTCCTCGCCCTCGTCCTCCTTGAGGGAACTCGCGACGTCGGCATCGATGCGGAGGAATCGGACGCGCGTCGGGTTCTTGAACTCGATGTAGCTGATGAAGTGCGGGTCGATGAAGGTGTCGCACACGATGGCGTCGAGCCCGGCGTCGCGGAACATGCGGATGTATTGCGCCTGCTTGTTCTCGTCCGAGACGTAGTACGCCGCCTGCGGCTCCTTGCCCGCCTTGGCGTCCTCCTCCTTGACTTCCTCGCCGAAATACGATTCGAGGGGACGGTACTCGCCCGCGAGGTTCTTGTAGATGATGATGTCCTTTACCTTTTTATAGAACTCATCGTCCTTGATGCAGCCGAACTTCACGAAGGTCGAGATGTCGTTCCAGCACGCCTCGTAGCGCTCGCGCTCGTTGCGGTACAGCTCGCACAGCTTGTCCGCCACTTTCTTGGTGATGTGCTTCGCGATCTTCTGCACCTGCGCGTCGTTCTGAAGGAAGGAACGGGAGACGTTGAGCGGGATATCGGGACAGTCGATGACGCCGTTTAGAAGCATCAAAAACTCGGGAATGACTTCCTTGATGTTGTCGGCGATGTACACCTGATTGCAGTACAGCTTGACCTGTCCGCGCTCGAGCTCCACCTGCTTCTTTACCTTCGGGAAGTACAGAATTCCCTTGACGCGGAAGGGATATTCCATGTTGAGGTGGATCCAGAAGAGCGGCTCCTGATAGTCGGCGAAGGTGTCGCGGTAGAACGACTTGTATTCCTCCTCCGTGCAGTCCTTGGGCTGCTTCATGTACAGCGGGACGGGCGTGTTGACGGGCTTGTTTTCCTCCCCCTCCTTGGGGTCGAGGTAAATTTCATAGGGCATGAAGGAGCAGTACTTGTCGAGCAGGCGGCGGATGGTCGCCTCCGAGAGGAACTCCTTCTCCTCCTTGGCGATGTGCATGACGATCTTGGTGCCGCGCGTCTCCTTTTCGCAGGAACCGATGGAATAGGTGCTGTTCCCGTCCGATTCCCAGTGCACGCCCTCGCTGCCCGCCTTGTAGCTCTTCGTGAAGATCTCGATGTTCTCCGAGACCATATACGCCGAGTAGAAGCCGAGCCCGAAGTGCCCGATGATGCCCTCGCCGCCCGCCTTTTCGTACTTGTCGACGAAGTCCGCGGCGCCCGAGAAGGCGATCTGCGTGATGTACGTCTCGACTTCTTCCTCCGTCATGCCGATGCCGTTGTCCTCGACGCAGAGCGTGCCCGCCTTGGAATCGACGGTCACGGTGATCTTGTAGGGTGCGTCGTCCTCCGCCTCGCCGAGCGAGACGAGCTTCTTCAGCTTGGTGATGGCGTCCGACGCGTTCGCGACGATCTCGCGGAGAAAGATGTCCTTCTCCGAATACAGCCACTTCTTGATGATCGGCATCATGTTTTCGCTTGAAATGCGGATATTTCCCTGTCTTTCCATGATCTGCTCCTTCGTGATTTTGTTCACGTTAATTATAAACGGTTCTTGCGAACATCAAACGGCAACCGAAAAAAAGCAAAAAAAATCCGCCCCTTGCGGGGCGGAAAATTCCGTTTACTTGTTCTCGTCGTTGGAGCCGCCGATGAGGTCGGCAATGGAAGCGCCGAAGTCGCTGCCTTCCTTCCACTCGCGGTACTCGTCCTCTTCGGCGAACTCGCTGCCGCCGCGGCGGTTGTTGTTCTTGCGGGGACGGCGGGCGCCGTTCTCTTCGCGGTCGCGGCGCGGTTCGCGCTCGGGACGCTCGAACTCGGGACGGGGCTCGAGAGCCTTGATGGAGAGCGTGATCTTCTTCTCCGCGGGGTTGAACGCGATGATCTTCGCATCGACTTCCTGCCCGATCTTGAGGACAGACGTCGGATTTTCGAGCCATTCGTGGGTGATCTGCGAGACGTGGACGAGCCCGTCGATCCCCCTCTCAAGTTCGACGAACGCGCCGAACGGAACGATGCGGACGACCTTGCCGTGCACGATCTCACCCTCGGCGTACTTCTCCGCGGCGAGGTCCCAAGGCTGCTGCTGGAGCTGCTTGTATCCGATGGAGACCTTCTTGCTGTCGCGGTCGACCTTCAAAACCTTGAACTGATAGCGCTTGCCGATCTCGAGGACGTCGGTGACTTCCTTCACGCCCGTCCAACTGAGGTCGGAGATGTGGGCGAGGCAGTCGAATCCATTCACGGAGACGAACGCGCCGAACGACGTCACGCGCTCGACCTTGCCCTCGACGACGTCGCCGACGGCGATGTTCTCGAAGAATGCCGCTTCCCGTTCTGCCTTCGCCGCTTCCCTCTCCGCCCGTTCGGCTTCGAGAATGACGCGCTGCGAGGCGATGATCTCCTTTCTGCGCTCCTTGCGGATCTCGAGGAGCTTCAGACGGAGCGTCTTGCCCTTGTACTTTTCGAGGTCCTTGACGTACCCCGGACGGATCTCGCGGGCGGGAATGAACACGGGATAGGTCCCGAGCTCGGCGGTGAGCCCGCCCTTATTGGTCCCCGTGCAGACGACGGAGAACTCCTTGCCCGCTTCGATATCCTTGAGAATTGCCTCTTCCTCGAGGATCTTCTTGACCGCTTTCTCGGAGAGCTTTGCCTTCGGGGTCGTCTCGACGACCATGAGGCGGATCTCCTCGCCGACGCGCGCTGCGTAAGCCTCGCGGCTGTATTCCTCGCAATCGAGGTCCTCCTTGTTGAGAAGAATTTCGAGTTTCCCGGAAGCCGAAACGTACACGCCTTCGTCCGTGGCGGACACAATGCGGGCGGTGACGATCTGCCCCTTTCTGTAGCGCTCGTTCTTGTCGAACGCGTCGACCGCGTGCTCGAACTCCGACTTTGCGGGAGCGGGCTCGGGCGCGGGTTCGGGAACAGGCTCAGCCTGCGCCTCTTCGGCTACGGGTTCGGGAGCGGGTGCTTCCTCGGCAACAGGTTCGGGTGCGGGGGCTGCCGTCTCCTCCGCGACATCTTCGACGATTTCCGTCTCCTGTACTTCCGCTTTGTTTTCTTCCATCTTCGAGAGAACCTCCTGGGTCTGCCAATCGGGGGTGCTCGCCCCCGCTATGATGCCGACCCTTTTACAAAATTTAATTTTTTCATATTTGAAATCGTCCGCGCTCGCAAGCCGAATGACGTTCTTGCAATGCGCCGACGCGATTTCACAGAGCCGTTCCGTGTTGCTGCTGTTGAAGCCGCCGACAACGAGGATCGCGTCGCAACGGGACGAAAGTTCCGCCGCTTCCTGCTGTCTGTATACAGTAGTATAACAAATCGTCCCGAAAATCTCAACTGTTTTCGGGGCAACTTTTTTAATATTTTCCGCAATTTCCGAAAAACTTTGCTTGGAAAAGGTGGTTTGAGCCACCAAAACGACGTCTTTTCCGCTCAAAACGGAAAAATCATCGGCGGGAGAGCTGAACACGTGCGCTTCCCCCGTACACCAGCCGACGAGCCCCTGCACCTCGGGGTGCTCCGAAAATCCCGCAATGGCGACACATTTGCCCGCGGCGCTTGCCTCCGAGACGATGCGCTGCGTGCGGCGCACGAAGTTGCACGTGCAGTCGACGACGTGCACGCCCCGCTCCCTGCATGCCTCGTACAGCGCGCGCCCCACCCCGTGCGAGCGGATGAGGAGGGTCGCCCCCGCGGGCACCTCCTCCGCCGATCCGACCGTCCGCATGCCTCGCTCCTTGAGGCGACGGACGACGTCCCCGTTGTGGATGAGCTCGCCGAGGACGTAGACGTTCTCGGGCGGGAGGGAAAAAGCGGTGTCCACCGCGCGGCGGACACCCTCGCAGAAGCCGCAGTTGCGTGCGACGACGATCTCCATCAGTTCCCCCTCTTCTTGCGGTGCTTCTTTTCCTTCTTGGCGCGGAGCATCGCGCGGTGCTCCTCCCGAAGTTCGTACAGGCGGTCGCGGAGCATGTCGTCGATCCTGCCGTAGTCCTCCGGCGTGAGCTTCTTATCGTAGTACTCGGAAAGCTCCATCGGTTCGCCGAACACGACGTGCGTCATCCGGAGCAGCCGCGGGCGGCTGCAGATGACGAAGGGCACGACGGGCGACTTCGTCTTAATGGCAAGAAGCGCCGCGCCGCCGTGGAAGGGCAGAAATTCGTCGCCGTCGCTCTTATTGCGCGTTCCCTCGGGGAAGAGCGAAATTTTTTCGCCGTTTTTGAGGACGCGCATGGCGTTCATGACGGTGCGGACGTCCGAGCCGTCGCGCATGGCGCCGATGGCGCCGATCCGATACCCCCAATAGCCGAGCACGGGCGCCTCGAGGACGGATTGCTTGGAGAGGAAGTGGATCCCCTCCTTCGTCGTGTGGGCGGGGAAAAAGATATCGAAGATGGAATAGTGGTTCCCAAAGTAGATACAGGCACCCTTTCCGACCTTCTTGTGCCCGTACAGGCGGAACGGACGGAGCGTCGAATGGATGGGATAGAGAAGAAAGCGCAGAAAATTCATGAAGTGCATGATGTGGTAGCCCTTCTTGTTCGCGGGGAACAGCTTGGGCGTACGGTTCATCTCCGCGCGCTTCGCCCTGACTTTTGCCTTCTTTGCCGCCTTTTTCGCGGCGCGGCGCTCCTTCCGCGTGAGCGCCTTCTCCCGATTTTCGGTATCGTTGGGAATGGGATCCGCCATCAGATCTTCTCCTGCATGAGGCTCTTGACCCGAGCCACGACTTCCTCGATCGTCATCGAGGAGGTATCGACGAGCACCGCGTCGTCCGCCTGCTTGAGCGGCGCGAACTCGCGGTTCATGTCCTGTCTGTCGCGGGCAATGATGCCCTGCTTGAGTTCCTCGAAGTCGACGTCGTGCCCCTTGGCGACGAGCTCGTCGTATCTCCGCTTGGCGCGAACCTCGGGGGACGCCGTGAGGAAGAATTTGAAGTCCGCCTCGGGAAGGACAAACGTCCCGATGTCCCGCCCGTCGAGCACGCAGGACATCTTCGAGGCGATCTCGCGCTGCTTTTCGACCATCTTCAGGCGGACGCTCTTGTGCTTGGAGACCGTCGAAGCCGCCATCGAGACCTGCGGCTCGCGGATCTCCTCCGAGACATCGCCCCCGTCGAGAATGGTGTGCTGGACGCCGTCCGTATACTGCACCGAGAGATCGAGGGAGCGCATAAGGTCGCAGATCTGCGCTTCGTCGGTGAGCTCGACGTGCTCGCGGAGTGCCTTCAGGGCACAGGCGCGGTACATCGCGCCCGTATCGAGGTAGAGAATGCCGTAGTCCTTGGCAAGCCGCTTTGCTATCGTCGACTTGCCGCTCCCCGCGGGACCGTCGATGGCGATGTTTACCTTCCCCGCAATGTCCTTGCGGAGCACCTTCGCCCCGCGGAGATACACGTGTCGCGGCGTGAGGTTCTTTTCGACAAAGACCATTGTGCGGATACAGAGCGGAAGCCCGCCCTCAATGTCCGGTTCCTGCGCCGAGAAGAGCGAGCAGGACTCGAATCCCGCCTCCCGCGCGGCTTTCGCCGGATAGTGGGAATGGATATCGGACGTGCTCGAAAAGACGAGACTGACCATTTCGTCCCGCTTGAGGTCGTTCCGGCTCTCGATCTGCTCGAGGAGCTCTCGCACCGCTTTTTGGATCTCTTCCTTGGTGTCGCTTGCTATCGTCGTCGCGCCGCGAATGATGACCATATCGATTTATCCTCCGTATTCTCCCGAATTATAATCCGTCCGCAAAAAAATGTCAAGCAATCGTGCAATGTTTTAATACTATGTCACGCATATTACTACGCAAAATCGCTATTTTATGCTGTTGCCCGCACAAAAACCCGTTGAAAAAGCAATTTGCAGGTTGAATCCGCCCGTGAAGGCGTCCGCGTCGATGACCTCGCCGCAGAAGTACAGCCCCCTTTCTTTCTTGCTCTCCATCGTTTTCGGGTCGAGTTCCGAGAGCTCCACCCCACCCGAAGTTATGACCGCCTCCGAAAATCCGCGGAGGGATACGGGCGTGAGCGGAAATTCCTTCAAAACAGCTGCAAGGCGCCCTCTTTCCTCCCTCGTCACCGCATTTGCCTGCTTTTCAAGGGGAATACCCGTACGGTTTAAGACGGTCTCGCACATTCTCGCGGGGAGAAGCCCCCGCATGACGTTTTTCATCTGCTCGTTCTTGCGCTCTGAAAGGTCTCGCTGCAGCCTCATATCGAGCTTTTCCCCGTCGAGCGCGGGCTTGAAGTCGATTGTAAGCGTCACGTCCCTCATCTCCATGCGGCTTGTGACCGCCGAAAGGGACAAAACGAGCGGTCCCGACACGCCGTAATGGGTGAAGAGCAGCTCGCCGAGCTCCGAAAAGATGACTTTTCCCCCGCGCCGCGCGGCAAGGACGACGTTCTTGAGCGAGAGCCCCTGCAGATTTCCGCAGTCCTCGCGCACTTCGATCCCTGTAAGGGACGGCGTGAGACGCGAGACGGTATGCCCCGCCCCGCGGGCGAAGCGGTATCCGTCGCCCGTCGAGCCCGTCGAGGGATAGGTGAGCCCGCCCGTCGCAACGATGACGGCGTCCGCCCGCAGCTCTTCGTCCGCAAGCACCCCGCAGACCCTGCCGTTCACAAAGATAAGTTCGCGCACCTCGGCGTTGAGGCGAATCGTGACGCCTTCCTCCCTGCACGCGCGCTCCAGCGTCCTCGTGACGTCGCTCGCGTGGTCGCTTGCGGGAAAGACGCGGTTCCCCCGCTCGACCTTGAGCGTGAGCCCGTGCTCCTCGAAAAAGCGCATCGTCTCGGCGGGCGGAAAGCGATAAATTGTCCCCGTGAGGAACTTCGCGCCGCGGACGACGTTCTGCAAAAATTCATCCGGGGGGCAGTCGTTCGTGAGGTTGCACCGCCCCTTCCCCGTGATGTAGATCTTCTTTCCGAGTTTTTCGTTTTTTTCGAGGAGAAGAACTTCGTTCCCGTTCCTTGCCGCGGCATACGCCGCCATGAGACCCGAAGCGCCTCCCCCGATGACGATGACCTTCATTCCCCCTCCGAAGAGCCCTCTTGCGTTTCAATGCGGAAGCGAGGGTCGAATTGACCCTCGCCCGTGATTTCATTTTTCCCCGTCAGACGGGATAGACGCCCGTCTTGGCGAGATCCTTGTCGATCCCCTCGTTCTTCGCCTTTCTCCACTTGAAGAAGTTTTCGGCGACCTCGGGGAAGGAAGCGTACGAGAGCACATCCTCCTCCTGCGTGTAGTACCCCTTTTCGATGACCTCCGCCTTGAGCTTTTCATACTCGGGCTCGAGGTCGTCGGCGGGGCGGTAGGTGATGCGCTTTTCGCCCTTTAAGA
>CANQAX010000007.1 GCA_947589235.1 uncultured Clostridia bacterium
CTACGGATAAATAAGGAATAGATGTTTCGACTTCGCTACGCTCCGCTCAACATGACATTATTATACTTCGGGTCGAAGTACATGCCGAGCGGGGCGACATGACACTATTGTATGGCGGGGCAAATAATAACCCCCTCCCTACCCTCCCCCTTACGAAGGGGGAGGGTAGGGAGGGGGTTCCGCATTCAACGGCGCATATCGGCGCACAAAGCCCCCTCCATTGGAGGGGGTGCCCGAAGGGCGGGGGTGGGCATAGACTTGTTGTATTCATGCCCACCCCCCTACCCCCCTCCACAGGAGGGGGCAGCGACGCGAGCGAATTGCGGGAGCTGTCATTTCGACGACGCGCAGCGGCGCACGAGCCACAGGCGAAGTAGCGGAGCGGAGTAGCGCACGAGCCGCGTAGGCTGTCATTTCGACCGAAGTGAGCGAAGAGCGAACGGAGCGGAGAAATCTACGGATAAATAAGGAATAGATGTTTCGACTTCGCTACGCTCCGCTCAACATGACACTATTATGCGTCGGGTCGAAGTACATGCCGAGTGGGGCGACATGACACTATTGTACGTCGGGTCGTAACACTCACTACGACGGGGCGACATGACATTATAATCGTCGGGCTATGCGTGATTTGAGGTTTCCGTATTGGTTTCCTCTGTCTCATGAGTGGGGTTTGCATGGGAATTGACGTCCGCGTGGGGGGCGGCGTCGGGGGAGGGGAGCGACGCGGGGTGAGACGCGGGGTGAGACGCGGGGAGCGCCTCGGGGCGGGGCTTCTTCCCCAGTGATTCCGCGAGGAGCTCGGCGAGCAGTTTCTGCACGGGCTTTATCTTCCCCCGATACAGGTTGCCCGTGAGGTCGACGGCATACAGGCGGAGCGGCTTCAACTCCTTCCCGTTCTTCCCGTCGAGGAGCAGGGTCATGAGCTCCTTCTCGTCGAGGGTGAAGCGGACGGAACTCCGCTGTTCGATGACGACGCGCGCCTCCTTGGTGAGGTTCGCCTTCTTTTTGTAGAGGTCGGTGAGGTTGAACGTCACCTTCCCGTTGCTGATCCCAATCTCGGTGACGGCGACCTCGTTCAAGGACGGGTTGCCGAGGGTGCACTCCGCAAACCGTTCGCGCGTCTCCTTATCGGTCGAGTAAAATCCCAAAAATTTGAGGCGCTGCACGGCGATCTTGCTCCGAAGAATGCACAGGAGCGTGAGCGCGACCGCGAGCAGCAGTACGATGATGACGGACGCGATGAGCACGATGAGCCCGACGCCTTCATTCAACCAATCCATAGATGTCCCTCCGAATCCATAATACGGAACATATTATACGCCCATTCGCGAAAAAAAGCAATACCATTTCCGAAAAAAATTTTATGGGGAGAAAAGGGCGCGCGTTTTTTGCAAAGAAAAGTTTACAGTTTGGGAAGAGGGGGTTTTCCGATTCGGGAGAAGGGACGGGTTTTTTCGGGAAGAGGGGCGGGGGATTCGGGGGAAAGAACAAATTCATTTCGGGGAAAACATTCGCGCGGAAACGGAAAAAGTTGCGCATACTCTCGGTATGGAGAGGACAAAAGCTGCCGTAATGCGGATATGGGGTGCGGTTTCGGAAGGACTTCATGCTCTTTCCGCCCACCGCTGCACGACGATTGCGGGAATGCTCGCATTCTTCTTCGTGCTCTCGCTCGCGCCCTTTCTCTTCTGGCTCACCCTTCTCTTCGGGCGGAACGTGACCGACCCCGCGATCCTGTCCGAGCTCCCGCTCTTCGATTGGGCGCACGACCTTCTCGTCATTTTCAGCGAGAACGCGGCGGACGCGGGGCATGGGGCGGGCGTCGTCTTTCTCGCCGTCACCCTGTGGTCGAGCACGGGATTTTTCTATCATCTTCGGCGGAGCGGGGAAATTCTGTACGGCTGCCGCAGGGAAAAGCACGGGTGGAAGGTGCGGCTCTCGGCGCTCGCGCTCACCTTCGCCCTTCTCGTCTACTTCGCGGCGGCGGGCGCCGCGTTCGTCGCGTTCGGCTTTGTCGCTCGCGCCCTTCCCGCTTGGCTCGGCGAGGGCATCCGCTATCTCATCGTGTTCACGGTGGGGTTCTTCGCCGCGTGGCTCCTGAACGCCTACATCTGCCCGTACCGCTGTAAGCCGTCCGAGACGGCGCGCGGGAGCCTCTTCACCGCCGCAATGTGGCTGCTTGCCTCGGCGCTCTTCTCGCTGTACCTCACCTTCGGCAACAAGGAAAAGCTGTACGGCGCGCTCGCGCTCCTCGTCGTGTTTCTCCTCTGGCTGTACTGGATGATGATCTGTTTCACCGCGGGCGCGGTGTTCAACCGCACGCACATGGAGCCCCGCCGCCGCGAGCACAAGGCGCTCTGACAGGGGCAAGCGGGCAAAAATCGACCCGAAAATGGGAAAGAACGGCAAAAAGCGAGAAAAAAACCCGCCTTCTTCCCCAAAAAAAGCGGAAAATATATTTACATTTGCGCGGGTTTGGTGTAAAATGAAATAGGTAGCGGTGCCCGAACGCGAGGGCTCCGCCGAGGAGTGGACATGGAAGACAACAAATCCGGCGGCAACAGAAATTCCGCGGTCCTCGAGGGAATGTACAAGGGGGTCGCAGGGAAGATCGACGAAGTCCGTCAGACCGTGAGCAAGGATCTCCAATACAGTTACACCCAACAGGCATATGCCTATGAGTCCCTCACGGAGGACTACAAGCGCGGCGTGGATACCCTTCTCGCCGAGCTTCGGTATATTTCCCAGCAGAACAGCTCCATCTATGATTACGGTCGGCGCGACCGCGACGACTTGCGCGATACCGTCCTCGAAGCCCTTCGCGAGCAGGCGGGGGAGCTCGCCCGCATCATCGGCGAGAGCGTGAACGCTCGCCTCGAGGAGATCCGCGAAAAGCTCGCCGAGGAGAGCGAGCGGCAGATAGACTATGACCTTCTCGCCGACAAGCTCGCCGAACGGCTCTTCCCCGAGCCCGAGGAACCCGAGGAGAGCGCAGAGGCAGCGGAAGCAGCAGAGGGCGAAGAAGTTCCCGAGCCCGAGACGGACGACGGGTTCGCGTACGACGTCCTCGCGGAAAAGATCGCCTCCATTCTTCCCGAATTCGACTATGACCTCGTCGCGGACAAAGTCGTTGCCGCGCTCCCGCAGACGGATGCGGACGCCGTCGCCGACAAGGTTGTTGCCTCCCTGCCGCAGACGGACGAGCACGCCATCGCCGACCACGTCGCCGAGGCAATCCCGCCCGTGGATTACGACATCATCGCCGAGCGCGTCACCGCCGCCCTCAACGGCGAGGCGGGCGTCAAGGTGCAGGACGAGAGCGTCGAGCGCATCGCCCGCCGCGTGGTGGAACTTCTTCGCGAGGAGCGCCCCGCCGAGGAGCTCGCCGTGACCGAGACCCGTCCGCAGAAGAAGGCGGTCGTTCCCGTCGTCGTGCCTGTTCCCGCCCCTAAAAAAGAGGAGCCCGCGGGCGAGGACACCGAGATGACGACGCGCTACAAGCGTTCCTTCGTCGCAAAGATCATCGAGAGCGACGAGGACATCAAACAGTATTACAGCATCATCAAGAATACCATTCTCTCGTATGGGAAGGTCCGTTCCCTCATCAACTGGACGAACGACCGCTTCTCGCTCGAACAGGAATCGCTCGTGAAGATCGGGATCCGCGGCAAGACGCTGTGCGTCTACCTCGCCCTCGACCCCTCCGAGTTCCCCGAGACGGTCTATCATCAGAAGTTCGCGGGCGACACGAAGATGTACGAAAAGACCCCGATGATGATCAAGATCAAGAGCAACGTCGCGGTCAAGCGCGCGTGCCGCCTCATCGAATTGCTGATGGAGCGGAACGGCGCCGTCAAGGAGGACCGCGAACCCGTCGATTACGCCGCGCAGTACTTCTTCCGCACCGAGGAAGAGCTGCTCGCGGAGGGGCTCATCAAGACGGCGGTCGTCGAGAAATCGGACTTGAACTTCTGAACAGCGAAAGCATGAAGGACCTGCGGAGAGCTGAATCGTTCGGCTCTCCTGCTTTGTAAAAAAAGGAGTATCATTTGAAGAAAAAGAATCAACCCGGCAGCCGCGGCACCGACGCAATCGAGCTCGCCATTCTGAACGGCATCGAGGCATTCAACCGCGAGCAGGCAGCCGAACAGGCACGGAAGAAGAGCGCGGGGGAAATGCGCACGCCCGAGGCAATGGCGGAGGCGGGGCTCGTCCCGCGGCGCAAGTCCCGCGCAAAGGGAAAGGGCACGAAAATCGACCTTGCGAGGGTCTCGTCCGAGCCCGCAAACGTTCGGGAAAAGAACGCACAGCCCGCCCCGAAAAAGAGGGGGGCTTCCAAAAACGGCAGCGAGGCGCAGACGGCTCCCAAGAATAAGGGAGAGGCGCAGGTCTCTGTTTCCAAGAATAAGGGAGAGGCGCAGACGGCTCCCAAAAACAAGAGCGAGGCACAGGGCAAGATCAGGGGCGGCAAGCGCGAGCGCGCGAAGAAGCCCGTAAAGGTGCTCTTCTTGGGCGGCGTGGGCGAGATCGGCAAGAACATGACCGCCATCGAGTACGGCAGCGACATCATCGTCATCGATGCGGGCATCATCTTCCCGACCGAGGAGATGCCGGGCGTCGACCTCGTGTTCCCCGACATCACCTACCTCGTCCAGAACAGGCAGAAGGTCCGCGCCGTCTTTCTGACGCACGGGCACGAGGACCACATCGGCGGCGTTCCCTACTTTTTGAAGGAGCTCGACGTGCCCGTCTACGGCACCAAGCTCACCCTCGCCCTCGTCGACAACAAGCTCCGCGAGCACCGCATGAACAATGCTTCCCTCGTCACGGTCAAGCCCGGGGACGCGATCCGCGCGGGGATCTTCACCGTGCATTGCGTCAACGTCAACCATTCCATCGCGGGCGCGCTCGCCCTCGCCGTCGAGACGCCCTACGGCGTCATCTTCCACAGCGGCGACTTCAAGATCGACCTCACGCCCGTCGCGGGCTCGCCCATCGACCTCGCCGAGATCGCCGAGTACGGCAAGCGGGGCGTGCTCCTCTACCTCGGGGAGAGCACCAACATCGAGCGCCCCGGATTCACCATGAGCGAGAAGGTCGTGGGCACCACCCTCGAGCACCTCTTCGCCGAGAATGCGGACAGGCGGATCATCATCGCGACGTTCGCCTCCAACGTGCACCGCCTGCAGCAGATTGTGGACATTGCGGTGAAGTTCCGCCGCAAGGTCGCGCTCTCGGGGCGGAGCATGCTCTCCGTCGTCGAGGCGGCGGCGAAGATCGGCGAGATCGCCATTCCCGAGGGCGTGCTCGTGGACGTCGAGAAGTCGAAGAACTACTTCGACCGCGAGATCGTCATCGTCTCCACGGGGTCGCAGGGGGAGCCCATGTCCGCGCTCACCCGCATGGCTTCGGGCGAATTCAACAAGGTGACCATCGGTCCCAACGACACCATTATCATCTCGGCGAGCCCCATTCCGGGCAACGAGCGGATGATCTACCGCGTCATCAACAACCTCTTCAAGCTCGGCGCGAACGTCATCTATGAGAGCTTGGAGAAGATCCATGTCTCGGGACATGCCTGCCAAGAGGAGCACAAGATCATGCACTCTCTCTTGAAGCCCAAGTTCTTCATTCCCGTCCACGGCGAGTACAGGCACCTCAAGCGGCACGTCCTGCTCGCGCAGGAGCTCGGCATGAAGCCGCCGCAGACGCTCATTCCCGAGATCGGCACCTGCGTGGAGCTCACCGACGACAGCCTCCGCCTCGGGGAATCCATTCCCGCGGGCGCCCGCCTCATCGACGGCGCGGGATTCGAGGACTTCGCGACGGGCGAGGCGCTCAAGGACAGGATCCGCATCTCGAGCGAGGGACTGTTCATCGTCACGGTGTGCCTCTCGGACGGCATTCCCGTGCAGGAGCCCGCCATCGAGAGCCGCGGCTTCGTCTTTTCGGACGAGAAGGAGTACCTCCGCGAATTGAAGGGGGTCGTCGAAAAGGCGCTTGCGGGCGTTCCGAGGAGCGGCGGAAAGGCGGAGTTCGAGACTGCCGTCGTCCGCGCGGTGAAGTCGTACATCTTCAAGAAGAGCAAACAATCCCCCATGATTGTTCCCATCGTCGTGGAGGTGTAAGGAGGGGAAGGGAATGAAGAGACAGATCGCTCTTTATGTCGGATTTTCTCTCTCCGCGGCGCTCTGCGCCGCAGGGGCAGCCGTTTCGTTCGTCTACGGCGTCATCTACATGGGGGTCATCGCCACCGTCATTGCCGTCGCGGCGGTCCTCTGGCTCGCGACCGCCGTTGCGCAGGACAATCTCAACCTCCGCTGCGGCAGGCTGTGCGACGAAAAGCGGTACGAAGAGGAGCGCGCCCTCATCGAAAAGAAGATGAAGAGCCCCTTCTTCTTCCTCGTCCGCACCGTCGCGCTCACGCGGTATATCCGCGTCAGCATGGCGCTCGACGACCTTCCCACCGCCAAGCGGTACATCGAAAGTCTCCGTCACGGCGGCGGCGCGGGATGGAAGTACAAGACGGCGTTCTTCTACATTCTCATCGCCCTCGACGGCGGCGAGACGGAGCACGCGCGGACGGAGTACGAGGAATTCCGCACCCAGTGCGCCCACGCGGAGATCTACAGGGAGCAGATCGAGATCCTCACGGCGATCTTCCACCGCCTGTTCGGGACGAACAACGCCGAGCCGCTTCCGCAGGCTGCGGTCACCGCGCCTTTCCCCGTCATCGGGCGGGTGCTCGGGCGGGTGTACGAGGAGCGCGCCGCGGCGAGCCACACCGAATGGGGCGATTGATGGACGTTCTATTTGAACTGCGCGAGGCGGCGAAGAGGGGGCGGGACCCGACCTGTTCGGACGGGACGCTTGCAATTCTTATGGAGACGGCGGCACGCATCGGCGCAACAAACTTTCTCGAGATCGGCGCGGGGGAGGGGCTCACCTCTGCCGCGCTTGTTCTTCGGTTCGGGGGGAGAGCCGTCGCCATCGAAAACGACCCCGAGCGGGCGGAAAGGGCGAGGGAGAATTTTCTGCGTCTCGGCATCTTGGAAGCCGTCACCCTTATCTGCGAGGACGCCGCGGCGGTGCTTCCCCGCCTCGAGGGGACGTACGACCTCATCTTCCTCGACGGCGCCAAGGTGCAGTACAGGAGATATTTCCCCGATTGCAGGCGGCTCTTGCGGCGGGGCGGGGCGCTCGTCGCGGACGACGTCTTTTTCTTGGGGAAGGACATGAACGCCGTGCCGAAAAAGCGAAAAATGCTCGCGGAGCACCTCGGCGAATTTCGGGAACTCCTCGCGGGCGACCCCTCCTTCGAGACAAAATTTTACGAATGCGGCGACGGCGTCGCCGTGGGGATCAAGCGATGAAATGCGAACTTCTCGCCCCTGCGGGCAATCCCGAAAAACTCAAACTCGCCCTGTATTACGGCGCGGACGCCGTCTATTTGGGCGGAAAAAACTTTTCCCTCCGCAGCTATGCCGACAACTTCTCGGACGAAGAGCTCGAAGAGGGAATCTCCTTTGCCCATGCGCACGGGAAAAAGGTGTACGTCGCCGCGAATATCTTCGCGCGGAATGCCGATTTCGGCGCGCTCGGGCGGTATTTCGGCATGCTCTCCGCGGCGGGGGCGGATGCCGTGCTCGTCTCCGACCCGGGCGTGTTCGCCCTCGTGCGGGAAGCGGCGCCCGCCCTTCCCGTGCACATCTCAACGCAGGCGAACACCTGCAACGCCCGTGCGGCGCGCTTCTGGGCGGAGCTGGGCGCAAAGAGAATTGTCCTCGCGCGCGAGCTCTCCCTCGCCGAGATCGCGGAGATCCACGCCGCGGTGCCCGAGGCGGAGCTCGAGGCGTTCGTGCACGGCGCGATGTGCATCTCGTACAGCGGAAGGTGCTACCTCTCGGACTACCTCGCGGGGCGGTCGTCCAACCGCGGCGAATGTTCGCAGCCCTGCCGCAATGCGTATACCCTCGTCACGGCGGAGGGGGAGACGCTCCCCTGCGAGGAGGACGGGAGGGGGACGTATCTTCTCAACAGCCGCGACCTCAACATGATAGATCATCTTCATGAGCTCGAGGCGGCGGGCGTGTGCTCGTTCAAGATCGAGGGGCGCATGAAGAGCGAGTTCTACCTCGCCGCCGTCGTAAACGCCTACCGCCGCGCGATGGACGGCGACCAAAATGCGGGGGAAGAGCTCAAGACAATTTCCCACCGCGACTACACGACGGCGTACGCCCTCGGGGAAAACCGCGGGACGACGAGCCCTTCCTCCTCGCAGGTAGCGGGCACGAAGGAGTTTGTCGCCATCGTGAAGGGCATGGAAAACGGGCGCGTTTTCGTCGAGATGAGGAACCGCTTCCGCGAGGGCGAAACGCTCGAAATTCTCACCCCATCTCGCCATTTTGGGGAAAAAGTGCGGGTTGAGGACATGAAGGACGCGGAAAACAATTCCTGCTCCGATGCCAAGCTCGTGCAGGGGTCATATTCGTTTGCCTGCCCGTATCCGCTCCGAAGGGGGGACATCTTCCGCCGATAAACCGCCGATAAATTCGGAAGCGATGGGGAAGGGCGCGGGGGCGCCGCGGCATAGCCGCGGCGCCCCCGCGCATACAATAGAGCATGCTCCGCGCCCTCCGCAAACTGTATCCCGCCCTTGTCATAGCGTTTACCGTCTGCATGCTCCTGTTTGTCGGGGCGTTCTCCGCGCGGGGCGGCAGGGTGAAACTCGCGCCCGAACGCGAATATTTCTTCGTCGTGCGGGAATGCGAGAGCACGGCTTCCGCCGCCGTCGCGGGGCAGGTGTACGGCTCGGGCGGCGCGGGCTACGTGCTCGGGGGCGAGGGGGTCGCCGTCGCCTGCTACTTCGGGCGCGACGACGCCGATTCCGTCTGCGCCGCGCTCCGAAGGCGGGGGGAGAGCGTCTCCGTCCTCGCGCGAAGGACGGGCACCCTCGTCTTGGAAGAAGAAACTTCGGACTTCGCGGAGGAAATCCTTCTGCACCTTGAGACCGCCGAGAGCTGCGCGCGCCTACTCTTTCGCACGGCGAACGGGCTCGAGCGGGGGGAGACGGGGCAGACGGAGGCGCGGGCTGTCCTCCGCGGGGCGGCGGATTCGCTCGCGGGACTCGCGGATTCCCGCCTCGGGGAGACGTTCGGGCGGTGGGGTTTCGAGCTCAACTCGGTTTCCCGCGCCTGCGCGTCGCTCTCTTCCGCCCTCGTCTTTTCCAAGGATCTGCGCAAGTTGCAGGTCCGCCTGTGCCTCGCCGTCTCCTCGTACGGGGAATATTTCGGCTGAAATCCTTGTCAAACCGCCGAAAAACGGGTATAATGGACGCGTGAAGTGTCTGTTTCTCTACAACCCGAACGGGAGGAAGAAGATTCTCCGCAAGCTCGGCTATATCGAGCGCAGGCTCGGCAGCGTGTACGGGCAGGTGGACGTCGTCCCGACGGCGAGCGGCGAGGACATGACCCGTCTTGCCCGCGAGGGTGCAGAGCAGTACGACCTCATCCTGTTTTCGGGCGGCGACGGCACTTTCAATAACGTGCTGCAGGGGATAGGAGATGCGGACGTCCGCCTCGGGTATCTCCCCGCGGGCACGGTGAACGACGTCGCGCGCTCGCTCGGGATCCCGCGCTCGGTCAAGGGCGCCCTCAAGGTGGTGCTCGGCGGACGGTGCGAAGCGCTCGACTGCATGCGGGTCAACGGCGCGCACTACGCGATGTACGTCGCCGCGGCGGGCGCGTTCACGAGCGCGACCTACCGCACCCCCCAGCGCAAGAAACATCGGTTCGGACGGGCGGCGTATGCCGCGTACGGGCTCCGCCATAATCTCCCGTTCCGCATCTTTCCCGTCGAGGTCACCTGCGGGGAAGAGCATGTCTCGTTGCACAGCGTGTTCATCTTTGTGCTCAACGGAAGGTCGGTCGCGGGAATGCCCGTCAACCGCCCCTCGAGCATGCAGGACGGAATGCTCGAAGTCGCGCTCATCCGCCAAAAGGAGCGCCCCGGCTTTTTCCGCAAGCTCGGCGGATACTTCGCCCTCGCCGCCGTGTTCCTCTTCGGCATCCGCGTCCGCCGAAAGGACGTCCTCTTCCTCCGCGGGAATGCGGTGACGATCCGCACCGAGCCCGACACGGTGTGGGATTTCGACGGCGAAGAGGGCGTGAAGGGGGACGTGGAGATCGAAGTTCTCCCGCGGCGTGTCAAACTGTTTGTCCCGAAAAACAAAAAAGTCTGAAATTTGTTGCGAAATCGCTTGCATTTTGCGGCGGTTTTTCTTATAATGAAAGACGCGCTTGATAAAAGACATGCTACTGTGGCTCAGTCGGTAGAGCAGCTGATTCGTAATCAGCAGGTCGTCGGTTCAAGTCCGACCAGTAGCTCCAAACCTCAATAGCCCGAACTTCTTTTTCACAAAAAGAACGTTTGGGCTATTTTGATTTATGAAGAAGTCGGATATCCGTATTTCGGGTGAACGGTTCAGATTTGCTTTTCTATTTGCAAGCGCCACATGCTACTTGCGTTTTCCTTGTCCTTATGGTATACTACATGGGAGAGGTTTGGCACAAGGAGACGAAAATGATTACAAAAAAACTTATTGAAAAGGTGCACAATGCCTTTGACGAATTGAATTATCACGAAAACAAACAGCTTGATTTTCATAAATTTAATCATTCCGCATTTGATACGCTAATTCACTGTAAAGATTTGCCCGACGCAATCAATACGGTTCGCATGTTCCAGTTTTGTCTTGCAAAATGGGAGAAAATCGAAAAAATATTTGACAAAAAAATTTCCTTATTCAATGAATATGACTATGAAGGGAACTCACTCATTTCCGTTGTATCGGACGAAGAATCCGCGGGCACATATTATATTACGAACGGTATCAATGGGAAGATAAATGAAATATTTATCGGAAGTTGTTCATTCGATGACAAAAGCGTATTTATGGCTGATTTTAATAGAGGGGGATATAAGGTCTTTCGTGACGGAAATTATTACATAGAATACTCAAAATTATCATCTGCCAAGATGAAGTTGTTTGATAAAGAAAATAAATGTATGTGTAATATTGTTTTAAGTGAGGGATTGGGCATTTTTTTGGAGAATAATATAACGCCATATGAGTTAGTGTTATATGAGGACATTGTCGGTATATATGACCGAAAATATATTAACTCATTAGCCCCCGACGAAACCATTGATACCAATCAGTTGCTTGCCGATATAGAATGGGATATTCTTAAAAAAAATTCTGATTTTGGAGTGGCAAAATTAAACACGTATGCTCCCGGTCATGATTTGGAAATGTTTCTGTTATTCGCAACATCAACTTTTTTACTTTATCAGAGATTTATGCATAAACAAGAAGAAACTGTGACACTTGTGGGTAGTATGGGTAGAATGTTTAGAACAACGACTGCAATAAGATGAAATTACATTTCGGATTTTGAAACGGTACTCCAAACAATGAGACGGGTTTGCCTGTCTCATTTTTTTGATGAAGCGCCCTATCTTTCCCCGAATGCCCGTTGACAAGCGCGGAGGAATTTGGTATAATCCAAGAAAATCATCCGAGAAATCGGAGCCGAGAACGGAGAGGAGGGAGAAATGAATCAGATCCTGAAGGACCGCTACGGGAGCAAGTTGGGCGAGATCAGGGACGAGGGGACCCGCCAGACGATCTATGACAAGTACGGAACCCGTCTCGGCTATTTCGACGGGCGCAACACGTACGACAAGTACGGGAGCAAGGTGGGCGAGGGGAATCTGCTCGCGCTTCTCCTGCGGTAAACTTCCGCGTCCCAAGCGGCGGGCGGCGTTCCGAACTTCCGCGTTCCGAACTTCCGCGTTCCGAAATTCCGCCGTGTCAGAACCGTCACGCCTCATTCCGCGGCGGTCACAGTTCACATTGCGAAAATTCGTCAACACCGTCAAGATAGAAGAGCCTCTGCCCGAGCGGCGGGGGCTCTTTTTCCGTCCCTCGGGAAAAAGCGGGGAATTTTCCGCCGATTTTTCGGAATCCCATTGACTTTGCGCCGTTTGCATGATAAAATTTCGGCAAGACAAAAACAAGGAGACGGTTATGGAAAAGGAGTCGAGAACGGAGCGCGATTCGGTGGGGGAACTCCCCGTACAGAGCGGGGCGTATTACGGCATTCAGACGCTGCGGGCGAAGGAGAACTTCGGCATCACGGGGACAAAACTCGCCTTTGCATTCGTGCGGAACATCGTTCTCGTCAAGAAGGCGGCGGCGAAGGTGAACCGCGACTTCGGGCTCCTCGAGGCGAAGAAGGCGGACGCCATCATCGGTGCATGCGATGAAATTCTGCACGGGAAGCACCGCAAGGACTTCATCGTGGACGCCGTGCAGGGCGGCGCGGGCACCTCGGCGAACATGAACGTCAACGAGGTCATCGCGAACCTCGCCATCGAGCGGCTGGGCGGCAAGCTCGGCGACTATACCATCGTCAATCCCAACGACGACGTCAACATGGAGCAGTCCACCAACGACGTCATTCCGACGGCGGGGAAGCTCACCGTTCTCTCGCTCGCGGCGGAGCTCATCGAGGAGCTCCGAAAGCTCGAGGCGGCACTGTCGGCGAAGGCGAAGGAGTTCGACAAGATCCTCAAAATGGGTCGCACGCAGCTACAGGACGCCGTTCCGATGCGTCTCGGGCAGGCATTCCGCGCGTTTGCGACGGCGACGAAGCGCTCGCGCGAGCGCATTGCGGCATCGCTCTCCGAGATGCGCTCCATCAACCTCGGCGCGACCGCCATCGGCACCGCCATCAACGCGAAGGAGGGGTACTTCACCCACATCACGCAGGAACTCTCCCTTCTCACGGGGGAGGAGCTCGTCCGCCCCGACGACCTCTTCGATGCCACGCAGAACGTCGACTGTTTCGCCGCCGTCTCGGGCGCGCTCAAGGCGCTCGCCGTCAACCTCTCGAAGATGTGCAATGACCTTCGGCTCATGTCGAGCGGTCCGCGCACGGGGCTGGGGGAGATCGATCTCCCGCCCAAGCAGAACGGCTCGTCCATCATGCCGGGGAAGATTAACCCCGTCATACCCGAGGTCGTGAATCAGGTGGCATTCCTCGTCATCGGGCACGACGTGACGGTGACGATGGCGGCGGAGGCGGGGCAGCTCGAGCTCAACGCCTTCGAGCCCGTCATCTTCTACCAACTCTTTGAATCGCTCCGCACGCTCGCGGGCGCCGTCAAGACGCTGACGGAGAACTGCATCGTCGGCATCACCGCCAACAGGGAACGCTGCGCCGAGTGGGTCAACCGCAGCGTGGGCATCGTGACCGCCCTCAACCCGTACACGGGGTATCTGAAGGCGGCGGAGATCGCCAAGGAATCGCTGCGCACGGGGGAATCCATCCGCTCCATCGTGCTCCGCGAGGGGCTCATGGACGAAAAGACGCTCGACGAGGTGCTCGACCCGCTCGTGCTCACCGAGCCGCTCGGCGGAAAGGACCAGCGGCTGTAAACTATTCCCCGAAAAACGCTTCGTTGAATCGGACGGAGGGGTGAAGGGGGGAGAGTGACTTGGAGAGCAGGTGATAATGTTTCGCCGCCACCTTGTCGCCGAGCCGCCAATAGCAGACGACGAGTTCGAGCGCGGGCACGATCCCACGGAAGGCAGGCTCCTCGAAATCGCCCTCCTTCGAGTGGTCGCGGCAGAGGAGCGCCGCCCGATACCAAAACGCCGCTTCTTCGTATTTTTCAGCCCCCATGTAGAGTTTTCCGAGGTCGCAGAGCACGCCCGCCCGCGGTTCCCCGTACGAAAAACTGCGAAATAGGGCGCGCATTGCCGCCTCGCGATCTCCTATAGCCGCATGGCACGCCGCGAGCACGCGGCACGCCTCGATGGCGTTCACGTACCAACAGGGCTGCCCGAGCGCCGCCTCGAGCTTTTCTTTCGCCTCGCCGTACTGCCCGTGATAGTACAGCTCCCGCCCGTAGTAAAAGAGATCCCGCCCCGAGAGCTTCTCCTCCCTTTCCCACTTGCGGTAGATGTCGAGGTTCCGCGTGCCGCGCGGCTTTTTGCTCGAGAGGTGGCGGACGGAAAAGGGGTCGTATATCACCTTCCCGCGCGGGGCGACGCATTCGTGCACCCGCCCTTCCCAGCGGAAATTTCCCTCGCGGCGGAAAAATCGCTCGCGGAAAAAGACGGCGCCCGTCTCGTACGGGCACATCACGAGGTCGGGCGTCTCCGCATCGAGGCGCCTTTTCAGTTCGGGGAACCGTTTTCGGCTCTCCTCGGGCAGGATGTCGTCGGCGTCCAGCCAACAGAGGTAATCGCCCGTAGCGAGCGAAAAGGCGAAGTTGCGGGCGGCGGCGAAGTCGTCCTTCCACGCAAAGTCGGCGACCTTCCCGTACTGCGCTGCAATGCGTTTCGTTCCGTCCGAGGAACCCGTATCCGCGACGATGACCTCGTCGAAGAGGTCCGCCGCGCTCTTCAAGCACCGCGGGAGCACTTCCTCCTCGTCGCGCACGATCATGCAGAGAGATAGTTTCATCGCGTCCTTCCCCTTCAGGATATGAAAATGCGGGGCGGCGCGTTCCCGCCTGAAAATGCAGTTCTGCGGCGAATAGGCGGCGAAAAAACGGAATATTCTGCGGGGTCTCCGCACGCTCGGGCAACCGTTCGACGAAAGTCGGGCGGCTATTTTTGTACCGAAACGGGCACACAAGAGGGATCCGTCCCATCATTTGGTCGGTTTGCGCCGAAATTCAAACGGTAGGAGGAGAAACATGCGGTACAAGGAATGGCTTTTTGAGTGGTTGGAGCTGTACGTGAGGTCGACGACCAAGGAGAGGACGTACCAAAAGTACCGACGGCAGGCGGAGCGCTATCTTCTGCCCGCCCTCGGCGAATACGATGCGGAGGATCTCTCGGCGGTGGTGTTGCAGAAGTTCTCGGCATCCCTCACGGAGCGCGGGCTCGCGCCGAGCAGCGCCAACTTCGTCGTCACCCTCTTGAAGATGTCCTTAAAGAAGGGGGTCGCGCTCGGGGTCATCGGGCGACAGTATTCGGACGCCATCGTCTGCCCCAAGGTGCGGACGGGGAAGGTGTCCTGCTTCACCAAGGCGGAGCAGAAGAAAATCGAGGGGTATATCCTCGCCGAGGGGAGGCCGCTCCTCTTCGGAATTCTACTGTGCCTGTATTCGGGGCTGCGCATCGGGGAACTTCTCGCCCTCACATGGGACGACGTGGATTTCCAGAGGGGGACGGTGCTCGTCACGAAGTCCTGCCATGACAGCTGGGCGGAGAGCCGCTACGTCAAGGTCATCGACACGACCAAGACGCCGAGCTCGGAGCGCGTGATCCCGCTCCCGCGGCAGCTCATCCGCTACATGAGGGCGCTGCGGAACAGGACGAAATCGCGGTATGTCGTCGCGGGAAAGGGAGAATACGGGGCGGAGATCCGCTCCTATCAGCGGACGTTTGCGTGCGTTCTGCGCAGGCTCGGCATTGAGCACAGGGGATTTCACGCCCTGCGGCACACCTTTGCCACGCGGGCGCTCGAAGTCGGAATGGACGTGAAAACGCTCTCGGAGATCTTGGGGCACCGCGACCCGTCCGTCACCCTCCGAAGGTACGCGCACTCGCTCATCGAGCACAAGGCGGAGATGATGGAACGGGTGGGGAGACTGCTGATGTAAAAGTTCACGAAATTTGTTCCTTTGGGGAAATATGTCCGTGTGGTTGAAAGCCTTCCCCCTCGGGGGGAAGGTGTCCCGAAGGGACGGATGAGGGGCATTTCCGTGCCCAACGCGAGCGAATCGCAGGGTTTCTGTCATTTCGAGCAACGTCGAGAAATCTATGCTTAATAACGCAGAAATTGACTTCGTAATAAGGTTGAGATGTTTCGACTTCGCTACGCTCCGCTCAACATGACATTATTGTACAACAGGTCGTGACACATTCCGCCCCGCCTTTGACGGCACGAGCGTGTGTACCTCATTCCGAGGCTCCGCAAGGAGCCGAGCGAATCTTATGCTCACAGATACGCTCGCCCCTTCGGGGCTCGGTATGAGGTACTGAACGCGAGCGAATCGCAGGGTTTCTGTCATTTCGAGCAACGTCGAGAAATCTACGGCTCAATAACGCAGAAATTGACTTCGTAATAAGGTTGAGATGTCTCGACTGCGCTACGCTCCGCTACTTCGCGCAGGGCGCTCGTGCCGCCTTACGGCGGGACGACATGACATTATTTTACGCCGAGACGGAACACGTGCCGCGGCGGGGCGACATGACACTATTATACGCCGTGACGGTATATGCCCACCCCCGCCCAACGGCGGAGCCTCCGCGCAAGGCACGCCTACGGCGCCCTTTGCGAAAGGGGAAGCCTTTGGTAGGGTGCCAAATGGGGTGGAGCGGTGCACCATGCTCAACAGCCCAGTGGGCTGTGAGCGCACCGCGACAGGAGCGCTGGCAGGCGCGACGGACTTTGCGGCGGTATCTGCCGCCCAAAGTGCCGCAGGCAGAGCCCGCTCTGCGCACAAGGATTTTTATAGGAGAGCGGGCAAAAATCGGGTCCCGACGGCACAGCCGTCGGGACCCTCATCGTCTCCGCGCGATTTTTCGGGAAACGCATCTGTACGCAGAATAAACTATTCTTTGTACTTTGTACAAAAGTCATTTTACCTTATTTTACGCGCGAAGTCAAGAGTTACACGCATTTCTTGCGGGAAAAAGGAAAAATTTCTCGAAAAATTCACGTTCTATTTCGTTTCCCTTGTACATGGAAGAGCATTTTGCGCCGCAGAATAGTTTAATCTCTGTACTTTTGGTACGGCTGTGAAAGTACAGAGAATGTTTTCTGTCGCCGGATACGGCGGAGGGATGAGATGAACCCTTTGAAAAAACTTCACAACAGACGCGGTTTCACGTTGGCGGAACTCCTGATTGTCGTCGCCATTATCGCCTTGCTTGCCGGCATTGCCTTTGCCTTCGTCAACCCGTCCGACATCTCGTATTTGGAGTACGACCGCGACGCGGAGGCAATCGCGACGGCGGCGCAGAACCGCCTCACCGAGATCCGCAACACGGGCGGCATGGAGCGCCTTCGGACGATGGGCGAAAAGGCGAGCGCTTCGGGCGTCGCCTCGACCGCCTATTCCGACGATACCCCGGGCGGATACCGCTACATCTTCAACTACACGGAGGAGGGCGGCAGCGTCGTGCGGAATGCCGACATCGCCTACATTCTCCCGTTCGGCGCCATCGATCAGGAACTGGCGCAGAACTACTATGCCATCGGCTTTCAGTCGGATACCGGCATGGTCGGCGAGGTGTTCTATTCCGAGAAGCCCTTCGCCGCGCGCACCGTCGAGTACCTCATGGTCTTAAAGGGGAGCGAGGAACAGCGCAAGGCGGATGCGGTCGGCTACTACGAGGGCACGGTGAGCAGCGACAAGGTCGCCTTCGCCAACCTGCCCACGCCGCAGCTCACCGTAACGAACTACGAAGATCTCACGTTGAGCATCTATCTGCCCGAAGTCCGTCAGTTGCAGGATATGGGCAAGGGCATCGGCATTCTCGTCTCGCTTGCCGACGAAAACGGCGAGGCGTACAAGGGGGAGGCGGCGCTCGACCTCACGCAGACGGCGATCTACTCGACGTTCGCGCTCGGCACCGACCCCGCGAGCATGGCGGCGGGCGGACCCGTCGTCCTGCAGGATGTCGCGCTCGGCTCGACGTATCGGCTCGTCCTCGACACCGTGGTGGATAAGGACCCCGTCAACGGCATGTCGCGGACGTTCGCCGAGGCGCCCGTCGCGCCCTTCGAGAAGTGGGCGTCGCGCACCGCCGCCTTCGGGACGAATTTCCTCTTGGGTCAGAACGTCAAGATCACGGTCACGGTGTATGCCCTGAACAACGAGGGCGACGAGAACTATTCGGCGGCTTCGCCCATCGACCCGACGTTCATGCCCCGCTCCGCCACCGTCGTGTTGAACGGTTGGTTCAACGATTACAGGACTTGGTACGACAGCGACGACAAGGCGTACTATGCCACCGTCGACATCGCATGCGGCAGGCACCTTCAGAACCTCGCCAACATCACCGAGATCCGCTCGAACATGCAGGCGCTGCTTCCCAAGGTCACCGAGACGAAAACGGAAGGAGGTGAAATTTCCTACACGTACAGCGATTACAACCGCGGCAAGGCATCCGCCTACACCGACGGCAGCTCGCACGCGGTCCCTCCCGTTTCGAGTTCCGATTACAACGAAAAGTACGTACATCGGAGCATGGTCGACCCCAAGCTCATGTATGCGAATCAGGTGAACGCCATCGACTTCAACTGTGCGGAGTGGAGAAACAGCGAGGGGAAACCCGTCCCGTTCTCGCCCATCTACCTTCCGGACGATTTCCGCTATTACGGAAACTACCTCACCATCAACCATCTGTACGTGGATGCTCCGTTCTATGCGGGGCTCTTCGGCTATGTCTATGATGCGCGCCTGTACGATATCCTTCTCGTCAATCCCTCCGTGAATTCGCAGATGCCCAAGGCACTCGCGGAGATGTACGAAATGGGCGTGGGTGCCTTGGTCGGGACCTCGAGGGATTCCGACTATATCAACAACTGTCAGGCGTATCTCACGCAGGAGAACGGCTCCTTCCATCCCGAAAAGTACCGCGTGACGGGGGAATGCTACGTCGGCGGGCTCATCGGATTCTGCGAAGATGAGCACATCAACAACTGTTCCGCGTCCGTGCACACGGGTTATGCCGAGGGCACGACGAGGAGCGACGGAACGCCGCTTGCCTCGCTCTATGTCGGCGGGCTCGTCGGATGCATCACGGGCGACAGCACCATCGGCAGCTGCTACGCCGCGGGGAACCTCTCGGGCGAATACGTCGGCGGGCTCGTCGGCTACATCATGGAGGACAGCGACCCCTCGGGCGACGATTACCGCATCGAGAGCTGCTATACCGCGGGTCACATCGAGTACGCCTCGAAGTCGGCTTCGGGGCTCATCGGCAACATCCGCGAGCGGATGGGCGTCGCGAAGTCCGCCTTGAGCGTTTACGGCAACTACTGCGCGATCATCTACGGCAAGAATATCGGCTCGAACAACTATGTCTGGACGGGTCGCCTTGCGGACGGCTCGCCCGTTCCCATCTACGGCACCTTCCGCGGCGACAACTTCGAGTGGGTCCGCACCGAATCCCTCGGATTTTCCAACACCTACCTCACAGGCAAATACGCGGATGTCCATTACTACTTCGGCGGCGCCGTGTTTGCGGACGACGACAAGAACTACTACATCGCGCAGAGGGGCATCGAGTACAGTCACAGCCCCTACTACGAGGCGATCTCCGCCACGGTCAAACAGCTTGCGGACAGCATTGCCTCCGCAAACACTTCGACGGCGGCGCTCTTGGCGCAGGTCGAGAAGGCGCGGGATAAGCTGTACTGGCTCAAGAAGCTCCAAGCGCTCGAAGAGGTCAAGGGGTGCGTGGAGGATATCATCGCGCAGGTGGAGGAAGAGGTCGGGCTCGACTACGAGGGGGAGGCATACAACCTCGCGGGGAGCAACCTCTATCTCGACCGCGTGAGGTCGAGGATCTACTACGGCGTAAGTTCAAGCAACGACGACAAGAATTCCCCCCAAGTTACCTTGGTCGAGGCGCTCCACGCCATCTATAACGGAAAATATACCGACACGAGCGGAACCGAGCACGAGGATCTGTTTACGTACGAAGGAAGCACCAACGAGCTTAAGAATACCGTGACGGGGATCCCGTCCTATACGTTCATGTCCTTCTACAATGAATTGAAGCAGGCGTATAACGATTTGGCGGACGACAGCACGGCGAACGATGCCGCCGCGCTGAAGAAGGTGCGCCTGATTGTCGGCGACGACAGCGCAAATGCAGCCGAAGGCGGGGATACGCAGAATGCGTTCTACATGAACGGACTTCTCTACCGTATCTTCGTCAGATCCATGTTCTACAGTGTGTTTGACGTCGCAAAGGACCATTATCAGGACAACAACGATCTGTACGGCGAGATCATGTACCGCTATTACCGCGAAGATATGAGCGGGGACGACGGAAATAGCGGGCAGCTGAAGCAGCTCGTCGTCGAGCTCGGGATCTCGAGGGCGGGGCACGATAAGTTCCTCTCCGAGCTCAAGCTCACGAATTTGCAGGAGGCGATCGACGCGCTCGCCGATTATCCCACCATCATCGACAAGTGGAACGGCGATATGGCATCCCTTACGGTTAGCGAAACGGACAAGACGCTTGTGAAAACGCTTGCGAAAACGCTTGCGACCACGGTGAATACGGAGCTCGGCGAACTCAAGACGGCGGTGGAGACCAAGACGGTCGGCTCAAAGGCGCTCGCGGACGCGGTGCAGGAAGCCTTCGACGCACTGTATGACTTGTGGGCGTTATTCGAGAAATATAAAAATGTTGAGGACGTCGTGGATACCGCGGGCAAGGTGAAAAATATGCGCTCGCTCCGCGACCCCATCCAAAATTACTATCTCAAATATGTGTTGCTCTGCGGCGCCTCGGGGGAAAGCGGCATCGACCTCGCCCTCACCGAGCTTGGCGAGCAGCTGAAGGAGACGGGCGCAAACCGCACCGCGCTCGCCAATGAATTTGCCGAAAGGTTTGCCGGATTCTACGGCTCCGATTCGGGGCACCGGATCGAGAACACGGCGGACAAGGACGCCTCGCAGAAACTTCTCGAAGCCATGATCGATTACAGCGTCGACAAGCTCGCGGAGCACAAGGATTGGGAGGGCGACCCCGACTACGGGTTCATGTACGACTACGGCAAGCACTACTCGACGACCTACAACCCCAACCCGTACGAGAAGAAACTTCCCGAGGGGTCGTACGTGAACGGCGACTGCGGCGTGTATAACAACGTGTTCCCCTACATCGAGGGGGACGACACGAGCTTCTATCCCTTCCCGTTCGTGTTCGCGAGAAAGGTCGAGGTCGAACAGGGCGACAGGTTCCGCTCCGTGTTCGTGCTCTTCCACTATGGCGATTGGCTCACGCCCGACCTGTGGGCGACCGAGGGGGAGGGTCCCGACGCCGCGACCGTCGCCCTGTACGAGACGTACGCCCAAATGGAGTCCATCTATCAGGAGCTGCAGAATGAAATTTCGGACGTCGGAAACAGGGATACGACGGGGAAGTTCAACAAATCCGTCACGGCGCTCTCCGACGCCATCGCATCCTGCCAAGAGATGGCGGGAAATGCCATGGTCTTGACGGAGCCGACGCGGAGCGAACAGCTCGGCGAGATTGAGAGCACCATCTCGGGCTGGCTCGACGGCGGCGTTTTCTCCGACTTGGAGAAGGCATGCAACAGCACGAAGAAGGAGATCGCCGCCATCGTCGAACCCAAATTAGCGGAATTCAGAACGGCTTTAGAGGCGCTCGTCGGGGACATCAAGAAAGCGCTCGGCAGGGCGTAAGCGGGGGATTATCGTGAAAATCTTGCGGAGAAAACTCAATTTCAGGCGCGGCGCGTCCATCATGATCGCGCTCGTCGTCTTTCTGCTCTGCGGGCTCGCGGGCGCTTCGGCGTTCATCATGGCGTCCTCCAACGCGGGGCGGCATTCCCATTCCGACGAGCAGCAGTATTACACCGTGTCGTCCGCGGCGCTCATGGTCGTCGACCTTCTCGACGGGCTCACGTATACCTCGCAGGAGGTCAAGTACGACTACGAGCGCAAGTGGAATTACACGGACGGCGCGCACACGGACAGCGATTCCTACAAGCTCACTGTTCCGCAGCTCGCCCCGAGCGGGGACGCGGGCAAGGGCACCGTTTCGGGCGCCGCGGTCTGCGAGAGCGGGAGTAGCCTCAAGCTCGCCGATACCATCGCATCGCAGTGCGACAAGATCGTTCCCTTCGCGTACGTTCCCGACAAGTGGTATTTGAGCGTGAGGGAGCAGGCGGGTGCGCCCGTAAAGCCCGAATCGGTCGCTCCCATCTCCTACGTCTTCACCATCCGCGTCGAGGACGGGACGGGCGGCGCACAGTTCGACACGGTGCAGTGCAGGCTTGTCATGACCGCCAATTGCGACCTTTCCCTCACCTTCCGCGGCGAGGGCGACGAGTATTCGATGACGGCGTACTGGACGGCGGACGTCAAGCCCGTGCAGACGACGGGCGAGCCGCAATATGAGTATGCGGACGGCGGCGCCGTCGTGAACGGGGAGTATACAAACGGGTCGATGACGCAGCACGGGACCCTTCGGGTCATCGTAACTTGGACGCAGGACCGCGTCACGATCTCGAGAGGGGAGGCGATCACAAATGAGTAAATTTCTGAAAAAATTGCGCTCGAAGAGAGGGGAGACCTTCGCGGAGATCCTCATTGCGATCCTCATCGTCGCGTTCGGCTGCATGATCATCGCGGTTCTGTACGATTCCTCGCTCGACTTGAACATCAAGGCTTCGGAGCAGGACGACGCCTTCTATTCCGCTCTTTCCGAGACGGAGCAGCTCCTCGACGGGGGGAGCAGCGGCACGGGGCACGTGATCATTGAGGACGAGGAGGGTTCGCTCTCCGTCGAAGTCGGAACGTACGGCGACGGTTCCGCCGCCGCGTATAAGAGGTAGGGCTGACATGAAACGGAAGATGACCAATTCGAGAGGATTCACCTTGACAGAGGTGCTCGCGTCGATGGCGATCCTTGCCATCTTTGTCTCCACGGCAATCGTGGGCACGACCGCGCTGTTCGGCACGGGCGAACAGATGATGGATGTCTCCAAGGCGGCGGTCCTCGGCTCGGACATCCTCAAAATCGTCACCAACGAGGTGCGGTTCGGCGAGGAATTTTCCATGAACGAGGCGTCGGGGACGGTTCGGTACAACAGCACGTCCTACGGCGACAATTGCGAAATCACCGTCGACGGAACGGGCATGCTCGTCATCGTGCAGACCACCAAGGGCAAGGACGCGGAGGGCGCCGACACCGAGATCAAAAAGACGTTCCAGCCCCTCGGCACCGTCGCCTACGACGAGGTGCACATCAAGTCGATTGAATTTTCCGTCGCCTCGAGCGCGGGCTCGGCACAGCAGACCGTCACCTGCACCGTCGTCATCACCTCGGACGGGACGAATTCGCTCTGGCAGAACACCGTTACCGCCGTCCCGCTTTACCAAAAGACGCTGTCTTGATTTTCGACCCCATTCCATAAAAACACACCCCAAAGGCACCCCTTTGGGGTGTGTTTTTGTTCGACATCGTTGTATATTAGTGTCATGTCGAGCGTAGTCGAGACATCTCAACCTTATTATTGAGAATAAACAAAAACTCTCTGCGTTATTAAGTCGTAGATTTCTCGACTTCGCTCCGTAGCGCACTTCGCCTGTGGTTCGTGCGCTACTTCGCTTCGCTCGAAATGATAGCCTGTACGGCTCGTGCGCCGCTTCGCGTCGTCGAAATGACAAATCCCCGCGATTCGCTCGCGTTGGGCACAGTCCTGCCCCCTCCGCGACAGGAGCGCAGGAAAGCGCGACGGGGAATCGGCGGTCCCTGCCGCCGAATCGTCCGCAGGGGCGGGGGTGGACGGAAAATTTTCCTTGCGGCGTCACCACTTTTCTCCCGAAAAGATATGATGAAATAGGGCGGCATGCTCGCCCGCGGCGCGCGGCAGGCGCGCCGTTTCAGGAGGTTTTGATGTTGATTTACAGACGCTGTTCGATCTGCGGAAATTGTCCCTGCTCGTGCGGAACGTACGGGTGCGGTTCCTACGGTACCTATATTCGCGGGATCACCGGTCCCACCGGCGCCACGGGTGCCACGGGTGCCACGGGTCCCATTGGTCCTACGGGTGCGACGGGTGCTACGGGAGAAACGGGTCCCGCGGGGGAAATCGGTCCCATCGGCGCAACAGGTGCAACAGGTGCAACGGGTCCTATCGGCGAAACGGGTGCAACGGGTGCCACGGGACCCGCGGGAGAAATCGGTCCCACGGGTGCAACCGGTCCTATCGGCGAAACCGGCGCGACGGGCGCTACGGGAGAAACGGGTCCCGTTGGGGCGACGCCCGTCATCACCGTACAGGTCGAGACGGGCACGCCGGGTTCGGATGCGACCGTCGTTCAGACGGGGACTGCCGAAAATCCCGTGCTCACCTTCACCATTCCCCGCGGCGATACCGGTCCCACGGAGCAGGCGGCAGCGGTGCCCGACGTCGCGACGCCCTCGACGGCGACCGCGGAAAACGTCGCGGACACGGTGAACGCATTGCTCGCAAGTCTGCGCGCGGCGGGGCTTCTCGCTCCCGACGCACAGTAAAGCCGTTCGGAACGCCCGCGGGGAGACCCGCGGGCTATTTTCATTCGGAAAAGGGGGCGGGGAACGTTTGATTTTTTCGCGCGCGTGGTATACAATATCTGTATGAAAACCCGCGCGCCCGCACGGATCGCGCCCGCGCAGACAGGTCGAACATGAAAAGAGAACAATTTATCGAACAGCCCGAACCGCGCCCCGCGCGGGCATGGCACGCCATGTCCGTGGAGGAGGCTCTTGCCGCCGTTTCCTCATCGGAAAACGGTCTTACGGAGGAGGAGGCAGCTCGCCGCCTTCAAGCGAACGGTCCGAATTCCCTCAAGGCGAAAAAGAAAAAGGGGATCCTCCGCATGCTGTGGGAACAGCTGTGCGACGTCATGATCCTCATTCTCCTCGCCGCCGCCGTCATCTCCCTCGTGTTCGAGGAGTGGGCGGAGGCAGTCGTCATCTTCGTCATCATCATCGTCAATGCCGTCATCGGCATCGTGGAGGAGAAGAAGGCAGCCGATGCGCTCGCCGCCCTGAAGGACTTGAATGCCCCGACGGCGCGCGTGCTCCGAAGCGGCAAGGAGCGCGTTCTCCCCGCGGAGGAGCTCGTGACGGGCGACGTCGTGCTCCTCGAGGACGGCTGCGTCATTCCCGCCGACATCCGCCTCATCCGCGAGGCGAACCTGAAGGTGCAGGAATCCGCGCTCACGGGCGAGAGCGTGCCCGTCGATAAGGACGCTCCCACCGTCTGTGCGGCGGACGCCCCGCTCGGCGACCGCGTGAACATGGCGTATTCGTCCTCCATTTCGACGTTCGGAACGGGGGTCGGCGTCGTCGTCGAGACGGGCATGAACACCGAGGTGGGGCGCATTGCGGGGTTGCTCGACCAGACGGACGAGACCGCGACCCCCCTGAAGCGCAAGCTCGGGAAGGTGGGCAAGACGCTCTCCATCGTCGGCGTCGCCATCGCCGTCCTCATGCTCGCCATCGGGCTCATCTATGACGTATCCAACTGGAAAACGGTGCTGCTCACCGCGATTTCCCTCGCCATTTCGGTCATTCCGGAGGGGCTTCCCGCGACGGCGACCGTCGTCATGGCGCTCGGCGTCCAGCGCATGGCAAAGCAACAGGCGCTCGTGCGGCAGCTTCCCGCCGTCGAGACCTTGGGGAGCGCGACAGTCGTCTGCTGCGACAAGACGGGCACCCTCACCATGAACCGCATGACCGTCGTCAGCTACTTCACGCCCGACGAGGCGCTTGCGGGCACCCCCGTGAAGCTGTCCGAAGGGGAGCGGGGAGAGGACACCGAGGCGCGCAGGACGCTCATCCGCGCGGCGGCGCTCTGCAACAATGCGGCGAAGGACGGCGCTGGCGGCACGCTCGGCGACCCCACGGAGGGCGCCCTTCTGTACTTTGCCGACGCCTTCGGCACGAGTTCCGAGCGGCTCGCGGAGGAGAACGTCCGCGTGTTCGAGCAGCCCTTCGATTCCGACCGCAAGCGGATGTCCACCGTCAACCGCGCGGGGGAGACCCTCACCGTCTACACCAAGGGCGCGGTGGACGAACTTCTTCCGCACTGCACCGCCCTCTTCACCGAAAACGGGGTGAGACCCATAACGGAAGAGGACAGGGAGCGCATTCTTTCGACCGCCTTTGCGATGTCCGAACAGGCGCTCCGCGTGCTCGGCTATGCGACCCGAGCCATCGATGTCGTTCCCAAGGAGGGGGACGACGTCGAGGAGGGGCTGATCTTTACGGGGCTCACCTGCATGATCGACCCGCCGCGCACCGAGGTCATCCGCGCAGTGAGAAGTTGCCACGAGGCGGGCATCCGCGTCGTGATGATCACGGGCGATCACAAGGTGACGGCGGTCGCCATCGGGAGCGCGCTCGGCATCTTCTGCGAGGGGAACACCGTCGTGACGGGTTCGGAGCTTGCCGCCATGACGGACGAGGAACTCGACCGCGCCGTTCCCACGACGACCGTGTTCGCACGCGTGTCGCCGACCGATAAGCTCCGCATCATGCAGTCGCTGCAGCGCTGCGGCGAGGTCGCGGCAATGACGGGGGACGGCGTGAACGATTCTCCCGCCCTGAAGGCGGCGGACATCGGCATCGCGATGGGCTCGGGGACGGACGTCGCCAAGGACGCCGCGGACATGGTCCTCCTCGACGACAACTTCACCACTATCGAGAGCGCCGTGCGGGAGGGGAGAAGGGTCTACCGCAACATCCAAAAGGTCATTCAGTTCCTCCTCTCGGGGAACATCGCGGAGATCCTCGTGCTGTTCATCGCGACCCTCTTCAACCTGCCCGCGCCGCTCCTCGCGATGCACGTCCTCCTCATCAACCTCGTCACGGATACCCTGCCCGCGCTCGCGCTCGGCGTGGACCCCGCGGACAGGAACATCATGAAGGTGCCGCCCGTCAAGAGCGGGACGCTGTTCGAGAGGGGGCTCGTGTGGCGCGTCGCCCTGCACGGGGCGTTTATCAGCGCGGCGACGCTCGGGGCGTACTTCATCGGTCTGTATGCGTTCGGCGCCGTCGACCATGCCGTCCCGATGACGATGGCGTTCTTCGTCATCTCGTTTTCGCAGCTCGTGCATGCGCTCAACCAGCGCTCGAACACCGAGTCGGTCTTTTCGCGCGGGAATGGTCACAATCCCATGCTGGTTGCCATGCTCTCGGCTTCCGCCGCCATCGCCGCCGCGGTGCTGTTCATCCCGCCGCTCCAGAGCTTCTTCAGCTTCTGCTTCCTCACGTGGGAGCAGTACCTCATCGCAATCGCGCTGTCGCTCTCGCCGCTCGTCCTCGTGGAGATCTCCAAGCTCGTCATGCGCCTGATGCGGAAAAAGAACTGAAGGACACAGGAAGGGAGCGCCGAAGGAGATGTGTTCCCGCGCCGCATGCGCTTGGTGAGGAGAAAGGATTGAAGGACACAGGAAGGCGCGCCGAAGGACATGTGCTTTCGCGCCGCGCTTTTTTCGGAAATCGGAACGGAATCGCTTGCCTTTTTCGGCGGAATGGTGTAAGATACCCGATGAAGGTCAAATCGCGGGCGTAGTTTTCCGTTCGGCTCTTCGCTCGGGACTGCCTTTATAGCAGGGATCCGTAGTTAAATGGATATAACAGCCCCCTCCTAAGGGGCCGTTGTGGGTTCGCCCGACGCGTAGCGGCGCACGAGCCCCCCATCAGGGGGGCGAAGTATTCCCGCCGGGGAAAGACAATTGAATCGCAATTTTGCAGTGATAGGGATCCGTAGTTAATGGATATAACAGCCCCCTCCCAAGGGGCCGTTGTGGGTTCGCCCGACGCGTAGCGGCGCACGAGCCCCCATCGGGGGGGCGAAGTATTCCCGCCGGGGGAAGGACAATTGAATCGCAATTTTGCAGTGATAGGGATCCGTAGTTAAATGGATATAACAGCCCCCTCCTAAGGGGCCGTTGTGGGTTCGATTCCCGCCGGGTCTACCAAAAGGGGGACAGGTTTTTGCCTGTCCCTCATTTCGTCCCTTTTTCGTCATATTTTACTTAAGCGTGACGGTGAGCCGCAGCGGTTCGCCGTAGAGCCCCGTGTTGCTCTCGGGGCGGATCTCGATGTAAAATGTTCCCTTGCTCTCGGGCGAAAAGTCGAACGCCGTGTTCTGCGTCTGCGCGAGGAGGCGGCGGAAGTCGGGTTCCTCGTTTTCCCCGAGCAGGTAGATGTTGTAGTGCCAAACGTCTCCTTGGGAGGCATTCCATGCGATGTGCAGGGTGCCGTCGCGGAAGTCGGCGCTCGCTCCGCCCGGGCGGGAGGGGGAAGCCTCGGGGTCATAGCGCCCGAACGTTGCGCCCGTGTCGCGCTTTACCCAGCTTGAAAATTTGGTTCCCGCCGAGATGTACGGCAGCGCGCCGCCCGTGCGGTCGACGAACTCGTCGGGGGTCGTGTCCACGCAGGGGAACACGGTAGGGTCGGGGGCAAAGTAGCGGTTATCCGAAAAGCTGCTCCAGCGGGCGTGGTTTGCGGTGTCCGTGACCTCGTCGATGATGCGGTTGTAGCAGAAGTTCGTGCCGTTGCCCGTGTACACGACGCGGTTGTCGTGGAAGGTGTTGCCGAGCCATTCCTCCTCGCCGTTTGCCTTCTTTGCGAGGAACATGCTCTTCACGATATCTTCCCCCAAGACGTTCTTTCCGTTCTCGGGCGCCGCCTTGATGAGGTTCTCCGCGACCTCGAGATAGCGGAGGGAGAGAAGGTCGGGGGAGTTCTTGCGGATGTATTCGCGCGAGAGGACGTTCTGCGGTCCCCACGGGACGTAGTCGCACACCGCGATCTGCCCGTATTGGTTGGTATAGGCGAGGTTGTCCTCCACGCGGTTATTTAAGATCTTGCCGTTCGCGTTCGCCATCGTGGCGATGCCGCTCCCCTCGCAGTTGTAGGTGTGATTGCACC
Organism: uncultured Clostridia bacterium; assembly: GCA_947589235.1. Classification (GTDB taxonomy): domain Bacteria; phylum Bacillota; class Clostridia; order Christensenellales; family Borkfalkiaceae; genus Gallimonas. Next base: position 28,730 of record CANQAX010000007.1, read on the forward strand.
GCACGGTGACATTCGTGCAGTTCCAGTCGATGTCGATGCCCATCGCGTCGTACGGCGTCCCTTGGCGGTAGATGTCGTACACCTCGTTATAGGCGATCTCTCCGTCCCGCAGGCAAATCGCCATCATGCCGCCCTCGCCCTCCTGCGGCGGGTCGTCGCCGTTGTAGTCGCCGCACACATAGACGCCCGCGTGGTGGATGAGGTTGCGGTTCATCGTGCAGTGCGTCGAAGCGCCCGCGCTCACGCCGCAGCAGCCCATGTTGTAGCAGATGTTGTTGTCGAGGTGCACGTCGTAGAAGGTGGTGAACTTCATCTGCATCATGCGGTCGTTCAGGATCCAGCCGCCCGCGGCGATCCCCGTCCGCCCGATGTTGTAGACGAGGTTGTTCGTGCACCAAACGCCCGTCATCACGTAGCTGTCGTCGGGCGTGTCGTCATAGGAATCCTCAAAGCCGTTCACCTTGATGCCAGACGTGTTGGCGAAGAAGGGGCGGTCGGGCTCCTCATAGCATTCGGAGTGGACGACGTTGTTCACGATATAGAGGTTTTGGTAGCGGTTTCCGTTCGCATGGTCGTATTCGGCGACGATGCCGGAGCCGCCGACCTGCGTCGTCTTTCTCGAGTGCCATACGAGCTTGACCTCGAGGTCGCGGACGACGATGTCCGAACAGCGGACGAGCATGACGCCGCTCACGATTCCGATGGAATCGCTCAAGTGGTGCACGTCCTGTTCGATCACGATGACGGGTCGCGCCTCCGCGTCGCCGTAGGAAGCGATGGTGATGGGGTTGTCGGGCTCGCCGTGGCAATAGCGGATCTCGAGGTTGTCCTCAAAGACGTCCCCGCGCTTCAGAAGAATTTGGTCGCCCGCCCTGAACCGCAGCTCGTCGCCCTCTTTTTTGTCGCGCGTGAACCAGCGGATCGCGTCGATGTTGTAGGGATTTTCGATGGTGCCGTCGGCATGGTCGATATCCTTTCCGTCCGCCGCGACGTAGTAGTTCCGCCCGCCGTGCGATATGGGATAGAGGGGCTTTTCGTCGGGGAGATCTTCCGCCTCGAACTCGAAAGAAGTAATTTCCTCGCCCGCGGGGTCCCCGCCTGCGGGGTCCTCGCCCTTCGGCTTGAGAAGAAGGAAGGGGAGAATGCACAGCGCCGCGAGAAGGACTGCGACGGCGAGCATGATCGCCAAAATTTTCATGGTACGTTTCGATTTCATCCTTTCACCTGTCCGCCCGATGTTTCAAGAAAAAGAATAGCATGGATCCAAAAAAAATGCAAGGAAACGGAGACAAAATTCCGCGCCCGAGGAAAAAAGATACGGCAAAGAGGGGCGGCATGCAGCCGCCCCTCCTGCGGAGAAACAGTTAAGAATGTGTCTGTTCGGATTCTTCGGGCTCCTCGCCGCGGACGGTCACGGAGGCGTGGGGAATGTGCTTGACGATGGCGATGACGGAGAGGAAGAGGCACCCCGCCGCGATGCCGTACAGCCCGCGGATACAGAGGACGGGAAGGGAAATTCCGCCGAAGAGGGCGAAGGTGAGGATGCTCCTTGCGGTGTGCGAATCGATCTTGATGACGGTTGAGAACAGGATGTAGAGCACGGCGAGCACGAGGAAGATGAGGCTCGCGGGTGCGGCTCCGATCGCCACGCCGAAGGACGTCGTGATGCACTTTCCGCCGCGGAAGCGGTTGAAGAGCCCGACGGCATGCCCGAGCACGGGCGCCGCCATGACGAGCCCGAACAGAAAGTTTCTCGGGTCGAGCAGGAAGGTCGCGGCGAACACGGGCGCGAATCCCTTCAAGGCGTCCAAGAAGAGGCACAGGAGCCCCATCGGCACGCCGCAGTGGTGAAAGACGTTGAAGGCGCCCGGGTTGCCGTCCCCCTCGAGTTTGCAGATGTCCTTATGCAAGATGAGCTTGGGCAGGATCCTGCTGTACATCACGCTCCCCGAGAGAAATCCCCCGAGAATGAACAGCGTCCACAAGAAACCCGTCATAAATCATATCCTCCAAAACAGTATCTACCAGATCGCGCGCCGCATTTGCGTTGATCGTTTTTCTCTGCGCCGCCGCCATCTCCTCCGCGAGCGTTCCATCCGAGAGGAGCCGCTCCGTCCAATCCGCCGCCCGCCGCATGGTGCGCGCGTGCACGGAGAGGCGGTTCTCCGTGAAGAACTTCACGTTCGCGCTCTCCACCCCGGGAATGGAGCGAAGGTGGACGAGGGGCACGTTGCACACGGCGATCTCCGTGCTCGACAGCCCGCCCGCCTTGGAGAGGGCGACGTCCGCCGCCTTGAGGTACACGTCGACGTCGGGCGTGAAGGGCACGGCGCGGATATGCTCCTCCGGGAACTTCCGCCCGATGCGGCGGCGGAGCTTTTCGTTCCGCCCCGTAAAGACGTACGCCGTGACGCCGTTCAGGCGGGAGAGGTGCCGGCAGAGCTTGACGATTTTTCCGCAGCCCGCCCCGCCCGTCAAGACGGCTGCGACCTTCTCCCCCGCGGGAATGCCGAGCTCCCCGCGCGCCTCCGCCTTGGTCATGGCGGCGGTGAACTTCGCGTGGACGGGAATGCCCGTGACGAAGATCTTCCGACTGTCCAAGCCGCGGCGGACAAGTTCCTCCTTCACGGCTGGCGTGGGGGCGAAGTACCCGTCGAGCGATGTATCCTTATAGAATGGAATGTCGGTGTAGTCGGTGAGGACGCCGTAGGCGGGGACGCCGAGCTCCCTGCGGACGGCGGTCATCGTCTCCATCGCGAAGAGGTGGGTGCAGATGACACAGCCAATGGCGCGCTCCCGTATGTACCGCGCGACAGCTTCCCCGTACGAGGCGTTGAAGGCATAGATGGGGGAGGGGAGCCCGCTGCGGTCGTACAGGTCGCCGAGGCGGTATATGAGCCCGAAGAGGCGGGGCGTGCGGCGGATCATGGCGGAGTAGCCGCCCGTCACCCGCTTTCTCGCCCGCTCGCTCCGGAAGGAGAGCACGTCGCGGACCTCCGCCCCGTGCCCCCGCTCGTTGAGTTCGTTCAGAACGGCATAGGCGGCGCTGTTGTGCCCCTCGCCCGTTCCGCAAGTGAGGATCAGAAAATTCATTCGTTCACCTTTTGTACAGACAGAGGATAGCATGACAGTGTTAAGGAGATGTAAATGCCATGGAAAGGAAATGTTAAAGTTTGGTAAATGCGCCCGTCTCGGGGCGGAAGGAGCGGATGCGAAAAAAGTTCTTTACAAATGCCGCGGAATGTGCTATAATTTTGCTATCCATACGAAGGGGGAAGCAAGATGCGCTGTTTGTATTGCAATTGCACGGAGAGCAAAGTCATCGATTCGCGCTCTGCCGATGACGACAGGACGATCCGCCGCCGCAGGGAGTGTATCGGCTGCGGGAGAAGATTCACGACATACGAGACCATCGAGATCGCGCCCATCCTCGTCGTGAAGTCGGACGGGAACCGTCAGGCATTCGACAAGGGGAAGATCAAGCGCGGCATCATCAAGGCATGCGAGAAGCGCCCCGTGCCCGTCGAGCGCATCGACGAGCTCGTCGAGGAGATCTCCAAGAAAATTTACAACTCGATGGAGCAGGAAATTTCGTCCAAGGACATCGGCGAGATGGTCATGGACGGGCTGAAGGGGCTCGACGAGGTGGCATACGTGCGGTATGCCTCGGTGTACCGTTCCTTCAAGGATATTTCGTCCTTCATGTCCGAATTGCAGCGCATGATGGAGAAGAAGGAATCGGAGTCGTAAGGAGACTTCATGAAACGGTGTGTGAATGTGGGCGGCGTCCTCCTCGGAACGGGGAAGATCGCCGTTCAAAGCATGACGACCGAACGGACGAGCGACGTGGAAAAGAGCGTCGCTCAAATTCTGCGCCTTGCCGCCGCCGGGTGCGACATCGTGCGGGTCGCCGTCCTCGACGAGGCGGACGCCCGCGCCATCCGCGCCGTGCGCGACAGGGTGAACGTGCCCATCGTGGCGGACGTCCACTTCTCGGTGCGGCTTGCCGTCCTCGCGGCGGAGAACGGCGCCGACAAGCTCCGCATCAACCCGGGCAACATCGGCGGGGAGAGGGAAGTCTCCCTCGTGGCGGACTGTGTCAAGGCGCACGGCATTCCCGTGCGGGTGGGCTCCAACTCGGGGAGCATCGCGCCCGATGCCCTCAAGCGGTACGGGAGGGGGGCGGAGGCGCTCGTCGAGAGCGCGCTCGCGCAGGCGAGGCTCCTCGAATCCAAGGGGGTGGAGCAGATCGTCCTCTCGGTGAAGGCGTCCGACGTCCCCGTGACCGTTCGCGCCTATACCATGCTCGCGGAGCGGACGGACTACCCGCTTCACGTCGGGGTCACCGAGGCGGGCGGCGGCGAATTTGCCCTCGTCAAGAGCACGGCGGGGATCGGCTCCCTTCTCCTCTCGGGCGTGGGCGACACCGTCCGCGTCTCCCTCTCGGACGATCCCGTCCGCGAAGTAGAGGCGGCGCACATGATCCTGCGCGCCTGCGGGCTGGAGCGGGACTTCGTCGACGTCGTCTCCTGCCCCACCTGCGGCAGGTGCATGTATGACTGTATCGGGCTCGCCGCGCGGGTCTCCGAGCGCGTGAAGCACGTGAAAAAATCTCTCCGCATTGCGGTGATGGGGTGCGTCGTGAACGGACCCGGCGAGGCGCGCGGGTGCGACCTCGGCATCGCGGGCGGGAACGAATGGTGTATCATCATTCAGAAGGGACGGGAGGACGAGCGGGTCCGCACGGCGGACGCCGAGCGCGAATTTTTCCGCCGTCTCGAAGAGCTGTTGGCATGAAGAGCGAAGAATTTTTACAGGCGATACGAGGGACGGAGGGGTTGAGCCGCGCCGTCCTCTCGAAGATCACGGTCGAGGGAAGGGAAGTCGTGTTCTCCCTCGTGACCGACAGTACCTACACGCAGGACGACATCATGTTTGCCGAGCGGGAGGCGGCGCGCTTCGTGCCCGCGGGCTTTTCCGCCTCGGTGAAGGTCACGAAGTCCGTCCCGAGCGAGGAGGGCGTCCGCCGCGCGATCTTGAGCTTTGTCGCGGAGCGGTATCCCGCCGTCGCCGCGTTCCTCCGCCCCGAGGACGTCCGCGTCGATTGCGGAAAGGGGGGAGGGCAGTTCCGCATTGCGGTGCCCGCGCGCGTCCGCCCGCAGTCGGACGAGGTGCTCGACGCCGTCCACGCCATGCTGAAGCGGAAGTTCTGCGGCAGCTGGAGCGGCGAATTCGTCTTTTCCGACCGCGCCATCGGCGAGATCGAGGCGGAAGTCCCGCCCGCGGAGCTCCTTCCCGCGCCCCGCTTTTTCCCCGTCACGGGGTACGAGGCAATCGACGGGGGCGCGCCCGAGCATGCCATCTACATGGCGGATCTTTCCAAGGAGGAGCAGGGCATCTCGGTCTGCGGCAGGCTCACCTACATCGAGGAGCGCCTCACCAAGACGGGGAAGCCGTACTTCACGCTCACCCTCTCGGACGGCTCGGCGAGCCTCCGCTGCTCCTATTTTTCCAAGAAGGCGACCGTCGAGAAGGTGCGCTCGCTCCGCGCGGGCGACGGCGTGTGCCTCACGGGGGACAACGAGCTGTGGAACGGCGCGCTCTCCTTCCGCGCGAAGTTTCTCGACCGCGGCACCCCGCCCGAGGGCTTCGTGCCCGAATCCCGCCCGTCCCGCCCAGTGCCCGCGCGCTACCGCGCCGTCTTTCCCTCGCCCGATTCCGACTTCGTGCAGGGGGATCTTTTCGGCGCGTCGGGGCTTCCCGCCGATTTCGTCCGCGGAAAGTTCGTCGTGTTCGACATCGAGACGACGGGGCTCAACAGCACGCCCTCCGCGTCGATGGACCGCATCATCGAGCTCGGCGCGGTGAAGATCGAAAACGGCAAGATCTGCGAGCGGTTCTCGACCTTCGTCTCCTGTCCCGTGAAGCTCCCCGATGAAATTGTGAATCTCACGGGGATCACCGACGAGATGCTGGTCGGCGCGCCCCCGATCGGCGACGTCATCGCCGACTTCTACAAGTTTTCGGACGGCTGCGCCCTCGTCGGGCACAACGCCGTCGGCTTCGACTGCAAGTTCATCCGCTACTACGGCGAGCGGGAGGGGTACCTCTTCGAGCAGAGGCAGATCGACACGATGTCCCTCGCGCAGGAGCAACTCCGCCTGTCCAACTACAAGCTCAACACCATTGCCGAACACTTCGGCTTCACCTTCCGCCATCACAGGGCGTATGACGACGCGTTCGTCACCGCGAAGATCTTCATCGAGCTCGTCCGCATGCGGGGCGGGCTTCCCCGCTGAAAATTTTTCCGAAATGCGCGCGAAATGCTTGCCAACTCCGGAAAAACATGGTATAATGGGGTCACTTAATCGATGAAAAGAGATTGAGAGCGGGCCGCCGCTCTCAAATTCTTTATTAAGGGGGGAGAAATGAACGTCAAACCCATGGCGGAGATCGAGGCGTTCCTGCGCCCGTATGCGGAGGCGATGGGCATCGAGCTCGTCGAAGTGAAGTGGGACGCGCGCACGCGCTCTCTCACCGTCTTTCTCGACAGGGAGGGGGGGATCGATCTCGTCACCTGCGAGGCGTTCCACCGCTCCATCGACCTTCCGCTCGACGAGCTCGACCCCACCTTCGGCGCGGCATACACGCTCAACTGCTCCTCGCTGGGGCTCGACCGCCCCTTCCGCACGGCGCGCGACTTCGAGCGCCATATCGGCGAGGCGGTGGAAGTGCACCTGTATGCGCCCGTCGGCGGGAAAAAGTTGTATGAGGGGGAGCTCCTCGGGTTCGACGGCTCCTCCGTGCGCATCTCGTGCGGCGGCGAGGAGAAGGTCTTTCCCTTCGCTTCCTGCGCAAAGGTCTGCCTCCTCATCGAGGTCTGACGGGATATCCGAAAAATCAAACGGGAGTAAATTACCATGTCGAAAAAAACAAACAAGGAATTCGAGGACTTCTTCCCCGCGCTCGCGGCTCTGGAGCGCGAGAAGGGGATCAGCGAGGAGGCGTTTTTAGAGACGCTTACAGAAAACAACACGACGGAGAAACGGGCAGCATCGAGTTGAAGCTCGACCCCGAAAAGGGCACCATCCGCTACTTCCTGTCCCGCACCGTCGTGGAGGATGAGAAGGAGGAGCTCGAGGACGGCGAGATCTATCTCGAGGACGCCGTTCTCATCAAGAAGAACATCAAGGTGGGCGACGTGCTCACCGAAGAGTTCGTCCCGCAGAATTTCTCCCGTATCGCCGCGCAGACGGCGAAACAGGTCATTTTGCAGAAGATCCACGAGACGGAGCGCGACAACACGCTCTCCGAGTTCTCCGACAAGGAGGGCGAGCTCATGAGCGGGCTCGTCCGCAAGGTCGATATGCGCAACGTGTACATCGAGATCGGCAAGGGGCAGATCGAGGGGCTCATGCTCCCGCAGGA
>CANQAX010000008.1 GCA_947589235.1 uncultured Clostridia bacterium
AATCTTCTTGCCTTTCCGTCTTTCTTTACTCTTTTCTTGCTATGTAGTTGTCAATCTGCGAAGTTCCTCCGACAGGAGGGCTTTTCCCGTAGAAAAAGCAAGCTGTCTTGGCGACAGCTTTCATATCATAACACTTGCAACCTTTTTCGTCAAGCGTTTTTCGGAGATATTTTTGACTTTTTTACGGAAAATTTGCGGATCTCGGCGGAAAGGGCGCCCCGTTCCGCCGCCCGTGCGGGCGGACCGCCTATTTGCACCCCGAGCACTCGGAGCACTTTCCCGAGCACTTCTTGGGCGGCTTGCCCGTGGCGGAATACATGCAGCCCGACCAGTTCCTCTTTGCCTCCGCGCCGCACGCGGGGCAGGAAACCTTCTCCTCATGGGAGCGGACGAGCTCGGAAAACTTGTTCCCGCAAGCGGGACAGACATACTCGAAGAGCGGCATTTATTCCCCCTTTTTGCGCTTTTTCCGGATCCTTCGGGAGGAGCGGACGCGGATGGAATTGGAATAGCGGATGAGAAAGACCGCCGAGACGACGGTGACGACGACCGCGATGGCGACGACGATCCAGAATCCCCACGGACCGATGAACTCGAACGGGACGGCAACGTTCATGCCCCAGAAGCTCGCGATGAGGGTGGGAATGGAGATGACGAGCGTGATGACGGCGAGCAGCTTCATGACGATGTTCAGGTTGTTGGAAATGACGGATGCGTAGGCGTCCATCGTGCCCGAGAGAATGTCGCGGTAGATGGTACACATTTCCATTGCCTGACGGGTCTCGATGACGACGTCGTCAAAGAGGTCCTTGTACTCCTCGTTGCCCGAGATGATGGGGTCGCGCTCGAGCTTGTTGTACAGCCCCGTCGCCGAGGACAGCGACGTCGAGAAGTAGACGAGCGAATTTTCGAGCTCGAGGAGCTGGATGAGCTCCTTGTTCTTCATGGAGCGGTGGAGCTCCGCCTGCACGCGGAGGGACTTCTTGTCGATCTGGCGGAGGTTGGAGAGGAACCGCTTGGCGTTCCCCATGAGGAAGGCGAGCATGAAATACACGGGACGGGCGGGATCCACCGCGCCGATGCGCCCCGCGATGAAGTCGCCGAGCACGGCGTTCCCGCGGAGGGAGACGGTGGCGACGCATTTCTCGTTGTACAGAATGGCGAGAGGAATGGTCTCATAGGTGTCACCGTCGTCGGTGTCGGTGATGGTGGGCGTGTCGAGCAGGCACAAAAAGGTGCCGTCGTCGCGCTCACAGCGGGCGGTCTCCTCCTCGTCGAGCGCCGCCTTGAGCATCTCTTCCGACATGCCCGTGAGCGCAGCGACGTCCTCCACCTCGTCGTCGGTGGGGTTGACGAGGTCGACCCAGCACCCCTCCTCAAACGCGTCGAGGCGGCGCATGCCCTTGAGTTGTTCGGTCTTGAAATAGTGGATCATACGCATTTCCGTCCTTTTCGGAGTTTCAAAGCAAACAAAAAACGCACGGGAAAGTCCCTGTGCGTTTCCGGAAATGCAGAGCCGTGTTCGCCCTACGCCGCCTGTGCGCACAGAGATGATTTCGTTGCTACAACACATCGGCTATATGGGTCCATACCTTGCTCCTTTCTTGCTCTGGTTTGCTCCCCTATTATATCCGCATTTTTTCTTTTTTGCAACCGTTTTCGGGGGGATTTTTTCAGATGACGCATTTCCCCTCCGTGAAGGACGCGATGAGCTCCCCGACGCGCGCCCCCTCCTCCTCGAAACAGGAGACGAGGTCCGCCTTCGACGCCATCTTGCCGCAATACGTCTCCGCGTACCGCGAAAGGGCGCGCATCATGCGCTTCTTCCCCGCGACGGAGCGGATGCGGTCGAAGAGAATGACCCCCTTGTCGTAGGCAATGCTCCTGTACTCGTACAGTCCCGAATACTCGGTGAGGGGACGGCTCATGCGGGTGTCCGCGCTGCCTGTCACCTGCGACCGCACGGAGAAGAAGGCGCGGTATGCCCGCTCCGACGCCGCGACAAGTTCGCCGTAACTGCCGAACTTCCCGTTCTCCTCGGCGAGCAGGGCGACGGAGTACTCCGCGAGCCCCTCGTCCTGCCAAGCCTCGCCGTATTGGTCGCTCCCGACCGCCGCATACCACCACTGGTGCGCCGTCTCGTGCGCGACGACGGCGGGGATCTCCTCGGGGCGGAGGGAGAGGGAGATCATCGCGAGGGCGGGATATTCCATTCCGCCGTAGGGAAGGTCGGTCTGCACGACGGTATAGGCGGGATAGGGATAGGAGAGGAACTTCTCCGAGAAGAAGGCAAGGCTCTCGGCGGCGCAGTCGAGCGCGGTCTCGTCCCCTTCGAGGAAGTAGTAGCGCACCTTGACGCCGCCGACGTCCCGCTCGGCGAGGGAATACCCCTGCCCGATGACGAACGCAACGTCGCGCACGTTCTCGGCATGGAGCACGTATCTGTCCTCGCCCCGCTCCGCGCCCATCACCTCGTAGCCGTCGGGAACGCGGAGGCAGACGTCGTAGTCGGCGCATTCGCTCACGAAGGGATCGCCCTCGGGCGTGTAGAGGTGTTCCAGAAAGCCGCTCTCCCCGTACGGGCAGAGGACGGGATAGAAGTTGGCAAGGTTGACGGCATGCTCCCCCGCGCCGAGGCGGTGATTGGCTTCGGCGAGCGTCACCTCGAAGGTAAAGACGAGGCGGGCGGTCTCGTCGGGGTACAGCTCTTCCCCGAGCGCGACGGTGAGAAACTCCTCATCCTCGCCCGAGAGGGAGATGTCTCCCCCCTCGCAGGAAGTGACCTCGATGCCGCCGTAGCTCTCCCCGTTGTAGTATGCCGCGTCCCTGTAGACCTCGGAGACGGGCGGGTGCGCAGCGCCCTCGCGGTAGGCGTTCGCAAAGAGGCGGAATTTGAGCTCGGAGAAGGCGTTCTCGGTGTTGTTGACGATCTCCGTCTCCATGCGAGCGGAGAGTTTTCTCTCCTCGGGGAAGTATTCGGCATCGATATGATAGGAACTGCGCCCGCGCGCGGACGCGCAGGAACAGGCGGGGAGCAGGGCGACAAGGACGGACGAGCACGCACACAGGCAAAGCAAACGTTTCATGGGACCTCCCGCGGCACATGCGCCGCCGTTTTAACGTATGACTTTGCCCGCGAAACTATTCCCGTATGACGTTTGCGACGCGTTTACGGAGAGGCGGACGAGCTACACGGGCTGTCATTTCGACGACGCGTAGCGGCGCACGAGCCGCACAGGCTGTCATTTCGAGCGTAGCGAAGTAGCGCATGAGCAATTGGCGAATGCGCTACGGAGCGAAGTCGAGAAATCTACGGTAAAATAAGGTTGAGATGTCTCGACTACGCTACGCTCCGCTCGACATGACACTATGATACGCCTTTTCGCTCATTCTGCCCACCCCCCTATCGCGCCAAAGCGCGACACGAGGAGCGTAGCGACGAAGTACCCCCCTCCAATGGAGGGGGCAAAAAGGAAGAGGGCGCGAACGCCCTCTTATATCTTATGCGACTTGTTTCTCTTGTAAAATAACGGTGCGAGGAGCAGGCTCCGCCGTGGGGCGGCGGTGGGGATTGATAAATATGCTCCCATCCCCATCCGTCACGGCTTACGCCGTGCCACCTTCCCCTTCCCGAGGAAGGGTAAGGCTTTCGCTCGTTTCCTCACGGAAATCCTTTTCCGCTTATGATTCTTAAAACTTCCCCGCTCGTTTCTCTTATAAAATGAACGGTGCGAGGAGGGTCTCCCTCCGCTGCACTTTGGGCGGCAGGTACCGCCGCAAAGTCCGTCGCGCCTGCCAGCGCTCCTGTCGCGGTGCGCTCACAGCCCACTGGGCTGTTGAGCATGGTGCACCGCTCCACCCCAATTTGGCACCCTACGGGAGCCTTATTGACGGGTCGCGCGAATGAGACATCGACCCGAGAGGACGTAAACGCCTGTTTCCTCACGGAAATTTGTTCCCTGAACAAATTTCGTGAACTTTTTTGCACCCTACGGGAGCCTTACTGACGGGTCGCGCGAACGAGACACCGACCCAAGAGGACGCAACCGCTAATTTCCTCACGGAAATTTGTTCCCCGAACAAATTTCGTGAACTACTACTCCTTCTTCTTAAAGAACTCCTCGTAGACGGCGCGGACGGTACGCTCGTAGTTGCAGTTGTCCACGCCGACGATGATGTTGAGCTCGGACGACCCCTGATCGATCATGCGGACGTTGACGCCGATGTTGGCGATGGCATCAAACAGGCGGGCGGATGTACCGACGCTCCTTGCCATTCCGTGCCCCACCACCGCGATGAGGGCGACGTCGTCGAAGAAGCGCAGGCTGTCGGGATTGACTGCGGCGCGGATCTCCCGCTCGAGAATTTCCGTCATGCCGTCCTTGAGCTCCTCGCTGTCGATGATGAAGGACATCGTGTCGATGCCCGAGGGGATATGCTCGAAGTTGATGCCATGCTCCATAAAGACGGCGAGGACCTTGTACGTAAAGCCGATCTCGGTGTTCATGAGCGACTTTTCGAGGAGCAGGACGGTGAAGTTCTTCTTCCCCGCGATCCCCGTGACGACGTTCCCGCCGAAGCGGTACTTGGAGACGGGCAGAATGACGGTGCCCTCGTCCCCGGGGCGGAAGGTATTCTTGATGAGAATGGGGATATCCGCCTCGCGGACGGGGAAGATGGACTCGCTGTGCAGGACGTTTGCGCCCATGTAGGAGAGCTCGCGGAGCTCCCTGTACGAGAGCGCGCGGATCCCCTCGGGGCTCGGCACGATGTGCGGGTCGCAGGCGAGAAAGCCCGAGACGTCCGTCCAGTTTTCATAGAGGTCGGCGAGGACGGCGCGCGCCACGATGGCGCCCGAGATGTCGCTCCCGCCGCGCGAAAACGTCTTGATGGTCCCGTCGGGCAGGCTGCCGTAGAACCCCGGAATGACGGCGCGGCGCTTGCCCTTCAGGCTCTCGCGGATGAGGGAATACGTCCGCTCCGCGTCGAGCTTGCCCTCTTTGTCGAACTTCACGACGTCGCGGGCGTCCACAAACGCGGCGCCGAGGAAATCCGCCGTCACGAGCGCGGCGAGATATTCCCCGCGGGAGGCGGTGAAGTCCTCACTTTTCTCGCGCTCGATCTCCTCCGCCGTCCGCATGAGGAGCTCCTCGACGTTCAAATCGAGCCCGAGCGCATGCACGATGGAGCGGAAGCGGGAGCACACCTTGTCGAAGGCGGCGCCGACATGCCCCGTCCGTTTTACGTCGCGGGCGGTATCGTACAGCAGATCCGTGATCTTTCCGTCCCCGCCGAACCGCTTGCCGGGCGCGGAGACGACGATGTACCGCCGCGCGGGGTCGGCGTCGACGATGTCGCGAACGCGCATCAGGGTGGTGCCGTCCGCCATCGAGGTCCCGCCGAATTTGCAGACCTTAATCATAGCTCGTCTCCCTGCCCTCGAGGTGGTATCTGCTCTCGCTGCCGCTTCCGAGGGAGAAGGTGTGGGGCGGGAGGAATTTTCCCCCCTTCAGGGCGTCGAAGAAGTCGCCCTTCTCGACGGGCTTTGTCACGATCCCGAGCCCTTCGCCCCGTTCCAAAAGCCGCTTGAGCTCCGCCTTTCCGCAGACGTAGCTCACCTTGCCGCCGTTTGCATGCGTGTACTTTGCAAGCAGCTCGTCGATGCGCGCGGCGCCCTCTCCCCCCGCGGGAAGGGCGGGATAGAGCAGGGAGCCGTCCCGCTTGCAGCGGACATTCCGCATGATGAAGTCGCACGCGGTCTCGGTGTCCGCCTCGGTGAGGACGCGGTGCACGGGGTGGAGCGTCACCGCCCCGTCGTACAGGTTGACAAACTCCGCGAGGGCGAAGCGGGCGGGGTGGTTGAGCCGTTCGGGCGCGGTGAGCGTAGGCTTGATCTCTTCCCAGTACAGCTTTGCCGCGGCGAGTTCCTCTCCCCCCGCCGCGACGGCGAAGCACGGCTCCCCGCGGGAGTGCAGTTCGTACGCGATCTCCTCCGCGAGCTCCTCGGGAATGTAGGAGCCGCGCAGATGCCCGCCCCCCTCCATGAGGTCGAAGTCGTACAGCTCCTCGAGCTCCACCTCGCGAAGATAGGACATCGTCCTGTCCTTCCTGTCGCGGAAGAAGAGGACGGCGTGCGGAAATTCGAGGGGCGCTACTCTTCGGAGCGCGAGCTGCGCCCTGACTTTTTCGGGATCGGGCTCCTCCGACGGGCGGACGAGCGCGCTCTCCCCCCGCTCCGCCGAGAATGCCTCGAGATCGACGGCGGCGACAACTCCGCAGCGGACGCCGTTCTCCGCCGTCCGCTCGGTGAACACGCAGCCGCGCACGAGCTTTTCGAGCTTGCTCTCCTCGAGTGCGTTGTACATGCTCTCGCGGATCGCTTGAATGCGCGCGTCGTCGTCCTCGCGGGGCAGGGCATACGGGAGGATCATGCGAAGCGAAGAAGGCGCGTCGCCGACTGCCTTGGCAACGCGCTCCCAATCCGTCTCGTCTGCAAAACGGTCGCAGGCGGGGACCGCCCACGTCTCGAAGCCTTCCCGCGGGAGAAGCACCCGCGGCACACGGATACAGTTCTTCATACGACGGCGAACAGAATGACCGTGCAGACCGTCGCGAGGCAGGCGGCGAGCAATTTCAGGACGATGTGGCTCGTGAAGAGCTTTCCGACAAACTGTAAAAATTTCATGCCTTCTTCGCCTCCGCATTGAATTCTTTCCAATAGTAATCCCTCAAGAACCGCTTGAGGCTCTCCGAATCGACGTACCGCGTGATCTCGCCGCGCTTGACGACGGAGACGATGCCCGTCTCCTCCGAGACGATGATGGTGGAGACGTCCGCCACCTCGGTGACCCCGATCCCCGCGCGGTGGCGGGTGCCGTAGTCCTTGGGAAATTCGCGCTGCGTGAGGGGCAGGAAGCACCCCGCGGCTTGGATCTTATCGCCCAAGATGATCATCGCGCCGTCGTGAAGGGGCGCCTTCGGAATGAAGATGCCCTCGATGAGCTGGTTGGAGATCTTCGCGTTGAGGGTGACGCCGCTGTCGATGACGTCGCGGGGAAGGTTCCCGTTCGAGAGCACGATGAGGGCGCCGATGTTGTTCTTCGAGAGGTTCTGCACCGCCTTTACGATGCCCGTGACGTACTCCTCGGCGCGGGCACCCGCGACCGTCGTCTTGGTGGGAGACTGGGCATGGTGCGCGCCGTGCTTGCCCGCGTTGTAGATGCTCCGCTTGATCTCCACGCTGAAGAGGAGCAGGAAAAACGCGGAGAGCAGAAGAATGAACAGGTAGTAGACGAGCATGTCGACGTGCTCGGAAAAGAGCGCGATGGCGCCCATTCCCAAGAGAAGCACGAGATAGACGGGGATGAGTTGTTTTGCGTTGTTCTCGTACAGCGTCTTGAATACGAAGTAGACGAGCAGGAACAACAGGATTGCCTCGGGGATGAAGATCCAGTCGAAATTCAGAAAGACGTTCCGGATGGCATCCCAAACCGCTGCGGGTTCACGCATAATTTCTCCTTGGCTTTCAGTTCTTTTTTACCATTATAACGGGTTCGGGCGAAAAAGCAAAGCGATTTTCCCTTATTTTGCGCTATCCGAAAAATATTTTCGCGATAGCGGAGGAAATCGCGCCCGTCTTGGTGTATGCCCCGCTCCGCGCCCCCGCCGAGAGCGAATAGAGCGAAAGATACAGCTCGGTCACCCGCTTTCTTCCGAGGCGGGCGGCGGCTTCCCTGTTCTTCTGCACGGAGTACGGCTTCACGCCGAGGGCGGAGGCGACTTCGGCGTCCGTTCCCCGCATGGCGGAAATTTCGTACAGGGTGCGGTAGTGCGAGACGAGCGCCGCGAGCGCCGCATACTCGTCGAATCCCTTGAGGGAAAGGTCGTGTAAGATGGAAGAAAATGCGGAAAAATTCCCCCGCGACGCCGCCTGCGTGAGCTCGTACACCTTGTATTCGGTGTCCTTGGCGACGTTTTCCTCGACGTCCCCGCGCGAGATGTGCCCCTCTTCCCCCGCAAGGAGCGCGAGCTTTTCCGCCTCCTTCGACATGCGCGCGGCGTCCTGCGAGCAGTACCGCACGAGAAGGGAAGCGGCGTCCCCGTCGATCTTCACCCCGCGGCGGCGGAGCAGCCCGAACACCCAGCGCGAGAGCGTCTCCTCCGTCTCCTTGCCGCAGTCGACGAAGGTGATCCCCTCTTTTTTCTTGAGGTCCGCCTTCTTCTTGGTCGCGTTGACGAGGAGAAGCACCGTCGTGGGACAGGGGTTTTTCGCGTATTTTCCGACCCCATCCTCCCATTCCCGCTCGGAAGGGTCGTAATCGTACACGCGGACGAGCCGCTTTTCGTCGAGGAAGGGAAGGGTGTTGAGCCCCGCAAGGAAGGCACGGAGCGCCTCCCCCTTCAGCGTCTCCCCCTCGACGCGCGCCTCGTTGAGTTCGGGCATGGAAATACGGCATGCTTCGCGCACCGCGCGCACGGCATGTTCGCGGAAGTAGGCGTCCTCCCCCTCGATGAGGTAGACGGGCGCAATGCTCTCCTTGAGACTGGCTGCAAGACGGACGAATTTCATATCGCGTAGATTATACCATATCCGAGAAAAAATTTCAAGCCCGCATCGCCCGTTCCGATGAACAAATCGGCGCCGAGCGCCTCGGGAGCGGTAAAATCGACCTCGACGACGACCCCTTCGGCGAGGAAGGAGAGCTTTTCCTCGCTCTCGAACGTGAAATCGATGCCGCCGACGGTGAAGGACTTCCCGAAAACAAGTTCCGTTTCGAGGAGCCCCGTCGCCGTCTCCTCGCACGCGTAGATCGCGGCGGCGCCCGTAAACGCCGCGACGTTGATGACCCTCCCCTCGTCCTTCCCGAGCGCGACGGCGGCGTCGAGCGTTCCCGTATCCCGCCGCCGAAGGAAGTCGCGGCACTGCCCGAGCGTTGCATTTTCGCCGAGAATGAGCACCGAGCAATCGCGTGTGCGGACGAGGACGAGCTCCCCGTCTCCCCCGTCGTACACATCGACGCGGCAGCCCGCAAGGACGGCGTTCTCGGCGAGGATACACGCGAAGAGCAGGCACAGCCCGCCCAAGGCGAGCCCGCTGCGGGCAAGTCCCCCGAAACGGACGCGCTCGGAGACGAGGACGAGCGTGCAGACGATGACCATCCCGCCCGCCCCGAGGGAAATGCCCGTAAGGAGGGCGGAAAAGTCGGTGACGGCGAGCACAAACAGGAGAAGGGCGAGAACGGCCTCGGGGACAATGAGAAAATAGGGCGCCGCGGGCGGAATGATGAGGGACGCAACCGCGGTGACGACGAGCGAGAGATACGCCGTCGGCAGGACGGGCAGAAAGACGGGATTGAGCAAGATCCCCCACAGGGAGAAGTAGCCGTACGTCTCCAACAGGACGGGAAAGGTGAACGCCTGCACGGAGAGCGTCGCCGAAAGGTAGGAAGAAATTCCCCGCGGGAGATGAATGCGGCAGAGCGCGCGGGTGATCCCTCCCGAGAGCATCGCGAGCCCGAACACCGCCGCAAAGGAGAGGCGGAACCCGACGGACAACCACTCCGCGGGGCGGAAGAGGAGCACGACGAGGGAGGCAAGGCAGAGCGAGCTCAAGAGGTCGGGCTTTCTGCCCGCCGCCCTTCTCACCCCGAGGGCGGCGCACATGACGAGCGCGCGGACGGCGGAGACGGAGAACCCGCAAACGGCGACATACGCCGCCGAGACGAGCACGGCGGGGACAAAAGAAAAACGGCGCAACGGGCGCGCCGCAAGCGAGACGGCACCGTACAAAATGCCGATATGGAGTCCGGAAACGGCGAAGATATGGGCGATCCCCGCCCCGCGGACCGCCGCGAGGACCCCGTCGTCCACGCTGCCCGAATTGCCCGTGAGGAGGGCATAGCCGACCTGCGCTTCCTCGCGCTCCATGTTTTCATGCAGAAGGTCGTAGAGCGCGGCGTTCACGCGGAGAAAGGGATCGGACGAGACGCCGACCTTCTCCCAATTTGCGGCGTTCATCGAATAGCGGATATCCGCCACGTAGTCGGACGAATCGTTCGGGGCGGGAAGGTCGGTGTGCACCGTCCTGCCCGACGCCTCGATGAGGTCGCCCGCGCGGAGCTCCTCCGAGGGAAGGACGAGGCTCAATTTCCCGCCCGTCCGCCCGCCGTTCAGGGTGAGGCGGGAGAGCGTCACTTCGGAGTAGCCGTCGCGGACGGTGATCTCGGAGATCGTCCCGCGGACGGTCGAATACGGCTCGCTGTCATCGGCGGAAAAGCGCAGGGTGTACAGGTGGACGGCGCCCGCGCCGAGCCCGCAGAAGGCGGCAAGGCAGAGAAAGAACGGGAGGAATTTTTTCCGCAGGGACGCGACCGAGAGGACGAAGAAGATCGCGGGAAGGAGAAAGGACGACGCTTCGACCGTGAAAAAGCGCAGCGCCGTATACAGAAAGATACCGAAACAGACCCCTGCCGCACAGGGAAGCAGGGGTCTGAAATTGATGCGCGGCAGTTCTCTTCGCACCGTTTGTTCCGTTTTGTCCATTCTCCGCCTTCGATCAAACCTTCCCGCAAGGGGCGTTCCCCCGCGAAGGGTGCCCCGAACAGATCCCGCGGGCGCTCATTCCATCTTCAGCTTCGCGAGGAGGGCGGGGTTGCCCATCGCCCTGCCGCCGCCGAGCACGACCGCCATCTGCGGATCGGACGGAAGGTGCGCTTCCATCTGCAGCCGCTCGGAGACGTAATCGGAAAATCCCGCGATCTGCGTCACGCCGCCCGCGAGGAAAATCCCGTTCTTGCACATTGCCGCCGAGACCTCCGCGGGCAGTTTGCGGAGCACGATCTCGGCGTACTCGATGACCTTGTCCACGTACACGCGGATGGGCAGGAGCACGTCCCCCGAGGAGACGGCGACCGAGCGCGGTCTGCCCGTCTCGACGTCGCGTCCGTTGATGATACAGCTCTGGTTGTCGCTCTCGATGAGGCTCCCGACCGAATTTTTCAGCTTTTCGCTCGTCGCCGAGCCGATCTTGAGGCGGTAATTTTCGGCGATATGGTCGATGATGTGGATATCCATGTTGCTCCCGCCGACGTTCATCGTGAGCCCCGCGATGATCCCGTCGAGCGAGAACGCGGCGAGCGACGTCTTCCCCGCGCCCATGTCGATGGCAAACACGGGGTTGGACTCGGAGAGCGGGGCGTCGTGCCCGAGCACGGCAAGGTAGGGCGTCTCGACGAACTCCGCACGGGCGACGCCCGCCGACTTCGCGACCCGCAGAAATGCCGCGCGGGAATCGGGCGAGAAGCCGCAAGGCACGCAGAAGAGCGCCTCGACCCCCCTCCTCGACACCTTCGAGAGGAAAAATTCGAGGAGCGCGGCGGCGAGCCGTTCGTCGACGATCTCCCCCTCATAGACGGGGAAGCACACCTCCGTCGCGTCGGCGGTCTTGCCGAGGAGCCGCTTCGCCTCGTTCCCGAAGGCGCGGATCTCCCGCGTGTCGCGCGTCACGGTGACGCAGGTCGCCTCCGAGAGGACGATGCCGCTCCCGATCTTGAAGATCTTGGTCACCGAGGTGCCGAAGTCAATCGCAAGTTTCAACATAATACGGAATTCCTCCATGTTTTTCGATGAGGGAGCGGGTCTCGCGCACGGGCAGCCCGACGACGCCCGTATAGCTCCCCTCTATGTCTGCGACGAGGTCATACCCGTCCTGAATGCCGTAGGCGCCCGCCTTGTCGAACGGCTTCCCGCTCGCAACGTACGCCTCGATGAGCTCCCTTGAAAGCTCCCTGAACCGCACGAGCGTCCTGCTCACGAGGGAAAACTCCTTCTCCGCGCTAACAAGACACACCCCCGTGTAGACGGCGTGCTCCCTTCCCGAGAGGGCGGAGAGCATCTCCTTCGCCTCCTCTTTAGAGTGCGGCTTGCCCAAGATGTTCCCGCCGAGTTCGACGACGGTGTCCGCGCCGAGCACGGCACAGCACGGATTGCGGGAGAGGACGTCCTTCGCCTTGCCCCTTGCAAACGCGAGAACGGTATCATACGCGGAGAGCCCCTTTGCCGATTCCTCGAACAAAGAGGGCTCCACGATAAAGCGGGGGCAGATGCGCGCGAGGAGTTCCCTCCGCCGCGGCGATCCGCTTGCGAGAATGAGCTGCATCAGAGGATCTCGAGATTCTTGTGGTACGCGCGCTTGAATTCGGCGTTCGCGTTCATCGCCTGACGGATCTCGAGCGCCGCGTCGCCCGCGAGCTCCGTCTTCATGATGACGGAATCGCCGAGCACGTCGCAGTTGAGCCCCGTCACCATGCCCGTCCCGTCGCGGTCGAGGCTCTCGGCAATGCGGAGGAGCACGCCGAGCTTGCGGACGATGTCGAGGTCGTCGTCGTTTACGATGTCCTTATACTTCGCCCAGTCGGCAGGCGCGAGGTCCTCCTTCCTGTGGCACCCCGCGACGAACGCCGCGAGCACGATCTCGCGGTGGGTCGCCCCATAGATGCCGCTGTTGAGGATCATGTAGCGGCTGTGCTTCTGGTTGTTGTAGTAGCGGACGCGGAGCCCGCAGTCGTGCAGGCTCGCCGCGATCTTGAGAACTTTCAGATAGATCCGCGGGAACTTGTGCAGGACGCGGAGCTGCTTGAAGAGCTGGATGCTGAGGTGCACGACGTGTTCGACGTGCTTTTCGTTGCAGCCGTAGTAGCGGACGAGCGTGTTGAGGGAGTAGGACAGCACGTCCGAGATGGGGCGCTCCGTCGTGAGCGGGAGCGCCTGATTGAACATGATCCCCTCGCGCAGCCCGCAGCCGCTCGTGATGAACGATTCGATGTGAAGATAGTCGGTGAACGCCTTGATGATGGCGAGCGCGGCGGGCAGAATGTCCGCACGGGCGGGAGAGAGCCCGCGGATGCGCTTGCGCTTTTCGACGTCGAGCACGCGGATGGTCTCGTAGATGAAGCGGAAGTCCTCCACCGCGAACTGATAGTTGTGCACGGTGTTGAGGGGGTACTTGCGCACGATGCGGTTCATCTTATAGAGGTTGCGGAAGGAGCCGCCCACGCCGATCATCTGCGTGTCGGGTTCCACCTCCGAGAGCCACTCGATCTTCTTAAACTGCTCGGTGAAGAACTCCTCGATGCGGGCGGTCTGCTCCTCGGGGAGGAGATTGTCGTCCTTGAAGAGGTCGGTAAGGGTCACCGCGCCGAACGCGAGCGTCGCATAATTTAAGACGCACCTGCGGTTGTAGTAGATGATCTTCGTGCTGCCGCCGCCGATCTCGAGCACGATGCCCTTCGGCACGTCCATCGAGTTGATGACGCCGCGGTAGACGAGCGTCGCCTCCTCTTCCTCGGACAGAACGTCCACCTTGATGCCGACGCTCGCCTGAATTTCGTCGAGGAAGGAGCGCTGGTTTTTGGCGCGGCGGACCGCCGCGGTCGCGACCGCGATGATCCGCGTCACGCCCGAGGCGTCGCAAAGCCTCTTGAAGATCTTGAGGGTGCGGATGGTCTCCGCCACCCGCTGCGGCTTCAAAAACCCGTCCCGGTCCATGTCCTGACCGAGACGGACGCTCTCCTTGAGTTCATCCGTCACCATGAAATGACAGTCGTCGAAAAGATCCACGATGACGAGGCGCGCGGAGTTGGAGCCAAGATCGATTATCCCAATTTTTTCCATTTTCTGTCACGTCCTTTGACTGCTCGGACACCCTGTCCGGCGGGGACACACCTAAAACTCCCCGAGTCTACCATTCTCGGCGATATTCTACCACAGAAAGAAGGGTTTGTCCATACCCTTTTTGAAAAAAGTTTGATGATTTTTCAAAAATTTCACAATTTCACATCGTCCCTTTGCGGCGAACGGGCGCGAAGAACGTCGAACAGCCTCACTGCCGCAAGGACGATGAGAAAGAGACCGAAGCCCCTCCGCAGAAGAAGGGCGGGAAGGCGGGTCGCGGCGAACGAAAAGAGAACGGAAACGAGGAGGGCGGGCACGCACAGAAAGAGGAGATCGGCGCGCCGAAGGAGCCCGTTTTTCGCGTGCACGGAGAGCGCAATTGCCGACATGGGTAGAAAAGACAGCAGATTTACGCCCTGCGCCGCCGCCTGTCCCACTCCCGCCGCGGCGGTGAGGAGCGGGATGAGAAGGGTGCCTCCGCCCATCCCCATTCCGCCGAGGACGCCGCCCGCGAGCCCGCACAGAAAATACACGTAAAAGCTCACGGGAAGAGCATCCTCACGCCCGCCGCGAACATGACGAGCGCAAACATCGCCCCGAGCGCGCGGGAGGCAAGGCGGGGAAGAAGCTTCGCGCCGAGAAATCCGCCCGCCGCCACGCCGAGCGCCGCGGGCAGGAGAACGGCGGCGGGGACGAGCCCCGAGAAGAGATAGACGGCTCCGCTCGCCGCAGAGGCGGGAAGGACGACGGCTATCGCCGTCGCATGGGCGGAGGCGGCGGGATAGCGCGCGGCGCGCTCGAGCAGGGGGACGGCGACCATGCCCCCTCCCCCGCCGAACAGACCGTTCGCAGCCCCTATCGCCGCGCCCCCCAAGGCGAGCCCTCTCCTCTTCATGCCCTTCTCCTCCCCTTCCCGCGTTCCCGCGCGCGTAACATGTTTTGTCGCCCGCGCGGCGCGTCTTATATGGGAAGTTTGTGTTTTTTTGAAAAAAATTTCTCTTTTTTTCCCCGATTTCATGCGGAAATGCTTGCGTCCGAACGCGTTTTATATTAAAATAGAACGGTATCGTCGAAAAAACATCGGAGGGGTGCGCCCTTCCGTATGAAAGGATTGGATTATGGCAGAATTCTTTTTGAAAAAACGCAGGCGCGCGATCGTCGCGCTCTCCGCGGTGCTCACGGCTTCGTTCTCGCTCGGGCTGCTCGCGGCATGCGGCGGCAACGCCACGACCGATGAGACCCCCGCGGAGGATGAGCCCGCCGCCACGACGGCGACGGATACCCAGCTCCTCAAAAACGGGAATTTTGAATTCTATTCGGAGCGGGAGGAAGCGCGCGACGACAAGCGCAACTTCATCTCCACGCCCACGAGCTGGACGTTTACGTCCGGTTCCCCCTCCTCCGACACCCGCTCCGGGCTCATCGAGACGGAGGAGTGGAACTATCTCTCGGTCTCGGGCAGGGAGCTCACCTCCGTCGAGGACGCCTATGCGCACTGGAACGACGAGGCGGTTACCCTCTACGACCGTCTGAAGTTCCTCGACCTCACCACCAAGCGCGAATCGTCGGGCGGCTTCAAGGAGACGTACGACGCACTCGCCGCCGACTCGGACGAGAAGAAGCTCTTCACGGAGTACAGCTATTCCGTGGACTTCGAGGACGTCGAGAACCTGCATGCCGACTTCCCCGACGGCGTCGCGCTCCATGACGATGCCGCCGAGGACGAGACGGCGCTCCTCATGATCCACAACAGCCGCAACTCGGACGGCGTCCGCGGCACGGCGCAGTACTACACCTCCTCCACCACCATCACGCTCGAGGCAGGCTCCGCAGCCGTCATCACGGGGTGGGTGCGCACCGACCATCTCCACCACTACTATTCCTCGTATGAGGACGAGCTCACCCGCCGCGGCGGCGCGTACATCGGGCTCGTCAACACCGTCGGCGGGACCACCCTCGACGAGATGCAGGTCAAGAACATCAACACCAAGGGCGAATGGCAGAAGTACACGCTGTACGTCCGCGCGAGCACGTACGCCACGACCACCGTCCGCCTCAAGCTCGGGCTCGGGCAGGGCACGTCGTCGGACAACCGCTATGAGAACGTGGACGGCTATGCCTTCTTCGACGACTTCTCGGTGAAGAAGATCCGCGCGAGCGAATACGTGCAGAACGAATCGACCTTCGACGCGATGTGCGACATCGACTCCAAGAAGGAAGGCAAGACGTTCGACGCGACCGAAGCGTACCCCTATGCCTCGTACGACACTTTCGCGCTCGACCTCTACAAGGGCGAGGCGTACGACTCCCTCGTCGTGAACGACGACACCGTCACGGCGGACGTCACCAAGGAAGTTTCGGGCAGGAACACCTATGAATCGCTCGTCGAGGACAACCGCGGCGGCGACACGGAGCCGAACCGCCAGAGCATCGTCGGCGTCAAGACGTATGACGAGCTCAAGGCAATGGCGACCCCCGAGACGAACGGGTACCTTGCGACCGTCTTTGCCGACGACTTCGACGGCAAGTTCCCCTTCTATGAGGAGGACGGCGTCACGGTGAAGGGCGACATGCCCGTCATCATGCTCCTCTCGACGAACGGCGCGGCATACACCGCAAAGATGACGTCCGAGAACTTCACGGTGGAAGCGGAAAGCCGCATGCTCGTCTCCTTCTTCGTCAAGACGTTCGATATCCGCGCGGGCAAGACGGGCGCCGCCATCACCCTCGTCGACGGGGACAACCGCACGGCGATCTCCGCGTTCAACTCGCACAGCGTCGCCACCGTCGACATCGACAAGGACAACGAGGAGCTCACCGACATCTACAAGGGCTGGGTGCAGTGCTTCTTCTTCGTCTCCAACGAGACGGACACCGCCAAGGAGTTCCGCCTCGAATTCACCTTCGGTCCCACCTCCGTCGCGACGAGCAAAGTCGCCGACTATGCGCAGGGATACGCCGCATTCACGAACTTCACCTTCGCCGAGCTCAACAAGAAGCAGTACAGCTACGCTTCGACGGGCAACTACGCGAAGAAGGTCACCCTCTCGGGCGAGCTCAAGAACTCCTCGAAGTTCGACGACCCGCAGGCTTCCTCCGACATCTCGAAGGGGCTCGCGACGCCCGCCTCGTTCAAGGGCATGCTCGCGGGGAGCAAGGCGCTCGTTCCCGATGAGGACGCGCCCGAGAACAAACTTCCCGACGGCGTGTTCGCGGGACTTCTCAACTATGACTACCGCAGCGACTACGTTGAGGAACACGGCGGCGACGCTTGGATGGCGCGCCTCACCGAGATCGCGGGCTCGACGGACGACTGGTGGATGAAGGCGTTCGGCGACAAGGGCAACTCGGCGCTCGGCTCGCAGCAGCCCCTCGTCTATCTGAACACGACGGGCGAGACGGCTCCCTCCTACGGGTTCATCTCGTCGGATACCTCCGTCTCCGCGGGCTCTTCCCGCCGCATCGGCATGCGCGTGAAGGCGGGCGTCGGCACGACGGTCTACGTCTACCTCATCGACAAGTCCGACGCTTCGGAGCTGAACACCGTCCTCGCGCCCAACCTTCCGAACGTCACCTACTGGTACGACGACAACGGCAATATCGTGAAGAGCGATCCGACGGCAAAGGGCTTCAACAAGAAGACGGATACCCTCTTCTATCTCGAGGACAACGGTCTGTACACGCGTGCGGGCGCAACGGGCGACCCCGTGTACTATGCCAACCTGCACAACTATAAGACGGACGCCGACGGGAACTTCCTCTCCGAGGACGAGACGATGCTCTTCTACCGCAACCCCGCGGACGGCAAGATCTATGCCTACCGCAACGACGAGAACGCGGACAACGTCACCTACAGCGTGGAAGTCAATCCCCTTCCCATCGAGGTGGACGGCGTGAGCATCGTGCGCTACACCGCGCCGAGCGACCTCTCGGCATACCGCAGCGTCATCACCGTGACGGGCACGGAGGAGAACAAGGACCGCTGGACGGACATCTCCTTCTACCTGCGCGCGGGGAGCGAATCGAAGGACTACTGCGTCGAGATCTGGATCGGCGAGCGCGGCAAGACGGATGGCGTCGCCGCGGGCGCGTACGCGTTCATCGACAGCTACCGCTCCAACGACACGGTGACAGACTACGACGGTCAGCGCGAGACGGAGGCGGAGCACCTGCTCGAGACGGAGGCGAACCGCGCCGAGGGCGACGAGGAGAAGCTCAACGGCTCTCTCGCGCTCTACTACACCTTCACCTTCTACGACTCGACGACCTACGAGCGCTACGATTCCACGACGGACGACAGCGGCATCGACCCTTGGGGCAACTACAAGCAGTCTGCCTATGAAGAGGGGCTCGTGTGGCTCCGCTCGGACGACGAGGATGGCATTTTGACGGGTACGCCGTCCAAGTCGCTCTGGATCGACTACTCGGCGACGGACGTCACCGTCGAGGCGGATACCCTCGACGACAATACGACGGAACAACAGCCCGCGACCGACGAGGAAAGCGGCGAAGTGAACATCTGGCTCATTCTCTCCTCCGCGGCGCTCGCAATCGTGCTCATCTTCGCAATCGTCGCGGTCGCGCTCCGTGCCGTCGGCAAGCGCGTGAAGAAGACCGCGAAGGTCAAGCCCGCCAAGAAGGACAAGCGCCGCAAGGCACAAAAGCGCAAGGCTCCCGAGGAAACGGAAGAGCCCGAGACGCCCGAAGAGCCGAACGACGACCCGTACAACGAATGACGGATTCGGACGGCAAAGCCGTACGCAACTGACGGGAAACGTCCCGCATGAATGATGGGAATCGGACGACCCACATGAATGACGGCTTAACATCAATGACAATACCCCGCGCACCGCGCGGGGTATTTTTTTGCACGTGGGGGCGAGCGGGGGCACGGATACCCCATTCCGCCCTCTTTTTGTCCCCTCAAGTGGAGGGAGACAAAAAGGAAAATGGCGCAGCGCGCGGGGTATTTTTTACACATGGGGGGAGTTTTGCAGTCCAACCCCCTCCCCTATCGCGCCAAAGCGCGACACGAGGAGCGTAGCGACGAAGTACCCCTCCCCCTTGCAAAAGGGGGAGGGTAAAAAGAGGCGGGACATCATTTGTATGCCCACCCCCGCCCTTACGGGCGATTCGGCGGCAGGAACCGCCGAATCCCCGTCGCGCCTTCCGCGCTCCTGTCGCGGCGCGTTCACAGCCCACCGGGCTGCTGAACATGGTGCGCCGCTCCACCCCTCCAATGGAGAGGGCTCTGTCTCCGACTTGCTGCCCCCTTGAGGGCGTCCGTAGGGCGTACCTTGCGTAGGAAGTGGCGCGCCGAAAAAAAGGGGGATAATAGCGGGGAAAGGAAGCCTTACCCTTCCTTGGGAAGGGGAAGGTGGCACGGCGCAAGCCGTGACGGATGGGGATGGGAACATATTATACCAATCCCCATCAGTCCCCTTGCGGGGACAGCTTCCCCCTTGTGTGAAGGGGGAAGCCTTAAATGCGGTCAACCATATTTTGTGACACCCCCTCCGTCACGGCAGGGGCAGCCGTGACAGCTCAACCCTACGGGTACGCCTTCGGTGCCCCTCAAGGGGGCGCCGAGAAAAAAAGGAAGAGGGCGCATTGCGCCCTCTTATATCTTAATGCAAACGCCTATTTCCTCACGGAAATTTGTTCCCCGAACAAATTTCGTGAACTATCTGTTTCTCAACCCTTTCGGGTAGTGGTTCTTGATGGTGCCGTCGACGCATTTTCCGAAGCCGAGCGGGAATTCGCCGACGCAGACGACGCACCAGCCGTCCCCCTCGTCTGTCCCGACCATTTCGCCGCGCAGGTACCGCTCCGCCTCGGCGCGACCGAGCCGCACGCTCCTTTTCGCCCCCGCTCCGCATGCCATGGCGAGCGCATGGGCGGGCTTAAAGCGCTTGCCGTCCCACTCGCCGAGCTCGACGCCGAGCCGCAAAAGCCGCGCGCCAGAACAATCGGGCATGCCCGCGGGCACGAGGTACATCCGCCCGTCGGGAAGCGTCGTGATCTCCCCCGTGGGAATCGTTCCAAGCGTCTCCTCCGCAAACCCGTAAAACGCATCGTTCGCATGGGACGAGCGGCGAACGGGATACGGTCTTGCGGGGCAAAATTCCCCCTCCCGCTTGACGAGGCGGGCGCAGTAATGCCCCTCCCCCCTCCGCTCGTGCGGGTAAAGTTTCTCCTCACTCTCGAGAACGTAGCGCGGGTGGCGGGCGAGAAAGTTCTCTATCTGCCCCTCGTCCTCCTCCTCCGCAAACGTGCAGGTGGAATAAACGAGCGTCCCGCCGACCGCGAGCATGCCGTCGGCGCAGTCGAGAATGCTCCTCTGCCGCGCGGCACAGCCGAGGACCTTTTCGGGGCTCCACTCCGCAGCGGCGTTCGGCTCCTTCTTGAACATGCCCTCCCCCGAACAGGGCGCGTCGACGAGAATATAGTCGAAAAAGGCGGGGAAGAGCCCGAGGAGCCGCTCGGGCGAAGCGCTCGTGACGGCGCCGTTTCTGACCCCCATCCGCTCGGTATTCTGCGACAAAATTTTCGCGCGGGCAAAATCCACTTCATTGGAGATGAGCACCCCGCTCCCCTTCATGTGCGCGGCGAGCTGCGTCGTCTTGCCGCCGGGCGCGGCGCAGAGGTCGAGCACGCGCTCCCCCTTCCCCGCCGCCGCGAGCATGGCGGAGGGCTCCTGCAGATAGTACAGCCCCGCACTGTGCAAGGGGTCGGAGCCGAACTTCTCCTCCCCGATGTAGAACCCGTCCCTCTCCCAAGGAATGCGCTCCCCGAGCGGGTAGGGAGAGAGCGCCGCGAACTCGTCCGCGGAGATCTTCAGCGTGTTCACGCGCAGTCCGCGGCAGGGCGGATAACTATAAGAGCGCAAAAAGTCGGGGAACGCATTCCCCAACCTTTCCTTCATTCTCGATAAAAATGCCTGCGGGAGCTCCATGTCAGTTCCCCGCGCCGAGCGCCTCGCAGAGGCTGTCGAGCGGCACGAACGCCGCCCCGCCGTCCACCGCATTCTGGTAGCGCACGCCGCCGTGCTCGCGCGCGATGTAGACGTTGCATTCGGAGGGGTGCGAGGTGTACTTCCCGCCCGAATCGAAAATAGCCTTCACGAGCTTGACGGAGACGGGCACGTCGTCCTCGACGTCCTTGGCAAAGCAGAACACCTTTCCCTCGAGGTTGCCGCCCCTCTTGCGGCGGTGCATGTTCTTGTTGACGAAGCGGTAAAATTCCTCGTGGGCGCGGTGGTGCGCCTCCTTCTCCCTGCTCTTCTCGGCGTAATATTCGCGCTGCCCCTCGGAGGCGGGCTGGCGGATGCGGTACCCCGAGAGGGAGCCCGCGCGCACGCGGTACTTCTCCACGAGCCCCTTGACGTCCGTTCCCTCCCGCTTGCAGAGCGCCTCGCAGACGCGCATGGTGGCGTAGGCGTCGTCGACGGCGCGGTGCGGCGTGAACTCGACGCCGAGCTTGTCCGCCATGGCGCCGAGCCCGATCTGCTGCCCGAACGTCCTCTCGCAATTCATCCAGAAGAACTGCGTGTCGTGCCAGTCGAAGCGGAAGGAGGGCAGGCGGTAGCGCTTCGTCTCGAGATTGAGGTAGTTGACGTCGTTGGACGTCGCATGCCCGATGACGATGCTGTCCCTGTCCTCGAGAAGTTCCCGTATCTTTCGGTATTCGGCGGGAAAGAGCGGGTACTTTTTGAAGTCCTCGTACTCGTACGGGAGAACGAGCCCCTCCTTCCCCTTTCTGTCGGTGAGGTGGAACTTGCCGCGCGGGTTCATCAAAATGTCCTCCCGCGCGAGGACGTGAAAGTCCGCGTCGGTCACGACGTACCCGAACGCGCACATCTTGGCGACGTTCTTAAAGACGCAGGCGCACTCGATGTCGAAAAAGACGTACCGCATTATGCCTTCGGAAGGATGACCGACGTGCCGCCCATGTACGGGCGGAGCACCTCGGGGATCTCGACGCTTCCGTCCGCGCGGAGGTGGTTTTCAAGGAACGCGATGAGCATGCGGGGGGGAGCGACGACGGTGTTGTTGAGGGTGTGCGCGAAGGCGCTGCCCTTCTCCGTCTTATAGCGGATGCCGAGCCGCCGTGCCTGCGCGTCGGTGAGGTTGGAGCAGGAGCCCACCTCGAAGTACTTCTTCTGGCGGGGAGACCATGCCTCGACGTCGCAGCTGCGGTACTTGAGGTCGGCAAGGTCGCCCGAGCAGCACTCGAGCTGGCGGACGGGAATGCCCATCGAGACGAAGAGCTCGACGGTGTAATTCCACATCTTCTCGTACCATTCCTCGCTCTCCTCGGGCTTGCAGATGACGATCATCTCCTGCTTCTCGAACTGGTGGATGCGGTAGATCCCGCGCTCCTCGATGCCGTGCGCCCCCCTCTCCTTGCGGAAGCAGGGCGAATAGCTCGTGAGCGTGAGGGGGAGCTGCTTTTCGTCGAGGGTCTGACCCATGAACCGCCCGATCATGGAGTGCTCGGACGTGCCGATGAGGTACAGATCTTCCCCCTCAATCTTGTACATCATGCCCTCCATCTCCTCGAAGGACATGACGCCCGAGACCACCTCGGAGCGGATCATGAAGGGCGGAATGCAGTAGGTGAACCCCTTGCCGATCATGAAGTCGCGGGCATAGGCGAGCACGGCGGAATGCAGCCGCGCCACCTCCCCCGTGAGGTAGTAGAACCCCTGCCCGCTCGTGCGGCGGGCGCTGTCGATGTCGATGCCCGCGAGCCGTTCGAGGATATCGATGTGATAGGGGATCTCGAAGTCCGGAACGGCGGGCTCGAGAAAGCGCTTCCGCTCGACGTTTTCCGAATCGTCCCGCCCGATGGGGCAGTCCGCGGAGATGAGGTTGGGAATGCGCATCATCACCGACTTCAGGGCGGCTTCCGCCTCGGCGGATTCCTTCTCGACCTCGGAAAGGCGGGCGGCGTCCTTTTCGACTTCCACCTTCACGGCGTTCGCCTCTTCCCGCTTGCCCTCGCGCATGAGAATGCCGATTTTCTTGGAGAGCGCATTGCGGGCGGCGCGGAGGGAATCCCCCTCCGTCTGGAGGGCGCGCTTTCTCTCGTCGAGCGCGAGCGCCTCGTCGACGAGGGGCAGCTTCGCGTCCTGAAACTTCTTGCGGATGTTTTCGCGCACGCGCTCGGGATCGGCGCGCAGAACTGCGATATCGATCATTCGGAAATACCTCTTCTTCTTCTTTTTCCCTTCGATTATACATCTTTTCGCGGAAAAAGGCAACGCTTTCGCTCCCTGTTTGCGTTTTCCTCCCTCAAAAAAATCGGAAACCGAGGGATATGTTTTGACATTTTCCGCGTGCGGGTGTATAATGAGAAAAGACAAGTCTCACCAAGGGGGCAAGTTTTGAAACCGAAAGCAACCGAACAACCCGATCTGCGGGAGGAGACGCCCGAGCCCGAGCCCGACCGGAAGAGCTTTTCCAGCCGCGTGCTCGAGAACGGCGGCGTGAAGAGCAAGGAGGCGGACAGCCGAAAGGCGCTCATGAAGCGGTTCCGCAAGGCGAAGGAGATCCCGAGCGACGCCGAGGAGCGCTTTACGCCCGACCTCGACGCGGGGCTTTCGACCGAGCAGGTCGAGACGCGCTTCGAGCAATTCCTCTTCAACGACGTCAACAAGAAGTACTCCAAGTCGTACGCGAGCATCTTCATCGGCAATATCTGCACCTTCTTCAACCTGCTCTGCGTCATCGTGGCGGGCGCGCTTGTCTATGCGCGGGCACAGCTCCCACAATTCCTCTTCGTCGGCATCTTCGTGGTGAACCTCGTCATCGGAATCGTGCAGGAGATCCTCGCGAAGAAGCAGATCGACCGCCTCTCCGTGCTCATCTCCGCCACGGCGAAGGTGATACGGAACGGCGAAAAGGTCGAGATCCCCATCTCCGAGATCGTGCTCGACGACGTGATCGTGCTCGAAGCGGGGCAGCAGATCCCCGCCGACTGTATCCTCGCCGACGGGATCGCCGAGGTGAACGAATCGCTCCTCACGGGCGAGAGCGTCCCCGTCAAGAAGAACGCGGGCGACACGCTGTATGCGGGCAGCTTCATCTCGAGCGGCTCCTGCCGCGTGCGGGCGGACAAGGTGGGCAAGTCCACCTACCTCAACTCGCTCACGTCCAAGGCGAAAAAATACAAGAAGCCGCGCTCGGAGATCATGAACTCCATACGGCTCTTCATCCGCGTCATCGCGGTCCTCATTCCCTTCGTCGCCGCGGCGATGTTCTATGTCAACTACTCCGCGACGGGGAACAACATCTCCGAATCCATCCAGCTGACGGGCGCCGTCGTCATCGGCATGATCCCCTCGGGGCTTCTCCTTCTGACGTCGCTCGCCATGGCGGTCGGCGTGCGGCGGCTCGCCAAGAAGCACACCCTCGTGCAGGACCTCTATTCCCTCGAGATGCTCGCGCGCGTCAACGTCCTCTGCCTCGATAAGACGGGCACCATCACCGACGGCAGAATGACCGTGAACGACTTCATGCTGCTCAACAGCTATACCGACTACTCCGTCGAGGAGATCATGGCGAGCATGCTCGGCGCCCTCGACGACAACAACCAGACTTCCATCGCCCTGAAGGCGCGGTTCGGGCAGGCGGGCGTCCTCGAGGCGACGGCGATCCTGCCCTTCTCCTCCAAGCGCAAGCTCTCCGCCGTCTCCTTCGGGGAAGTCGGCACCTTCGTCATGGGCGCGCCCGAGTTCGTCCTCCGCCCCATGCCGCCGAAGATCGACAAGATCGTCAAGCAATATGCGCAATCGGGGCTCCGCGTGCTCGTGCTCGCCTATTCGCCCAACCAGATCTCGGGCGAACGGCTCCCCGCCCTTCTGCGCCCCGCCGCCATCATCACCCTTGCGGACAACATCCGTCAGGACGCCGCCGACACCATCAAGTGGTTCCGCGAGAACGACGTCGAGATCAAGATCATCTCGGGCGACAACCCCGTGACCGTCTCCGAGGTCGCCCGCCGCGTGGGCGTCAAGAACGCCTCGTCGTTCATCTCCCTCGACGGTCTCACCGACCTCGAGGTCGAAAACGTCGCCAACCAGTACACCGTGTTCGGGCGGGTCACGCCCGAGCAGAAGGCGATCCTCGTGAAGGCGATCAAGAAGCAGGGAAACACCGTCGCCATGACGGGGGACGGCGTGAACGACATTCTCGCCCTCAAGGAGGCGGACTGCGCCATCTCCGTCGCTTCGGGCAGCGAGGCGGCGAGGAACGTCTCCCACCTCGTCCTCATGGACAACAACTTCCTCTCCCTCCCCTCCGTCGTGTACGAGGGCAGAAGGGTCATCAACAACATCAAGTCGTCGGCGTCCCTCTACATCATGAAGACGCTGTTCACCGCCATCCTCGCCATCTTCTGCTTTGCGCTCGGCTCGCAGTACTTCTTCAAGACGAACAACATGCTCCTCTTCGAGACGCTCGTCGCCGCCCTCCCCTCCTTCGTCATCGCGCTGCAGCCGAACGGCGAACGGGTGCGGGGAAAATTTATCCCCTACGTCATGTCGCGAAGTATCCCGGGCGCCGTCACGCTGTTCGGGTGCGTCGCCGCCGTCTATGTCGGATTGCAATTCCCCGAGGCGGGCTTCGGTCCGCTCACCCATCACGTCGCGGGCGTGGAGGGTCCCATCATCAACCCCATGCTCATGCTCGCGGTGACGTTCGGCGGGCTCGTCATGCTCTTCCGCATCCTGCAGCCCTTCAACATTTTACGCGGCGCGACGTACGCCATCTCGCTCGGCGTGACCGTCATCGTGCTCTCCGTCCCCTTCCTCGGCAACTTCGTGTACGAGCATTGGGACACCGTCGAGCTCAACTTCACGCAGGTCCTGTACGTCGTCTGTATCATTCTCGCGGCTTTCCCCGTCTCCAATGCGCTGGTGAAGCTGTGCGACCTCATGAATCCATCGGAATAATATGAAACGCGGAAAATTTATCGTATTCGAGGGCATCGACGGGAGCGGAAAAAGCACGCAGATAAAGTTGCTCTCCAAATATTTGCAGGAAAAGGGCGTGCCGTGCTACGTCACGTGCGAGCCGACCGAAGGACCGGTGGGCGCGCTCATCCGCCAATGCCTCACGGGGCGCATCGAGGCGGACGAAAAGACGATTGCGGGGCTGTTCGTCGCCGACCGCCTCGACCACCTCTACAATGCGCGGAACGGGATCATACGGAAGCTCGAGGAGGGCGTGTGCGTGATCTCCGACCGCTACTATTTCTCGTCCTATGCCTACCACGGGGTGCACCTTCCGATGGATTGGGTTGTCGAAGCCAACCGCTTGAGCGCCGAAGCGCTCCGCGCCGACCTCACCCTGTTCATCGATATCGAGCCCAAGCGGAGCCTCGAACGCGTCTCCCGCCGCGGCGAGACGGAGCGGTACGAGAAACTCGAAAACATGACCCGCGTGCGCGAAAAATACTTGGAGGCGTTTGAAACGTTCGGCGCGGGCGAGCGAATCGCCGTCGTGCAGAGCGACGAGGACAAGGAGCGGACCCAGACCGCCATCCGCACCGAGGTGGACAAGCTGTTTTGAGAACCGAAAGATTTTAAGGACGGCGGGGAAGCTCCCACGCCGTTTTGCTTTTTTCTTTTGTTCGGTTGTCGGCATGGACTTCTCCGTTTGTTCGGTTGTGAACGCGGACTTGTCCGCTCCGCGGTTTGGCACCCATGCCGAGACACACTCACGCTGAAATGCCAAGCGGTTTTTTGACCGCTTGATTTTCTCCGTGCAGTGTGATAGAATGGGATCGATAGACAGAATGTGCGGAGACGGATATGCAACACAAGGGTACGAAACTTCTTGAAACGGAGCGGCTGCTCCTTCGCAGGTGGAAGGAGAGCGACGCCGAAGAGGCGTTCGCGCATTGGATGAATGACCCCGACGTCACAAAGTATCTCACATGGACGCCGCACGGGGATATCGAAGTGACGCGGGCGCTTCTCAAAATATGGGAACGGGAAAGCGGCGAGCCGCATATCTACCATTGGGCAATCGTCTTAAAGGAGGGAAATATCCTCATCGGCGACATTTCCGTTCTGCGCGCGGACGCCTTTCAGGAACGCGGCACGATTGGCTATTGCATGGGAAAGAAATGGTGGGGAAAGGGCATCATGACTGAGGCTCTCTCCGAAGTCCTGCGCTATTGTTTTGAGGAAGTGGGATTTTTCCGTATCGACGGCGAACATGCGGCAGAGAATATCGGCTCCTCCCGCGTCATGGAAAAGTGCGGGCTTGTTTACGAGGGCACGCGCAGGAACTTTTTCCGCTGCCCCACGACGGGCGAGCGCGTCGACATCGTAGAGCGCGGCATTCTGCGTGAGGACCATTTCAAACACATCAGATAAATTTTTGAACCGAACATGAAAGGCGGGGAAATCCCCGCCGTTTTGCTTTTTCTTTTATTCGGTTGTGAACGCGGGCTTCTCCGCGCCGCGGTTTGGCACCCTCGATAATGTCAC
Source organism: uncultured Clostridia bacterium (assembly GCA_947589235.1). Taxonomy (GTDB): domain Bacteria; phylum Bacillota; class Clostridia; order Christensenellales; family Borkfalkiaceae; genus Gallimonas. The sequence continues at coordinate 27,173 of CANQAX010000008.1, forward strand.
ATAAGCAAAAACCTGTTTCTGAAAAAGGGCTCGTCCAACGGCAATTCAATAACGCTAACTTCTAAAAATACACAACAACCCGTCAGACAATGTAAAGCGGGGACTATTTGCGTTTGAATTCCCTATTTAAATTCAAGAACCACTCAAATTTGTAAAGAGAAAAATGAATTTTTTCAACTTCCAAACGTAAGTCATGAAGCGGCATGCTCATTATAATACGAGGGATCTTTGTCCTTTTCGAGTGTTTACTCACGCCGGATTTTGGGGAGGCTCAAACAATCAAGCGGCAAGGGCATTGGCGTTGATGGAGTCGATGACCGCTTTGATTCCAAACCATATTGATGTATCGCGGAACAGATCGATGATACTGCCCCTGTCCGTGAACGGAGCGCTTTGTAAGACGGAAAGATCTTTCATGACACCGTTGTGGACAATGTACTCGATGATTTGGTTGACAAAATAAATTTGTCGGCTGTCAAAACGCGCTTCATTCAAATATTCGGCGAATGCCTTTTTTGCTGTCGCCATATCGAGCCCTACGATTTCCCGAACAAATTCGCCCAACGGTTTTTCTCCGTAGATCGCTTCATACTCCGCTTTACTGCCCAATTCGCTCCATAGGATCTTTTCAAGCGATTGAATGTCGGATTGAGTAAGCGGAACATTGGTTTTCAGCTTGGCGATCGTGGGATTGTCCTCATGGCGGCGAATATATTGCTCCGCCTTCATTTTATAATTTCGCAGCGAGTCATCGTTGAATTCAGGCTCTTTCCAATCGAGAGAGAGGATCTCATCCTTAAAATCTGTTGTATAGAGCAGTTTGGATTTCGGCAGATACTTCATGAGATCGCGCAGATTTTCGCGGATGTTCTCAAATTCGTTGATACCTGCCATCTCAAGATAACTCCCTTGTCGAATATCTTGAAGGAGCCCCGCTTGCATCATGATCTCGGGGATGTTCGCCATGCCGGAGAGGAGATTGACCCGTTTCATCAAATCGTTCCGCGCGCGGGAATAGGACTTTCCGATGAGATAGGCAAGCTCGATCCCATACATCAACGCGTCAAATCGAATCGCACCAATTTCGTCCTTGTCGGGTAAGATGAGAGGAGAAACGTGTTCGGCGATGAGAAGGGTGTCCTCGTATTGCAGAGTATAGTTTTCTTCGAGGCAATATTTCTCCACATAGCGAAGGTGCAGTTTTACGTCGAAACGGTTTTTATCGAGTTCCCGTACTTTCTCCAGCATCTCGGCGACCAACCGCTTTCGGAAGGCGATGAGCTCATCCGTTTGATATTCCAAATCTTGCAACTTGAAGATAATTTGTGCTTTCAGATTGAAGATCGCACTTTGCAGGGCTACGGTCTCGTGACCTTCTTTCCCCTTGCCCATGCCGAAAAATTCGCATACACCGCAGAAATCAAAGACATAGAAACAGGCCTTGTCCTTTCCGTCGAGAAGTTCGAGACAGAGCCGCGTGCCGCGTCCGATCATCTGCCAAAACTTCGCTTTGCTCAACACGGGCTTGAAAATGACGAGGTTCAAAATCTCGGGAATGTCGATACCCGTATCGAGCATATCCACGGAGATCGCGATCTGTGGCAGTTTGTCCGCCGTGGAAAAGACGTCAATCGCATTTTGAGCATAGTTGATATAATTGTCGATGACCGCGGCATAGCCAACGTATTCGGGATATTCCGAATCGAAGATCTTGAGAATCATTTCGGCGTGCCCGTGGTTCTTTGCGAAGATGATTGTCTTTCCGATCTTCTGCCCATAGTCGATCTTCTGCCCGTAGGTCATGAGGGTGCGGAGAACTTGGCGGATGGTGTCCTCGTTGAAGATATACTCATTGAGCGCACTCGGTACGATTTTTTCGGGAAGTTCACCGTTTTCATCGGTGAAGGTATTCTCGTACGCCTCTTTTTCATCCTCCGAAAGTTCGTCGTAGGCGATGCCCTCTTGCATAAATTTGAGCTTGGTGTCGATGATCTGATAGTTGACGAGATAGCCGTCGGTCACAGCCTGCGGCAGGTCGTAGCCGTAGGTGGGCATATTCTCCTCGAGTTCAAAGAGGGAATAGGTGTCTCTGCCAACCTCGTTTTTAGGGGTAGCGGTTAGCCCGACGAGGGGCGCGTCGAAATACTCGAAGATTGCGCGATATTTATTGTAGACGGAGCGGTGCGCCTCATCAAGCACGATGAGGTCGAAGTGCCCGCAGGAAAAGATGCGCCCGTCCTCGTTTTTCGGTGGAGAAAATGCCGTTTGCGTTGTAATCGGGGGTCGCTTCGCAGAGACTTGACACATAGAAATCCTCGAGCAGGTTGACAAAGGTGCGCTTCGCCTGCGTCACGAGCGCCGTTCTATCCGCGAGGAAGAGCACATTTTTGATCCAACCGTGCTCCAACAAAACTTTTACAAGCCCTACGACCGTGCGCGTCTTGCCCGAACCCGTCGCCATGACGAGGAGTGCCTTTCGGCGATTGCGCTGCTCGAAGGCTTCGCAGACCGATTTGATCGCCGCCTCTTGGTAGTACCGCCCCGCGATGCGCTTATCGACGGTAATGTATTTGAGGCTTGTCTTTGCGCGGCGCAGGTTGAAGAGTTTTTCGAGGTCGCGCTTGGAGTAAATTCCGCTCACGGTGCGCTCGGGATAATGGGCGTCGTCCCAAATCCTCGTCTCGAAGCTGTTGGTGAGGAAGATGATCGGGCGTTTATTGAATTTCTTTTCCAAGAGATCGGCATAGAGTTGCGCTTGCCGCCGCCCGACGGAGAGATCCACACACGTCCTTTTTGCTTCCACTACGGCGAGCGGAACGCCGTCGTCGCCGAGGAGAACATAGTCCGCAAAGCCGATCTCGGAGGCATTCGGCATTCCCGTGAGGGGATATTCGTCGATCCAATTCTTGCCGCGTTCCCAACCCGCGTCCATGAGCATGACGTCAATGTATTTGGTGCGCGTCTCGTACTCGGAGGGCTCTTGGGGCGGCGGGGAATAGGTCTTTTCCCGCTCTTCGCGCTTTGCGGAGAGTTCCTCACGGAGCGCGGCGTTTTCTTTGAGAAGCGCGTCGATATCGATCTCGGGCGCGGGAGCGGGGGCGGGCTCGCTCTGCATGTCGGACAGGGTGCGGTCGTATTCCTTTTCCTCGTATTCATCGGCATAGAGATAGGCAACATAGTCGAGGAAATAGAAGAGATTTTCAAGGCAAAGCCGCACTTGATCGGGAGTGACCGACTTGCCCTTGTGGGCGACATTGTTGCCCAAGCGGCGGATATAGTCGAGGCGGCGGATGTTGTCCTGTTTAACGATTCCGCGAAAGATCTCGCCGCTTGTGAGAACGGCAAAGGAATCATCATAATGGGGCAGTTCGAGTTCCGCATCGGCGGAATACATCCATTTTACGGCGAACTCCGCCGCACGGCGACAGTTGAGCGCGCAAGCCTCCGCATCAATATGGAAGATTTTTTCCGCGTTGATTGCAACATCCGCAAACGACGCGAATTTTTCTTCTTTTTTCAGAAAATCAAAGTTTGTCATAGTTATGCGCTAAAAATTATTTCCTCACAATTATCCATCGCCAATTTTATACTTTCAGACAGCTCAACGCTTATTGTAATATAATGTTTAACTGCTGCTGTTAAATCTTTTTGGACTTTAGGTATGCTTGCAAACTTCGAGCTTAATCCGTTTATTGCATTATAAAATTTTTCAAAATTATATTGCAATGCAGTAAGTTCTTCCGCTATAATACGTTTATCTTCATTCTTAACATCCGAAATCAGTAGGGCATCTTTGAGATATAGATAGATTAAATTCCATTCGGACTTGAAAGATTGCGAAAATGACAGTGTATAATCGGCATATTCATTTAATTTTTCAGAGTACTGTTGGCAAGCCAATCTAATTCGCCCATTAGCATTTGGTTGTTTTTGAAGAAAGATAAGTCTATCGGTCAACAAATTAGTTTCAGCTGTCAGCTGATCAGTGCGAGTTTGAAAACCGCGCATTTTATCTGTGAGTTTATCGGCTCCTTGAGCAACATATTCGACAATATCAACTATTCCAGCATCTTTGTCATAATTTGAAGAATCCGTTTCCGTCTTCAATTTTGATTTATTTGTCTCTCCCATCAATATAGAGGTACAATTCGTTTGTGAAGGCGCGATTGTTTCTTGTCGATTGGGAGCAGTGAGCGTTCTTAACCACAGTCTGATTTCTTGGCTTGCGGTTCGCTTAAAATCCTCATCGTCAACAAATTCTTTATAGAAAGAGCAGGTCGATTTTTTCTTTTTGAACTTAACAAGCTCAGTTATTTGTTCAATACAATCCTCTTTTCTTAAATCGAGCCTAGGCTTCGCGTTAAACAGCAAAGATACGTGTTTGCCTGCCTTCAACATCAGCTCTATTTCCTCTTCCGTGCCACATTGATAGGAATGTACAGGCGTTCCCAGTCGTGCATTAAAAATGGCAATTAAGCCATCGCTTTTTTCTACAATCTGCTCGTCGATGCTATCTTGCGCCGGCTTCCCGGCGTCGGAGGCTGTATCAGTTGCCCAATAAAGTATTTCAACCCAAGCATCATCTTCGCGCTCCTTGTTTATATTGTCCACACAAATTTGTAATAAGGTTCGCTCATTGTCCGTATCACTAGGACAAGATACCATTAAATAATAATGCTTTTTTTGTTTCATCTTACGTCTCCTTTATCCGAAGTATTTTTGCAGAAGGGACTGCTTTAAGAGTTCGAGTTTTTCAAGACTCAGTTTGATTGTGGTTTTGATTTTTTCGGTCTGCTCTACAAAGTGGGCAAACTCATCCTGTAATTCTCTTGGCGGCAAAATTACATTACAGGCTAATAAATCATTCTTTCTCAAATTAGTTTGACTATCTCCGTTATCAAATTGTAGGAAATATTCATGACGATTTAGAAGCCAAAAGAAGAATGTCGGATTAAAATCGTAGTTTCTAAAACAACAAATTCGCTGGTTCAGGGTGTAAAAATCGTCTTTATCTATAATTTGACACTTGGCAAAAGCTCTTCCATTCGGGACATCACTCATTACCATGACAATGTCGTTTTTTCTTAGTGGAAACAACTGGACATTGGTTTTTCGGTAATCCAAAAAATCAGATGCGATGCATCGGGAAGTAACCAAGATGTATTTACCGTTGTTATCTATCACCTGCTCATGCGCTTTCCCATTATAGAAGTCTGCGCATTCACTTAAAGGTTTAATTTTCCAACCCTTGTTATTATACAATCTATCGCCAAACATCTCATAAAACTTTGCTTTGACGAGCGAATCTATTTTTTCGAGCTGCTTATTTTTTATGATAAGAAGGGCATCAATTTTAGACAACACATCTACTATTTCCTTTTGTTGAGCAAGATCAATCAATGGGAAAGTCATTTTTTTAAGATGACTTGGACCAAAATTTAATTGTGCCGATCCGGTAATAAATTCCGCCAACTGCGCCTTAAATGAATTTGATTTCAGATAATACATAAAATAACGAATATCTGTTTCATTTTCATTTAGAGCCTTGAAACGAATGGTGCTTGTATTCATGCACAGCGGCAAATGCTCTTTCTTGGCAAAGCCCATTTTTTTGTCGAAATACTCCACTTTAATACCGGAACTTGCTATTATAAAATCGCCCTCATCAACTAAAAAGCGGGCATATTTTCCATATGCTTCTTCTACTGATATGTATCGTTCGGTGTTTGACAAATCTATCTGCCCATCCCGCAGGTTTGCAACGTTTAATAGTTTTACCCCCTCGGTAGTGTATTGTGTGTTGCGAACGCCGGGACCCTCTTGAAAATAAAAGTAATTGGCAATTTTCTCTCTTTTCACAGCAATTCCTCCAATTCGGCGAGGGCGGACGTGATTTCAAGCTCCAACTCGTTGAGGTCGGTCAAAATCTCCTGCGTGGAGGGGTACTCCTCCCGCACATACTCCGTCTGCTTGTATTTGTTGATCGAGAGGTCGTAATCGTTGGCGACGATCTCCTCCTTGGGGACTAAAAAGGATTGCTCGGTGCGCGCGCGACCCTCCTCCGCCGTAAGATCATGGAAGCGCGCCACAATATCGGGAATGTCGTTCTCGGGAACGGGAGTGCGCTTGTCGTCGAGGGAGAAGCCGTCCGCCCTCATCTCGTAGAACCAAACTTTGTCGGTATCGCTGTGCCCCGTCTTGGTGAAGAGCAACACCGC
>CANQAX010000009.1 GCA_947589235.1 uncultured Clostridia bacterium
TAGTTTATACCAAATTCGGCGCTTTGTCAACCTCTATGGGGCGATTCGCAAATTTTAAGCGGCGGGGTTAAGCCCGGCTTATTCTTTGCTTTCCATGCTTTGACCTGCCGTGAGGCGCGATTTCCCCTCTCTTTTTTTCTTCGTCCGAAGAAATTTACAAAATTTTAATATATCTCTAACAAAAACACAAATCGATATGGTATAATGTAGGCATCAAAATCCAGAGGAAAGAATATGGTTCAAATTCTCATTGCGGAGGACGACGCGGCGCTCGGCGCGCTTGTCCGCTCCTCCCTCGTCGATCACGGATACGAGGCGACGCTCTGCAAAAACGGAAAGGAGGCGCTCGCCGCCCTCGGTTCCAAGGATTACGACATGATCCTCGCCGACGTCATGATGCCCGAGATGAACGGCTTCGACCTGCTCCGTGCCGTGCGGGCGGAAGATCGGAACATCCCCTTCCTCTTCATGACTGCGCTCGACGACAAGCCCTCCAAGCAGCTCGGGTTCGAGCTCGGGACGGACGACTACGTCGTGAAGCCCTTCGATATCGACCTGCTCCTTCTCCGCGTGGGAGCCCTTCTCCGCCGCGCGAACATCGAGCGAAGCCGCGAGCTCACCGTAGGCAATCTCCGCATGAACAGCGAGGAACATACCGCCTATCTCGACGGCGAGGAGCTCCCCCTTACCGTGCGCGAGTTCGACCTTCTCTTCAAGCTCCTCTCCTTCCCCAAGCGCACCTTCACGCGGTCGCAGCTCATGAACGAATTCTGGGACTATGACAGCTCGGCGTCCTCCCGCACGGTGGACGTCTACATGGCGAAACTCCGCGAAAAGACGGCGCGGTGCGACGGGTTCGAGCTCGTCACCGTGCACGGGCTCGGGTACAAGGCGGTGCTCAAATGAAGCGGCGAAAGCTCTCGAGCCGTTCGGTCACGGGCGCAGTTCTGTTCTTCTTCACGATCTCCTTCGTCGTGACGGTCGCCATTACCGTATACGGCGCGGTCGGGGATTGGGACAACAAGGTCAACATCGCCCTCGTCGTGTTCGGCGTCATCATCGTACTTGCGACTGGAGCGACCGTTGCGTACCGCATCTATCGGCATCTGCACATCATCAAGCCCGTCCGCGAGATCTTGGACGCGACGGACGAGATCGCCTCGGGGAATTTTTCGGTGCAGTTGGAGCTCTCGCATTCCCCCTTCCGCTTCAACGAATTCGACTACATCAAGGAGAACGTGAACAAGATCGCGGCGGAGCTCTCGCACACCGAGGTCCTTCACAGCGACTTCGTCTCCAACGTCTCGCACGAGATCAAGACTCCGCTCGCCATCATTCAGAACTATGCCTCCGCGCTCGAGGACCCCTCGCTTGACGCGGCAAAGCGGGAGGAATACGCCCGCGTGCTCGTCGGCGCGTCGAAGCGGCTCAACGAGCTCGTCTCGAACATTCTCAAGCTCAACAAGCTCGAAAATCAGGAATTTTCCTTCGAGCCCGAGGACGTTCCCCTGCATGAACTCATCGCCGAGGCTGCCATCTCCTTTGAGGAGATCATCGAGGAGAAGGGGCTCACGCTCGACTGCGACCTCGACGAAATTACAGTCCGCTCCTCCTCTTCCCACCTCGAGATCATGATGAACAATCTCCTCTCCAATGCCGTCAAGTTCACCGAGAAGGGCGGGATCACGCTCTCCCTCAAGCGGGAAAACGGCAAGGCGGTCATCCGCGTGCAGGATACGGGCTGCGGGATCTCCCCCGAAATCGGCGGGCGCATCTTCGACAAGTTCTATCAGGGCGACACATCGCATGCGACCGAGGGAAACGGGCTCGGGCTCGCCCTCGTCAAGAAGATCATCGACCTGCTCGGCGGCGAGATCGAGGTCAACAGCGCGCCCGGGAAGGGCAGCGTGTTCACTGTCCGCTTGAGTGCAGCATGAGCAGGCTCAAAGAGCGGATCTACCGCAACAAATACGTCGCCCGCTACCGCGCCGACTACGAGTGGCGCACCCTCATCACGACGCTGTTTTCCTCCGCCGTGACGGGCGGGATCGGGACGTACAACCTCGTCGTCGCCATTCTCAACTGGGAGACGGGCATCTGGGTGTTCACCCTCGCCGTGTACTATCTCGCCCTTGCGCTCGGGCGAGTCGCCGTTCTCCTCTCGCACCGCGTGGGAAAAGCTCGGGGCGAAAGCGGAGAACGGAGCGAAAAGCGGGACGCCGCGAACTATCTCGGCGGAGGTGCCCTCCTCGTCTTTCTCACCCTCGCCTATTCGGGGATCCTCGTCCTCGTGAACGTGCAGAGCAGGCATTACGACTACCGCGGGAACATGGTCTACGTGATGGCACTGTATGCGTTCTGCAAGATCATTTTTTCGAGTGTCAACGCCGTACGGTATCGGAAATACCGCGACTACACCGTGCAGACGCTCCGCAACATCAACTTTGCGGACGGAATCGTCTCCATCGTCGCCCTGCAGACCGCGCTCCTCTTCACCTTTACCGAGGCGGAGGAATTGGCATTTGCCAACACCATGAATGCCGCCGTCGGGGGAGTTGCGGGGGCGCTCATCTTGGCGCTCGGGAGCTACATGATCATCCAAGGATACCGCGAACTCAAGAGGGAACACTCCGATCCGGAGGAAAAAGAACATGAAGAATGAAGAATTCAACTATGTCTACACCGCGCCGAACGAGGACGAACGGCGGGAGATCGAGGAGATCCGCAGCCAATACGACCCCAAGCAGATCCCCATAGAGACGGGGCTCGAAAAACTGCGCCGCCTCAACCGCTTCGTGAACGCGCCACCCAGAATTCTTGCCATCGTGCTCGGGATCGCAGCCACCCTCGTGTTCGGGTTCGGAATCACCCTCATTCTCGAGTGGTCCAAGCTCATTTGGGGGAGTGTCATCGGGAGCGGCGGCATTGCCCTCATGGTCGCGAACGTGTTCATCTACCGCGTCTTCCTCGCCGCGCGGAAGAAAAAATTCGGCGCGGAGATCCTCTCGTTGAGCAAGGAGCTCCTGCACGAAACGGACAAATAGAAAATCGGTCCCGCCGCTCAATCGCGGCGGGACCGTCCGTTTTTTCAATTGCATCTTTGGGAAAATTCGGCGAGTTTTTTCCCGATAACCTCGAGCGCTTCTTCGGGGTCGTCTATCCCCTCCACCAAAGATTCCATCGGACAGAACCCGTCGCCCGCGCGGTTTTTGATGCGCTCGGTGCGGACATCATAGGTCAAAATGATGGAATGGGTGCGGAAAACTTCGATGGCAAGGTCACTGACGACGCCCGCATGCACCGCCTTCACCCCGAGGAGAACATACAAGAGAGCAGCGGCTTTCCCCACGACGCGGTCGGCGGCGGCTCCCCCTTTGGCGAGGTCGGAAGAAAAACTTCGGAAGAGCGAATAGAGCGGCGCTATCCCCCTCTCCTCGCTCGTCATGCTCCACGCTCCCTTCACAACGGCGAGCGTCCTTTTCCCCGTGAGGAGGGATTTCGCCCGTTCGAGGTCTGTCATCTTTCCCCCCTATTCAAACTGCGCCGCGACCTGCTTCAGAAGTTTGCGGATCTCGAGGTGCTGCGGGCAGACGCGCTCGCACGCGCCGCACCCGATGCAGTCGGAAGCCTTCCCCCTGCCGCCCTGCGTGTACGTCTCGTAGTAGACGTCGCTGTTCCAGTCCCTGTACCGCTTCTTCTGGTTCATGCACGAGAAGAGGTCGGGAATGGAGATATGGCGGGGACAGCCGTCCGTGCAATAGCGGCAGGCGGTGCAGGGAATGAACTCCCGCTTGCGAAGCGCCGCCTGTACCGCATGGATGGCTTCCGTTTCCCGTTCGTCGAGCGGGCGGAAGTCCTTCATCGTCTCCGTATTGTCGCGCATCTGCGCCATCGAGCTCATGCCCGAGAGCACCATGAAGATCCCCTCGAATCCCGCGGCGAATCGGACGGCATAGCTCGCATTGCTGCCGCCCCCGAGCGCACGGAGCGCCTGTTCCCCTTCCTCGGGAAGGTCGACAAGGGTGCCGCCCTTGACGGGCTCCATCACGATGACGGGCTTGTTGTGCCTGCGGCAGACCTCATAGCACAGGCGGGACTGCACGCCCGGGCTGTCGTAGTCGGCATAGTTGAACTGCAACTGCACGACCTCGATTTCGGGATAGGTATTCAAGATACGTTCAAGCACGGCGGCGGTGTCGTGGAAGGAAATGCCGACATGCCCGACTTTCCCCTCTTCCTTGAGGCGGAACGCCGTCTCATAGGCATTGCAGCGCCTGTATTTTTCAAAGTTCACCGCGTTCTGCGCGTGCATGAGGTAGAAGTCGAAGTACTCGACGCCGCACAGGCGGAGCTGTTTCTCGAAGAACGGGCGGACGTCCTTCTCGCCCGAAAAGAAATTTTCGGTCAGCTTGTTCGTGAGCGAAAAGCTCTCGCGCGGGTGCCGCGCCACGACGCAATCGCGGATCGCCGTCTCGCTCCTTCCGCCGATGTAGCCGTGCGCCGTGTCGAAATAGTTGAATCCGCTCTCCAAGAACAGGTCCGTCATCTCCGAGAACTGCGGATAGTCCACCTCTCTGCCCTTCATGGGAAGCCGCATACATCCGAATCCGAAATTCTTTTTTACCTTTTCAAACGGTTGCATCAAATTTCCTCCCCTGTGAATTCAAAAGATGTTGTCTGTTCCTCTATTTTAGCACACAATGCGGAAAAAAGCAAGCCGCACGGGCAGATTGCCCCTTCGGGCTCTGTGAAAGTTCTATATGAAAGAAGCACGGCTCTTACCATGAGCCGCGCCCCTTGGTACGGGTGACAGGACTTGAACCTGCACGGTTTCCCAACGGATCCTAAATCCGCCGCGTCTGCCGTTCCGCCACACCCGCATATCCCCGTTTCAGCATCGTTTTTGCACCCGTGCAAGCATTCTTCGGGAGCGAAAGAAAAAATAAAAACCCCACATATCGGTCATACCCGAAGGCTTCGACACAATATACAGGGTTCGGTGGTGGGGACGACAGAACTCGAATCTGTGACCTCATGCATGTCAAGCATGCGCTCTAACCTACTGAGCTACGCCCCCGAAACACAACAGGATAATGATACACAAAACGAACGGGCTTGTCAAGCATATTTTACGGAATTTCCGAAAAAATCGCGGCGAAGTCCGAAATTCCCCTATTTTTCCGCCTCCGTCGCTCCCTCGGCAGGTTCCTTGAGCTCGGGGAACTTGGTGCAGAGAAGGTCGAAGATGAGACGCGCGCTTTGTTCCGCGCCGTAATTTTCCCGCTGGCTCTCGGCTGCCTTGCGGAAAGGTTCGAGCCGCTCGGGGTACTGTAAGAACTCCTCTATTTTGTCGGCGACCTTTTCCGCGTCGAAGATCTTCATGGCGCTCCCAACGGTGTTCTCGTAGTACTCGCCGATGTGCTGTTCGATGTTGGTCGCGTACTTTGTGACAATCTGCGGAACGCCGAAGAAGCACGCCTCGGCGATGATGTTCGCCCCGCTCTTGCCGCAGAAGAGGTCGCTCGCCGCCTCGTACTCGAGCATGCGGTCGGTGTAACCTATGGGGTGGAAGCAGGTCGTCCCCTTGCTCTTCATGCCGAGAAACTTCCTGTAGAGCTCCTCGTTCCTGCCGCAGACGGGAATGAGGGTGACGGGAAGGTCGCGCTCCAGAACGACCGAGCAGATCTCCTCCATCTTGCCGATTCCATACCCCCCCTCGGCAAGAAAGACGGTGAACATCTCCTCGGGAAGCCCGAGGCTTTTGCGGAGATCCCGCTTGTCCCGCGGGACGGAAAACGCCTCGTTGCGGATGAGATAGGGCACAAGTTTGAGATTGTCGTCGTTGAAACGGCGGCGGTACATCTTCCGCGCGAGCTCGTACCCCGTCGGCGTAGAGACGAGATCGAGGTCGCAAAAATAGCAGAAGAGCGGATTCATCTCGGCGTCGGGGCAATACATGACGGTGAGCGGGCGCGGGCGTATATGGCGGGCATAGTAGTTGGGCGCCCAATGCGTGCTGACGACAAGGTCGGGCTTCAATTCCGCCATGTGGCGGTATCCCGCCTTCCTCGCGCCGTTCTTTAAGTGCTTCATCGTCGCCCACGAGGCTAGCCGCACCCCCCAAAAGTCCATACTGAAGGTCATGAAGAAGCCGAAGTGCGGGTGACGGTTGGCTCGGACGACGGTGCTGCTCAGCCGCTCCTCGAAAATTTTGAGGTCCTCGTTCCCGCTCTCGGTGAAGAACTGCGAGCGCACGATCTCCACGCGGTCGGAATAGAGTTCCTCGAATTTATCGGCGATGGCGTTAAGCGGCATGATGTGCCCCAGCCCTGCCTCGGTATAGGGAAATACGACGCGCGGTTTGTACATCCTTCCTCCCATCCTGTTAAGCGTTCTTCACTTCCGAATCATTCTACCACACTTGATTGCAAAATGCAATCCCTTCCGTGAAAATCCCGAAAAATTTCAAAGAATTGCGATAAAATGATATATTATATCTGACATAGTACTTCGCAAAATGCGATTATTCGTACATTTCAGCCTTGGTACTGCGGGCGAAGAGCTTTCCGATCTCCTCGCGGCAACGCTTCACGTCGTCCCCTTCGCCGTAACAGACGCTGTACACCGCCTCGGTGATGGGGAGCTCCACGCCGTATTCTTGACCCAAGAGGCGCATTGCCTTGGATGTTGCGACCCCCTCGGCGAGCTTGTCGAACCGCTGCCCCTTGGCGAGCATTTCGCCGTACATTCGGTTGTGCGAATAGGGCGAGAAGAGCGTCGTCTCGTAGTCGCCGAGGTGTGCGAGCCCGTAGGCGGAGAGCTCCTTTCCCCCCATCGCCTTGATGAGGCGGGCAACTTCCCGCGCCCCGCGCGACATCAGCGGACCTTTAAGCGGGACGCAGATGACGTCGAGGACGCCCGCGGCAATTCCCATGACGTTCTTTGCGGCGGCGCCGATCTCCGTTCCGATGAGGTCGTCGCCGTAGTAGAAGCGGATGAGGTCGCTCTTGAAGCGGTCTACGAGCTCCCGCTTGAGGGCGTCGTTCGCCGAATCGATGACCATGCAGTTAGGGACGCCCTGCACAAAGCTCTGGATATGCCCCGGTCCAACCCAGACCGCAATTTTATTTCCGTCCACGCCGCTCTCGGTGAGTACTTCGGAGAGGCGCTTGCCCGTCTCCGACTCGATTCCCTTCATGCAGAGGACGAAATTCTTCCCCTCGATGCCGCACGCCGTGACCCGCCGCATGAAGCCGCGGAGCCCCTGCGAGGAGATGGAGATGACGATGAGCTCGGCGGACTCCACCGCCTCCTTCAAGTCGCAGGTGAGGCGGATGTTCTTGTCGAGAACGACGTATTCGTTGCGCCCCGTCTCCTTGAGGACGCGGTAGGAGATGTCCTCCTCCGGTCCCCAGCTCGTGACGCTGTTTCCGAGGCGGGAGAGGTACCATGCGATGAACGAGCCCCACCTGCCGCAGCCGAGAACGGAAATCTTCATGCCCGCCACCTCACAGTTCCTTTCTCTCGACGAGCGCCCGCTCGAGGGTGACTTCGTCGGTATATTCGAGTTCCCCGCCGATGGGGATCCCGCGGGAGAGCCGCGTGACGGTGACGCCGAGCGGCTTCAACAGCTTTGCGATGTACATTGCGGTTGCCTCCCCCTCGACGTCGGGATTGGTCGCCATGATGACTTCCTTCACCGTGCCCGAACCGACTCTATCGAGCAGCTCGCGAATCCTGATATCGTTGGGGGTGACACCGTTCATCGGGTCGATGACGCCGTGCAGGACGTGGTAGACCCCCTTGTAGGCGTGCAGGCGCTCGAGGGCGACGACGTCCTTGGGCTCCTTCACCACGCAGATCTGCTCCGCACTTCGCGTGTGGCAGACCGAACAGACTTCCTCTTCGGTGAAGTTCCCGCACACCTTGCAGAAGCGGACCTTGCGCTTGACGTCGAGAATGGATTCCGCGAAGCCGCGCGCCTCCTCCTCCGTCATGTTCACGACGCGGTAGGCGTACCGCTGCGCCGTCTTTTTCCCGACGCCCGGAAGTTTGGAAAATTCGTTCATGAGCCGCCCGATGGGCTCGATAAAGACGTCCACTTAAAAAAGTCCTCCCCCGAGCCCCGCGAACTTGCCCATCTTTTCCTTGTAGACCCCCTCCGCCTTCTTGTAGCCGTCGTTGATGGCGGCGAGGACGAGATCTTCGAGGAGCTCGTCGTCATCGGGGTCGATGACCGACTTGTCGATCTCGATCCCGTCGATAATTTTCTTCGCGTTCATGTAGACGACGACCGCCTCGCCGCCCGCCGTTCCCACGATCTCCCAGTCGTCGAGCAGTTTTTCGGTCTCCTGCATCTCTTCCTGCATCTTCTGCGCCTGCTTCATGAGGTTCTGCATGTTGCCCCCCATGGCGCCGCCCCGTCCGTAATTTGCCATGTTTTACTCCTTATTTGATATCGATGGGATAGTCCTTGAAGGTGTTGCGGAGTTCCTCGAGCCCATCCGCGCTGCCTTTATCGCCCCTGTCGAGGCGGATCTCAAAATCGGTCACGCCGATGCCCGCAAACGTCTCGTCCATCACGGCGCGATGCTCCGCGCGGTTGAGCGAGCGGAACACCATCTCGCTCGTCGTGAGAAGGACGAGCTTTTCCCCCTCGTACTTCGCCTCGAGGTCCGAACACATCGTGAACAGCACGCCGTTCTTCGCGTTCTTCCGAAGGCTGCGGATGAATCTCCCGAACGCCTCCGTCGCGCTCTTGGGCGGCGTGACGGGCTCGAGCTTTTCGGCGGGCTTGGGCGCGGGCGCCTGCTCCCTTGCCCTCGGCGCGAGCTCGGGCTCGTACCACTCCTCCTCGGGAGGCGGCACGAAGTCGTCGAACGGGACCGGTTCGGGTTCGGGTTCAGGCTCGGGCTCCGCCTGCCGCACGGGAGCGGGAGCGGGCTCGGAAGCCGCGTTCGGTGCGGGAGCGCCCGTACGGGAAAGCCGCTCGGTGAGCTCCTCGATTCTCCTTTCGAGCCCCGCAATGCGCACCGTGAGCGCGTCGACGTCGCTCTCCGTCGAGGGACAAGCCGTGCGGATGACGGCGGCCTCCAACAGAATGCGCGGGGACGAGGCAAACCGAAGTTCGGTCTCGGTGCGGGAAAATTGCTCGGTCGCACGGAGGATCGCCCGCCCGTCCGCGTTGTCCGCGAGCTCCTTCACGAGGGCGAAGAGCTCGGACGGAAGGGAGAGAATGCGCTCCGCGTCGCGGCACGTCTTGGCAACGGAGACCCTCCCGAGCATCTCGATGAGGTCGCGGCACAGAACGGAGGCCGACTTGCCCTCGGCAAGCAGGCGCTCCACCGTTAAGATCGCTTCGCCCGCATCGGAGCGAAGCAGCGCGCCGACGAAGGCGCACGTCCCGCGGAAATCCGCCGCCCCGAGCGCCTTGACGACGTCCGCATAGGTGAGTTTGTCGCCGTAGGCGATGCACATCTCGGCGACGGAGAGCATGTCGCGGTCGCTTCCCGCGCCCGCCCGCGCGATGGCGGCGACCGCCTCGGGCTCGTATTCCTTGCCGATCTCGCCGAGAATGCGCTTTAAGTGCTCCTCGAGGTCGGTTTCGGGAATGAGCTTGAAGTCGAGCCGCATGCAGCGGGACAGAATGGTCGCGGGGAGCTTGTGCGGCTCCGTCGTGGCGAGAATGAAGATGGCGTGTGCGGGCGGCTCCTCGAGCGTCTTTAAGAGGGCGTTGAAGGCGCTGTCCGTCAGCATGTGGACTTCGTCCACGATATACACTTTATATTTGCCCGAGACGGGCGGATATTGCACCTTTTCGCGCAGGTCCCTCATCTCGGCGACGCCGTTGTTGGACGCGGCGTCGATCTCGGTGATGTCGAGCGAGCCCGACGCGAGCGCCTTGCAGGTCGGGCAGACGCCGCAGGGCGAGCCGTCCTTCGGGTGCTCGCAGTTGACGGCGCGGGCAAAGATGCGGGCGACGCTCGTCTTGCCCGTTCCGCGGGGACCTGTGAAGAGATAGGCGTGCCCGACGGAGCCCGACTTGATCTGGTTTGTGAGAACGCGCACCACGTGTTCCTGCCGCACGATCTTGTCGAAGGTGTCGGGGCGGAACCGCCGATAGAGTGAAAGGTGTGCCATGTCTACTCCTTTGTCCCGTTGAGGTCGGCAAGCGCGACCTGCAACTTCCGCTTTGCCCGCGAAAGGGCGTTGTCGATACTCTTGAAGGATTTCCCCGTCGCCTCGCAAATTTGGGCATACTTCATGCCCCCGAGATACATCGTGACGACGCGGAACTCGAAGTCGGAGAGCGCCTTCATCATGCGGACGCGGAGCTCGGCGCGCTCCAGCCCCTCGAGGACGGATTCCTCGGGGCTCCCGCCCCCCTCCATCGCGTCGGGGTCGAAGAGGTCGTACGCCGTCTGCCTTCCCGCCGCGCGGAGCACGTCATAGATGCGCCGCTTCACGCAGAGGTAGGCGAAGTTCTTGAAGCTCTTGCCCGATTCGGGGTTGTAGCTCCCGATAGCGCCGAACAGCCCGAACATCCCCTCCTGCACGAGGTCCTCTGTCTCGCCGCCGCCGAGGAAATACCTCCGCGCCTGCGCACGGACGGCGCTCTGATAGCGGACGAGCAGCTGTTCGGTCGCCGAAGCGTCCCCTTCCCGCGCGCGGAGCACGAGCGACTCGTCCGATTCACCCAAGTCTTTCACGCACCACCTCATAGACGGCGATCCCGAGCGCCACCGACGCATTGAGCGAATTCACCTTCCCGAAGAGCGGAATGGAGAGCACGCCGTCGCACTTTTCCCGCGTGAGGCGGTGCACGCCGCAGTCCTCCCCGCCGACGACGAGGGCGATTTTCCCCGTGAGGGAAGTTTGATAGAGGGACGTCCCGTCCGCGTCGAGCGCATAGACCCAGTAGCCGCGCGCCTTCAGCTCGTCGACCGCGCGGTTTACGGAAGAGACCTTTGCGACGGGGATGTGCTCCGCCGCCCCCGCGGAGATGCGGACGACCGCCTCGGTGACGCTCGCCCCCTTCGCGGCGGGAATGACGACCCCGTCCGCGCCCGCGCACTCCGCGACGCGGAGAATGGAGCCCAAGTTGTGCACGTCCTCGATTCCGTCGCACAGCACGACGAGGCTCTCCTCCTTCTCTTCCCCGATGGAAGAGAGGTCGGAGTAGACGAAGTCCGTCGAGACGGCGATGACGCCCTGATGCCTGCCCGTGACGCTCGCGCGGTCGAGGACAGCGCGGTCGACGAACTGCACGCGGACGCCGCGGGCGCGCGCCTCGGCGAAAATTCTTCCGAGCGTGCCCTGCGCCCCCTTTTCGAGCATGATCTTTTCAATGGTCTTATCCGTCTTGAGAAGTTCCAAGACGGCGTTCCTTCCCTCGGTGTTCATATCGAAAACAATTCCCGTATCCTTGCCGTGTTGCCCGTGAGATAGAGATAGCCGATGACCGCCTCGAATCCCGTCGAGCGGACATATTCGACGGCGGTCGCGCTCTTGCTCCGCGTCGCCTTCTTCGCGTTCCGCCCGCGGCGGTAGATCTCCGCTTCCTCCTCGGTGAGGCGGGGAAGAAGGGCTTCGAGCGAGCCGCTCTGCCCGTGTGCCGAGACGAACTCGGTGGCGCGGCGGTTGAGCTCCCCCGTCTTTCCGCCCGAGAGGACGAGCTTTTCGCGCACGAGGAGGGTATACGCCGCGTCGCCGACGAAGGCGAGCACGATGGGATTCATGAGTTTTGCCTGTTCGGCGGGAACGGGCACGCTGCAGCTTTCCATTTTCCTTATTATACCATATCTTGGACGGAATGACAAGCGTTCACGCAAATTCTGCGGCGAAAAGTGAGCGGGGCAAAAAAATTTCGTGCACGATACGGGCGCAAAAGAGTTGCATTTTCGCTCGGAAACGTTTAAGATATATGGGAAATTCCGCGCGCACACGAGAGCGCGGAAGAAGGCACACGTCATGGAAGCGTTTGAAGTACTCCTCCCCCTCGCCCTCATTCTGCTGCTCGGCAAGCTCATGGGCATCGGCGCGCACCGCATCGGCATGCCCGCCGTCATCGGAATGCTCGTCGCGGGGATCTTGATCGGTCTCATCCGCTATATCCCTTGGGAACCCCTCCGCGAAGCGTTCTTCTCGGACGGGATCACGTCTGCCCTCAAAGTCATGAGCAAGCTCGGCGTCGTCCTCATCATGTTCTCGGCGGGGCTCGGCACCGACCTCAAGAAACTGAAACAGACGGGGCTCGCATCCGTCGTCATCACGGCGCTCGGCGTCGTCGTGCCCATGGGGCTCGGAACGCTCGTCGCCTTCCTCTTCCTGCCCGAGGCGGGCGTCCTCTCGTGGTTCTTCTACGGCGCCATCCTCACGGCGACTTCCGTCTCGGTGACCGTCGCCGTCTTGAAGGAGCTCGGAAAACTCGACACCAAGGTGGGAACTTCCGTCGTCGCGGCTGCCGTCATCGACGACGTCATCGGGATCGTCATCCTCTCCGTACTCACGGGGTTTGCCTCGGGAAATGAGAGCGGCGGCAGCGGCTGGGACTGGTTCAATCCGGGCGTCGGGCTCGTCATCATCAAGATCGTCGTGTTCTTCGTCGCCGCAATTGCGCTCGGCGTGGGGCTCCGCAAGCTCTTCGACCGCATGGAGCGGCACGCGCCGCACAACCGCCGCGTCCCCATCATCTCGCTCGCCGCGTGCTTCCTCTACGCCTATCTCGCCGAAAAGGTGTTCGGCGTGGCGGACATCACGGGCGCCTACCTTGCGGGGATTTTGCTCGGCGGCACCCTCTCCGAGACCCCCTACGTCGAGAGCAAGGTGGACACTATGGGGTATCTCTTCTTCTCCCCCGTGTTCTTCGCCTTCATCGGCATGAGCAACATCGAATATTTCGCCACCATCGACGTGCGCTTTTTGGGCTTCGGCTTTGCCTTCGTCGCTGCGGGGCTCTTGGGAAAGCTCATCGGCTGCGGCTGCGGCGCGAAGATGTGCCGCTTCTCCCTGCTTGACAGCGTGCGGGTGGGGCTCGGCATGATGGTCCGCGCCGAAGTCGTGCTCATCTGCACCGAGCGCGGCGTCTCGGCGGGGCTCGTGGAGCCCGCCATCTATCCCTTCGTCATCCTCATCATCTTGTTGTCCTCCGTGCTCACCCCCATCTTCCTCAAGATGACCTACCGCGGGGAAAACGGGCACACAAAACTTCTGAAAACGGGAAAGGAGCAGCCATGAAATACAGAAATCTCGGAAATCACGGACTGAAAACGAGCGAGATCGCGCTCGGGAGCTGGGTCACCGACCTGAATGGCGCCTCCGCGCAGGAGATCGCCCGCGAGACGGTAAACGCCGCGTTCGACGAGGGCGTCAACTTCTTCGACTGCGCCGACGCCTATTCGGGCGGAGATGCGGAGCGCTTCCTCGGGAAGGTGCTCGGCGAGCACCGCAGGAGCGAATATGTCGTCTCCTCCAAGGTGTTCTTCCCCATGGGACGGGGCGCTAACGAGTGGGGGCTCTCGCGCAAGCACATCACCGAACAGCTCGACCGCACCCTGAAGAACATGCGGCTCGACTATCTCGACCTCTACTTTTGCCACCGTTTTGACCCCACCACCCCCATCGAGGAGACGGTCGAGACGCTCTCCGACCTCGTGAAGGCGGGCAAAATTCTGTACTACGGCGTCTCGGAGTGGTCGCCCGTGCAGATTTCCGAGGCGATCCACATCGCAAGGGAAAACCACCTGCGCCCGCTCTCCGTCATCCAGCCGCAATACAACATGGCGGACCGCTACATCGAGGACGAGATCATCGGCATCTGCGAGCGGTACGGCGTCGGGATTACTCCGTTTTCGCCGCTCGCGCAGGGGCTCCTCACGGGGAAATACCGCAAGGGACAGCCCCTCCCCGAGGGTTCGCGCGCGACTTGGCAGGCGGACAGGCAAATCAACAACCTCTTGACCGAGGAAAACCTCGACAAGGTGGAAAAACTTCTCCGCGTCGCGGACGGGCTCGGCGTTCCCCTCTCCGTGCTCGCGCTCGCATGGATCCTGCGGAACAGGCAGATCTCCTCGGTCATCACGGGGGCGAGCAAGCCCTCACAGCTCCGCACGAACGTTGCGGCGAGCGGGTTGGAGATCCCCGCAGACGCGCTTGAAGAGATCGAGAAGATCCTCGACTACCACCCCTTCGTGCGAAGGATCGGCTGAAAATACAAAATATGGCAGAGCGGAGGCAGGACCTCCGCTCTTTTTTATTCAACCGTAACAGACTTTGCGAGGTTCCGCGGCTTGTCGGGGTCGGCGCCGCGTGCGACGGAGACGAAGTAGGCGAGCATCTGCAGCGGAATGACGGAGAGAACGGGCGACAGCAGCCCATCACAGGGCGGAAGTAGGACGGCGTCCCGTACCGCCTCACGCCCCGCGTACTCGAGAAACGTTGTTACGAGAAAGACGTGCGCGCCCCGCGCATATGCCTCGTGCACGGCGTTCATCGTCTTTTCGGCGAGCCGCGCGCAGGTGAGAACGGCGACGACGGGCGTCCCATCCTCGATGAGGGCGAGGGTGCCGTGCTTCAGTTCCCCCGCGGGATAGCCCTCGCTCGGGAGATAGGAAATTTCCTTCAATTTGAGGCTGCCCTCGAGCGCCGCACAGAAGTCTGCGCCCCGCCCGATGAAGAGCGCCGTCCGCGCATTCTGAAAGGATTTGATCCAATTTTCGACCCGTTCGGAGCGGAGAAGGGTCTCCTCGGCGGCTGCGGAGAGGTCGGGAAGAGGCGAAAAGGGCTTCCCCTTTGCCCGTGCGAGCGCTTCCGAGAGGTGGTAGAGCGCGACGAGCTGGGCGTTGAAACTCTTGGTCGCGGCGACGGCGACTTCCCGCCCCGCCCGCGTGGGAAGGACGAAGTCCGCCATGCGGTTGAGCGACGAATCGGGCGAATTGGTGACGGCGACGAGCCGCGCCCCACGCTCTTTCGCAAGTTCCGCCGCGGCGATGGTGTCCGCCGTCTCTCCGCTCTGGCTCACGGCGACGGCGAGCGTGTTTGACGGAACGATGGGGTCGCGGTAGCGGTATTCGCTCGCAACGCACGCCTCGGAAGGCAGCCTGCATGTAGCCTCAAGGAAAGTCTTTGCGCACAGTCCCGCATGGTAGGCGGTGCCGCACCCAAGAATTTGTATATATTCTGTCTGACATAGTACCTCATATAGTGGAGAAAGGGAGAGGGTTTTCTCCGCTTCCTCGCGCGTACGGCGCATTGCCGCGGGAATTTCCGCCATTTCCTTGCGCATGAAGTGCGGATAGCCGCCGCGATCTGCCAGTTCCGTAGAGGCGTCGAATTCCGTCCGCACCTTTTGGATCGGAGAAAGCGAGGCGTCATAGAACGTGATGTCCCCGTCCAAGAGGGCGAACTCCCCCTCCCCGAGCGCATACGCCTCCGCCTCCCCCGCGAGCGCGGGCAAGTCGCTTGCAACGAGCAAGTTTTCCCCGCTCCTCGCGACGATGAGCGGGCTCCTTTTTCGCGCGCAGACGATTTTCCCCCGCTCCTTCTCGCACATCACGGCAAGCGCGTAGGATCCCTTGAGCTTTTCGCACCCCGCACGGACCGCCTCCAGAAGGTTTCCGCGGTATTCGGCGGCGATGAGATGGGCGATGACTTCGCTGTCCGTGTCCGAAACGAAGGTCTCCCCCCTCGCGAGGCACCCTTCCCGGAGCGTGTAGGCGTTCTCGATGATGCCGTTGTGGACGAGGACGATGCCGTGGTAGGCGTGCGGGTGGGCATTTCGCTCGGTCGGGGCGCCGTGCGTCGCCCAGCGGGTGTGCCCGATCCCCGCATGCCCCTCAAGCCCCCGCGCGCATTCGAGCCCCTTCACCCTGCCCGCGCGCTTGACGATCTGAATGCCGTTTTCGCCCTCGACGGCGATCCCCGCCGAGTCGTATCCGCGGTATTCGAGGCGATAGAGTCCGTCGATGAGGGCGGGCGCGGCGTTCCCCTTCCCCGTATAGCCGACGATCCCGCACATTACAGCCCCTCCTCCGCGCTTCGGATGGCGCGGGAGAGCTCGGAGACGGCGCGCTCGCAGGCGTTCTCGTCCTCCGCCTCGGCGAGAATGCGGACGACGGGCTCTGTTCCCGAGGCGCGAAGAAGCAGCCTTCCGCCCTTGAGCTCCGTTCGGAGGCGCTCCTCGCAGTCCGAGACGCGCGGATCGTGGAGTATGGCGGATTTTTCGCGCACCCGCACGCTCGCCCGCCGCTGCGGGTACAGCCGCAGCCCCTCGGTAAGGCAGGAGAGCGGGCATTTGCCCTCGAGCATCGCCTCCATCACCTTGAGGGACGTGAGAATGCCGTCGCCCGTCGTCGCATGCTTGCGGAAGATGACGTGCCCCGACTGCTCGCCGCCCAAGAGATACCCGCTCCGCACCAACTCCTCGTACACCGAGCGGTCGCCGACGTCGCAGCGAAGGAGCGGAATCCCCTCGCGCGCGAGGCTCTCTTCGAGCCCGCTGTTGCTCATCACGGTTGCGACGACCCCGTCTCCGTCCGGTTCCCCCTTCGCCCGCATGGCGCGCGCCGAGAGGTATAGAATTCCGTCTCCGTCCACCGTTCTCCCCCGCTCGTCGATACAGATACATCGGTCGGCGTCGCCGTCGAAGGCAAACCCGACGTCGAGCCCGCGCTCGAGGACGAGCTCGCGGAGGCTCTCGATGTGCGTGGAGCCGCACCCCTCGTTGATGTTCGTCCCGTTCGGCTCGGCATGAATGGCAAAGACGCGGGCGCCGAGGGCGTCGAACACCGCCTTGGAGATTTGCCAAGCGCTCCCGTTGGCGCAGTCGAGCCCCACCCGCATGCCGCGGAAGGAGGAGCGCGGAAGGGAGAGAAGATAGGCAAGATAGCGGTTTCTGCCCGAGACGAAGTCCACCGTTCTGCCGATCTTCTCCCCCGTGGCGAGCGGAAGAGTTCCGCCGTCGAGGTATTCCTCGACCCGCAGGAGCTCATTCTCCTCGAGCTTTTCACCGTTTCCGCCGAACAGCTTGATGCCGTTGTCGGAGTACGGATTGTGGCTCGCGGAGATCATCACGCCGCAGTCGAACCCCTCCGTCCGCGCAAGGTAGGAGACGGAGGGCGTCGTCGTGACATGCAGAAGATAGACGTCCGCGCCCGAGGCAGTCGCCCCCGCCGTGAGGGCGTACTCGAACATGTACGAGGAGAGGCGGGTATCCTTCCCGACGACGATCCGCGCCCGCTCGCGCTTGCCCTGCGAGAAGCGCTTTCCCAAATATCTGCCCACGCGAAAGGCATGGATAGCCGTGAGCGATTCGTTCGCCCGACCGCGGAATCCGTCCGTTCCGAAATATTTCACGTTCACCTCCGTCGCCATGCGGCATACGTCATCGTATGCCCGCGGGGCAAGAGACGTGAAAAACAGTCCCTTTCGCGCGGAAAAGGACAGTTTATGCGTGACATAGTACTCTTTAAATTGCGGATTATTCCGAATTCGGGCGGTATAATGCCCGCTTCACCGCGCCGAGATAGTTCCGATACAGCGCCTCGAAGGGTGCTCGGTCGCGTGCGGGCGTAAAGATCCGCTCGGACGTTCTGCGCCGTGCGATCTCCTCTTCCCCCATTTCGCCGAGCGAGACGGCGGCGAGGAACGCAGCCCCGAGCGCCGTGCTCTCCCGCTCCGAGGGGCGGTTGACGGCGACGCCGAGGATATTCGCCTGAAGCTGCATCAAGAATCCGTTTGCCGAGGCTCCCCCGTCGCACTTGATCTCGCGGAGGCGTACCCCGCTGTCCCGCTCCATGCAGTCGAGCAGCTCCCTCGCCCCGCATGCGATGCTCTCGAGGACGGCGCGGACGATGTGTGCCTTCGTCGTGCCGCGGGTGATGCCGCACAGCATGGCGCGCGCGTCGGAGTTCCAGTGGGGCGCGCCGAGCCCCGTGAAGGCGGGAACGAAGGCGACGCCGCCCGAATCGGGCACGGACGAGGCGATCCGCTCGCTCTCGGCGCTCGTCGGGATCATCTCGAGCCCGTCGCGGAGCCACTGGACGGCGCTTCCCGCATGGAACACGCTCCCTTCGAGCGCGTAACTTGTCCTTCCGTTCAACGTATAGGCGACCGTCGAGAGAAGCCCATCCGACGAGACGCACTTCTCCCCCGTGTGGAAGAGAAGGAAGAGCCCCGTGCCGTACGTAATTTTTCCGTCGCCGCAGGAAAGCGCCGCCTGCCCGATGAGAGCCGCCTGCTGATCCCCCGCGATCCCCGCGACGGGAAGCCGAGCGCCGCCCGCGACCGCCTCGCCGAAGCGCGCATCGCAGGGATAGATGTCGGGGAGCACCCCGCGCGGAATGCCGAACCGCTCCAAGAGTTCCCCGTCGTAGTCGAGGGTGTGAATGTCGAAGAGCATGGTCCGCGACGCGTTGGTGTGGTCGGTGCAAAAGGACTTCCCCTCGGTGAGGCGGAACAAAAGATAGCTGTCCACCGTGCCGAGACACAGCCGTCCCTCGCGCAGGAGCCGCTGCGCCGCGGGGACATTGTCGAGGATCCACTTCATCTTGCTCGCCGAAAAGTACGCGTCGGGAAGGAGCCCAGTCCGTTCGCGGATGAGGCGGACCGTCTCCTCCGGGAGCTCCGAGCAGAACTTGCTCGTCCTGCGGCACTGCCAGACGATGGCGGGACAGACGGGAGCACCCGTCTGCCTGTCCCATGCGACGACCGTCTCGCGCTGGTTGGCAATTCCGATGCCCGCGATGTTCGCGGCACCCGCGAAGTCGATACAGTCGTTGAGGCAATACGCCGCCTTGTACCAAATTTCGTTGGCGTCCTGCTCCACCCAGCCGGGCTTGGGGAAGCTCTGCCCCACCTCCTGTTGGGCGCGGTGGACGAACGTCCCCGCTTTGAGATCGTATACAAAGGCGCGGACACTCGTCGTGCCCGCGTCGAGCGCAATGACACAGTCCATAGCTTCCTCCTTCGGCAAAACCCGAGCGTGAAGGGCGGTCCTGTCGGTCCCGCCCCTTCGATCAAACAAATTTCAGAATATTGTTATAAATTTCGGTATCTTCTGGGAGATAGGTGTTGAAGATGACCTTCATCTTGTTCTCGGGACGGCGCATCTTCCAGTTGATGACGGCGCCCGTCGCGATCTCCGCCGCCTCGGCATGCGGGAAGTTGAACACCCCCGTCGAGATACAGCAGAAGGCGATGGACGTGAGCCCCGCTTCCTCGGCGAGGTTGAGGCAGGAGACGTAGGACGAGCGCAGTTGGGCGCGATCCTCCTCCGTCGCTTCCCTTCCCACCATGGGTCCCACGGTGTGCAGGACGTAGCGCGATGGCAGGTTGTAGGCGCGGGTGATCTTCGCCTCGCCGCAAGCCTCCTCCGCCCCCTGTGCCGCGACGAGCTTGGCGCAGTCGTCCCGCAGCTGCATGCCCGCAAAGGAGTGGATGACGTTGTCGATACAGTTGTGCTCGGGAAGGAAGCACCCGAGAAGGGATTTCTTGGCGGCGTTGACGATTCCGTCCGTCGCGAGCCGCGTGATGTCCCCCTCCCACAGCCCGATGCCGAGCGCGTTCACCGAGAGTTCCTCCGCGCCGACGATGTTGCGCTCCACGCTCTCCGTCCAGAAGAGGGCGTCCTGCGCGGCGAGAACGTCGGGCGGGACGGGGTGCGCCATGCGTTGGTTCATATAGCTGCGGACGAGCTTCCGCTTCCTTTCATAGGTCGCGCTGAATGCCGCAATGAGCCCCTGTTCGCGGAGAAGAAAGCGCAGAAGCTCGTCACATGCTGCGATCTTGCCCGCTTCGTCGAGGAGTTCGGGGCGCGGATAGGGCGAGAGCCCGACGGTGCGCTCCGTCTGTTCGAGGGTGAGACCCATCAGTTCCCCCTCCTGTAGCGGTTGACAAGGCACCCCGCAAGGAGCACGGCGCGCTCCTCGGCGGAGAGTGTGCCGAGGGTGAGTACGACGTCGCGTTCCTTCCCCTTGGAAATATGGCGGGCGACGATGCGCTCCTCCCCCCGCTGCACCGCGTCCGCGATGCCCTCGAGGTAGAGATAGTCGCCGACCGCAAAGTCGGGCTTTTCGCAGGTGAGTGGCAGAATGCCGCAGTTTATGAGCTCTTCGCGGTAGCCCGCGGAGAATGCCGTGCAGACGGCGGCGACCCCGCCGAGGACGCGCTGGCATGCCGCCGCACCTTCGGCGTTCGGACCCTCGCCCGTCTTTTTCGAGACGATGGCGCTGCCGAATGCCGTTCCGCGCTTCGGGCGGGTCTCACCCAATTCCGAGAGGACGGCTTCGGGGAGTTTGCCCGTCTCCCGCCGCTCGCCTTCGATGGCGCGGATCTCCCGCGCGCGCCCGACATAGCTGCCGTCTGAACCCGAGAGCGCGAATGACGCGAGCCGCTCGGGGTCGTAGCGATGTTCGGAAGAGCTTGCGGGGAGAAGGTCCTCCGCCGTCGTCACGGCTCCCGTGAGACGGGCGGCGACGCGGATGAGGAGAGATTCGGGAAGGGCAATTTGCGCGGGATATTCGGCAATTTCACTGCCGTAATCGAGCGCCGTCTCGGGAACGGGATGCCCGACCCCGTGATAGACGCCGTTTGCGTAGGCGGAGCCGTCGAAGGTGTACTTCTTGAAGCGGACGGAATAGCCCGATTCGAGCGCCGAAGTGATGGCGCCGCCGTTTGCCGCCGTCGCGGCGACGGAGCGGGCATCCATGCGGATGGCGGCGCACTTCCCGCACGTCCGCCCTGCGCGGACGGTGAACCCGCGGACCTTTCCGCAGGGTGGAGCAAAACTTGCCCCCGCGGAAAGCAGAGTCGAGACCGCCCCGCAGAGGGCGAGCGCTCCGAACACGGGCGAGGTGGAAGGATTGATAAAGATTTGGAAATCGCTTCCGCACGCGCTCTTCCCGCGGAGAAGTTCCGCCGCTTCGGAGATGTTCTCGTAGGAGCCGCACTCCGCCGCGATGAAGCCGCGGGCAGCATAAACTTTTCCGCCGCGGAGACAGTCGAGCGCAAAGGCGGGATCCCGCCGCTTCCCCTCTTCCTCCACGACAGAGACGAGCGCGGGCGCGTTTTCGAGAAATTCATGGACGGAGAAGATGCCGCAGCCGAAGGGCAGCTCGAGCATGGGCTCGACGCGGGAGAGGTCAATGACGACCGCGGCGTCGTAGTAGGCGGGCTGTACAGGGTGCATCTCTTTGAAGTCCCCCTCCCTTCCGTGCGCGGCGAACCACTCCTGCGTCCTGCGGTCGGTCTCCCAGACCGAGGCAAGGCAGCCCGCCTCTGCGGCGAGCTCGTCGATCCCGTTGCGGTAGTCCATGGTGAGGTTGGCAACGCCGGGACCGATGAATTCGAGGACTTTCCCCTTGAGGAAGTCCTTCCCGCATGCAGCCTTGACGGCGGAAAGGACGACGTCATACGGTCCTACGCCGCGGCGGAGCTTCCCGCGAAGATACACGGCGACGACGTCGGGCTTGATTTCATACGTCTTTTTGAGGAGAAGACGGACGGCGTCCTTCCGGCTCCCGAAAACGGAGAGCGTCCCGAGGGCGCCGTAACGGGCGTACGAGTCGGAAGAGAGAACGATGTCCCCGCTCCTCGCCCTCGCCTCGCGCATGTAGGCGTGAACGTCGCCGAGGGAAGCCCCGACATAGTCCCCGCCGAACTTCTTTGCGGCGGAGAGCCCGAACGCGCGGACGTCCGCACTTGCGGGGTGCCATGTGCTCCCGAGGGTATAGGGAAGGGGAAATTCCTTCATTCCGCCCGAGGAAGCCGCCCGAAGGATGTCCGGATATGTATCGTCCGAGGAGACGAGCGCGTCGAAGCGGAGCTTCCACGCTTCCCCCGATGCACCGTGCGCAGCGGCAATGCCGTACGCCAAGGTGTTCTTCACCGCGACCGCCTTCTTGTCGGACGTCATGAACGCCTGCGACTCCTTGACGATGCGACCTTCAAGCTCATATACACCCTGCCTTATGAGTTTTACCATACCTTATCCTCCGTGCGTTGTCCCTTTATTATATACGATTTGACTGTATTTTTCAAGCTATCCCGCCCGATAAAGTCAAAAAAATGTACAAATTTTTGCGGATAAAACATTTGCAATTCGGGCGGAAATCCGATATACTTATGCTATGGCTGAAAACGAGAAAAAACAGACACCCGAGCGGGCGGTCTTTCCCTTCCGCTTCTCGGTCCCCATGCTCGCGGTGTTCATCCTGCTCCTCGCGCTCTGCGCCGCGAGTTTCGCTCTCACGACATGGCAATTCACCGAATTTATCGGCGGCGACGTCTCCTCCCCCTACGAGTGGTTGAAGTACGCCCTCCTGTACCTTGTGAGCACCCTGCTCGCCGTGCTCATCACCGCCATGCTCATCCGCTCGCAATATGTCGTCACGGAGAAGGAACTCATCCTCCGCTTCGGGCTCATCCGCTCGAAATATGCCCTCTCGAAAATTTACTCCGTCCGCCTCTTCCGCTCGACGGGAAAACTCGCCGTCTACTTCGACGACTTCAAGACGAAATACATGATCATCGCCGTCAAGGAGAGCTGGTACGACGAATTCATTCAGGCGCTCTTAAAGCGCAACGAGCGCATGGAGATCGACTTCTCCCCCGAGGAGCCGCCCAAAAAGAAATAATGTTCCGACGATATCGGCAAGCGCCCCTTTCGGGGCGCTTTTCATTCGGCGAAATGGTCCTTTTCCGTCCGCTTCCACATGCGGGCAATGATGCGCATGCGGATGGGAAAGGGCGCGAGACGGGAAAAGAAGAGCACGAGGCGGTTGCAGCCCCCCACCGTCTTTTTCCGCCTGTTCCTTGCGACCGCCTTCAATGCGGCGCGGGCGACGGATTGCGGGGACTTGACAGTCATTCTGCCGACGGGACCGTGCGATGCGATGTATGCGCGGAGGTCCTCCCGTGTCGGCATGCTCCCGGGGAGAACGCAGGTGACCTTTGCTTTTCCCTTCAGTTCGACGCGGAGCGCCGAGCAGAACTGTTCGAGCGCCTTCTTGGTGGCGCTGTAAAGGGCAAAATAGGGCATGGGAAAGACGCCCGAGACGCTTCCCACCGCGAGGAGTTCGGTCGTCCCGTCGAGGGACGAGCGTGCGATGACGCCGTGGAAGAGGGAGACTGCGCCCTCGAAATTGACGCGTGCCTGCGTGACGATGCGCCCCTCGTCGTACCGCTCGAATGCCATCTGCGTATCGACGCCCGCGGCATAGACGAGGCGATGAAAGCGGATGCCGAGGCGGTCTGCTTCCGCAAAGAATGCCCTGCGCCCCTCCTCGCTCCGAAGGTCACATGCTATCGAAAGGACGTTTAGTCCTTCATGGCGCGAGTGAAGCCTTTCTTCGAGCGCGGAGAGGCGTTCCTCGCTCCGCCCCGTCAGAAGGAGCGCTTCTCCACGCTCTGCGAGGAGTTCCGCAAAGGCGCCGCCGAGCCCGCCGCACGCGCCCGTCAAGAGGGTATATTCCATTTTTCCGCACCCCATTCCTTATTTTTGATGAAAATCAATTTTGATTGAGCCCGAATTCTCTCGTCTGTAACACTTCTTTCCAATAGCTCTCTCGCCCGATGATATACTCATTTCCGAGGTTCATATTGCAGACCTCGAGAATGGAATATTTGAAATTGTATCTGTATGTTTCCCCGTGCCTTTCAAGGAGCGCCTTCAGTTCCCGATTCCCGCCGTGACCGTCCCTTGCGTATGCCGTCCACCTCTGCCAGATGCACTCGTCGCCGTATGCGCTCCCGACGTATTGCTTGCCCGTCAGCTTGTCCGCAATCAGATATACCCCTTTCACATTCGAGAGAGCGGACCGCCACGAGGGAATTTCGTCGCGAATAATGGTCTGCAAGGTCTCGTAATCGATGTTGACTTGGTCGAATCCTCCGAAATCGTTGATGGATACTCGCTTGTCGAGGACGGAAGATATGCACATGTCCCGCGGCGGAATTCCGTTTTCGGGCGTCATCTCCAAATTCGGATAGGACTGCCGATATTCCTTTTTATAGGAGACGAACACCCTGCCGATGAGGTCGGTCTGGCAATCGGAAAGTTCGGTGCTGTATTTCCAACCGCGCCAATGCTCCTCGGGAATTTCAATCGGAACGGGCGGCTCATCGAGAACCCGATAGACGCCGCCGTACACCCAGAGGTCTTTCCCATAATATATGAGCGACAGGATATACGGTCTCGAAAAATTCTTGTTCGTCTGACATTCCTGCCATTCCCGAAATTCGCCGATGAGGAACTTCTTGTAGGGTTTCTTTTTGTCGTTTGTTCCCGTGGCGAAATGAACTTTGTACTGTTTCAGCTCACCTTCGGAAATCTTGAGGACGTCGAGCAGCTTCAGCATTTTTTTCCTCCTCTGTTGAAACAAAATAGCTTGAACAGGAAGTTCAAGCTATTTCCACTTGGTGCGGATGACAGGACTTGAACCTGCATGGTCTCCCACAGGAACCTGAAACCTGCGCGTCTGCCAATTTCGCCACATCCGCCTATCCCGCGCGTTCCGGGACGGTAAATTCCGCCTTTTTGAGGGTGCCCGAAGTTCCGTCGAGCTGCCACACTCTGCCGCCTGCGGAGAGCACCTTCACGGGCAAACCGTCGGCAAATTCGAGGGCGGCGTCGTTTTCGATCCCCCACGCGCGAATCCTATTATACCGCACGACTTCGTCGAAGTCAAGCATTCTTTCGTCGTAGTGCGGAGAAATTTTCCCTTCGATCCATCCGAGCCCATCCGCCATCGCGTACGAGCCCACCTCGACCGAGTCCGAATACATCTCTTCAAACCAGCAGATAGCTCCCGCTGACAGCCCGCAGATGAGGGTCCCCCGCTCGTATGCCGCGAAAAGTTCGTCCGAGAGCCCCTTTTTCTTCCACTCCTCGAGCATGAAGATCGTATCTCCCCCGCCCACATAGACGAAGTCCGCCCGCGCGAACTTTTCCCTCCACTTTGGGGGGTCGGGTTCGCGGTTGCAGAGAAGGAGGACGTCCGTCTTGCAGCCGAACCTGCCCGTGTACACCTTATGGAAGGTATTGTAGTAGGGCATGCAGTCGTGGCTCGCCGTCGGAATGAACAGCCCGCAGGGGCGCCTCTCCCCCGCAGATCGCTTTGCCTCGGCGGCGATGTAGGCGTCGATGGCGAGTGCGGGGGAATCGGGCGGGGCGGTCTCCCTGCCCTTGCTCTCCCCTCCGCCGATGGCAATGAGCCTCTTAACCTTCATGAGGTTTTTCCTCTTCGATCTCCCCCTCCGCGGCGATGCCCGCCGTGCGGTCGACGGGGAGCGCGAAGATAACGCCGCCCGCGGGGGTCTTTAAGCCGACCTTTTCGGAGAGCGTCTCCATGATGGCGCCCGCGTTCTCCTTCTTGGCGAGCACGAGGAGAAGCTCCTGTTCCTGCATGAGGGAAATCCCGATGAACTGCTCCGCCTTGACGTTGTCGGCAGAGCGGGCGCGGATGATGGTTCCGCCCGAGGCGCCCGCCTCGCGCGCGGCGTCCATTGCCTCGTCCACATGGTTCGCGTTGACCGCGACGACGATGAGATGATATTTTCTGTCCTGTGCCGTCATGACTTTTACCTCGCTTGTCTTTGCCGTATTCCCCGAAGATGTGAGCCCCTTTGCGACGATCTCGGATACGCCCGCAAGGGGAACGGTGAAGGAAATGCCCCTGCCCGCAAGATAGAGGGACATCTGTGTCCGCAGCTCGCGGATGACCGCCCCCTCGTCCTGTTCGGGGAAGAGGGTGAAGATGACGGTCTTTTCGGTGCTCCCGATGCCGAGATAGTCGAGAAGGTGCGTCCGCGCCGTTCCCTCCCCCACAAAGGAGAAGTTGAGGGGCACGGTGATGTCGCCGAGGATCTCGCGAAGCCGCCCGCCCTCGCCGCGGTTC
Organism: uncultured Clostridia bacterium; assembly: GCA_947589235.1. Lineage (GTDB taxonomy): Bacteria > Bacillota > Clostridia > Christensenellales > Borkfalkiaceae > Gallimonas. The sequence continues at coordinate 25,893 of CANQAX010000009.1, forward strand.
ACGACGCTCACGAGGAGTTTGGGGCGGGGTGCTCTCGTCTTTTGGGGACCTTTTCCGAGCAAGCTCGTCTTGATGGCGCTTGCGACCGCCTTCACCTTGGAAGTTCCCGAACTCTTGTTTTCCGCCATCAGTCCACCTCGAAGAGAATGATCTTGTCCTCCACGGAGAGGAAGTTGCGCTTGATTTTGCTCGTCTTGCGGCGGTAGATGATGCCGATGAGCTGAATGGAGATGAGAGGCGTGAGCGCGACGAACGCGACGCACCCGAACGCCTGCGTCATGATGGCGGCGGGGTTCAGGACGTTGCATGCTCCGATCGCCATGGGCAGCGCGAACGAGGAGACCATCGCGCCGCTCGCGACGCCGCCCGAGTCGAATGCAATGCCCGTGAACATCGGCGGCGTGAAGAAGGTGAGCCCGAGCGCGATGGCATAGCCCGGAATGAGGATCCACATGATGTTGATGCCCGTGAGGATCCGCATCATGGCGAGCGCGAGCGAGACGGAAACGCCCGCGCACATGCCGAGCTTCATGGTGCTTGCGCGGATGGCGCCCGCGGACATGCGCTCGACCTGCTTGTTGAGGACGTGCACGGCGGGCTCGGCGGCAACGACGAAGTAGCCGATGACGGCGCCGATGGGAATGAGCAGCCAACCGTCCGCAAGCCGTGCGAGCGAATCCCCTATCTGCCTGCCGACGGGCATGAAGCCGACGTTCGCGCCCGTGAGGAAGAACACGAGCCCGACAAACGTGTACAGAAATCCGATGAGAATGCGGAAGAGCTGCCGCTTTCGGAAGGAGCGCGTGATGAGCTGGAACAGGAGGAAGAACACGAGAATGGGCGTGATGGCGATGGCGACTTCCTGCAAGTAGTCGACAAACCCCTCGAGGTACAGCGTGAGGACGCCGCCCGTATCCGCCGTGACGGAAGGCGGGACGACGGTGTACTCCACCCCCTCAATTCGGAAGATGACGCCGAGCACGAGCACGGCAATGATGGGTCCGACGCTCGAAAGCGCGACGAGACCGAAGGAGTCGTCCTGTCCGCTCTTCCCCGCGCGGAGGGACGCGACGCCGACGCCGAGCGAGATGATGAACGGGACGGTCATGGGACCGGTCGTCACGCCGCCCGCGTCGAAGGAGACCGCCCAGAACTCGGGCGAGACGAAGATACTGACGATGAACGCGGCGACGTAAAAGACGATGAGGAGAATGGACAGGCGGATGTGGAGCACGATACGGAGCATCGCGAACATGAGGAAGAGCCCCACCCCCGCCGCGACGGTGAAGATGAGGAGATAGTTCCCGAGCGGCGTCGCCTCAGAGAGCGTGCTCACCTGCCCAGCAAGGATCTGAAGGTCGGGCTCCGCAATGGTCACGATGACGCCGATGACAAAGGATAGGAGCGCGATGAGCCAGACTTTGCGCGAGCGCGTCATGGCGGAGCCGATCTCCTCGCCGATGACGAGCATGGACATATCGGCGCCGAGCGTAAAGCACCCCATTCCGAAGATGAGGAGAATGACGCCGAACACGAAGAGCACGAACGTCCCCGCGGGGACGGGCGAGACGGTGAGGCACAGGACCGTGATGATGACGGCGATGGGTAAAATGGCGGTGAGCGACTCGACGACCTTGTCGCGGAGCGGCTTATTCATTCGCATGGGAGCCCCCCGTCCGTCACTTCATGTATTTTTGTTCGATAGCGGCGATCTTGTCAATGCGCCTTTGGTGCTTCTCGAGCCCCGAAAACTCCGTCGAAAGGAACACGTCGACGATGTCGAGGGCGAGATTCTGCCCCACGATGCCCCCGCCGAGGGCGAGGACGTTCGCGTCGTTGTGCTCGCGGGTGAGGCGGGCGCAGGTCGCATCCGTGCAGAGCGCACAGCGGATCCCGCGGACCTTGTTCGCCGCAATCGAGATACCGATGCCCGTCGTGCAGACGAAGATCCCTCTCTCGCACTCCCCCGTTGCGACCGCCTCGGCGGCGGAAAGCGCAAAGTCGGGATAGTCGCAGGAGGCATTCGTCGTCGTGCCGAAGTCGACGAGCTCGTGCCCCGCCGCCGCAAGGTGTTGCGCGATGGCGTTTTTCAGTTGAAGTCCCCCATGGTCACAGGCAAGTGCAAGTTTCATATCTCTCTCCTTAATCGGAATTTTCTTCGCCGAGGTGCAGGGCGGCAATGATGCGCGGAAGGCATTCGCGGATGGCGCGGAGGGTGACCCTGTACGCGTCGATCCCGAGCCCGTACGGATCGGGGATCTCCTTCCCCGCGAGCGCCTGCATACTCGTGACGTTCACATAGTCGATGGCGGCGCGGTGGCGCTCCGTCATGCAGATGACGACGAAGGCGTCCGCGACGATCTTGTCCGTCAGCTGCCGCGCGGCGAATTTTTCGGAGAACGGAATATTCGCCTCAGTGAGCGCCTGCCTTGCAAAGTCGCTCATCGGGCTCCCGTCCGCCGCCCGAAGCCCCGCGGACTGCACGGTGTACCAGCGGATCCCCCGCCGCTTGAGTTCGGCACGGAGCGCCGCCTCCGCCATCGGCGAACGGCAGGTATTGCCCGTGCAGACGAATACAATCTTCTTATGTTTCATCTTCCACTCCGAAGGCGCGCCGCATGCGGTTGAGCACGCCCGCCATCACCCCGCCCCGCTCTCTGGGTTCGAGCCCGACGAGGAGGGTCGCTTCCCGCTCCGCCGTGCGGAGATGGGCATAGAGATTTTTTGCCATCTCCTCCCCCGTTCCGCCGAGGTCGAGGACGTTCCGCCCCGAAAACGCGGGAAGGTCGGCGGAGGCGCACAGAATGTACGGCGTTCCGCCCCGCCCTTCCTCTTCCCTGCAGAGCGTCTCCGCCTCCTCCGCGGTGCGGCAATATGCCGTCCTGCAGGAGGGCGAATAGTGCCTGTATGCCATGCCGGGGCTCTTGGGACGCTCCCCCCTTTGGGGACGGTACACCCCGCAATCGCCTGCGACGTCCGCTATCATCTCGCGCGTGACGAGCCCCTGCCGCAGAATGCGGGGAACATCGCCCGTGCAGTCGAGGACAGTGCTCTCGATGCCGCCCGTGCAGGCTCCGCCGTCCAAGATGAGGGGGATCTCCCCCGCGAAGTCGTCATAGACGTGCCCCGCCGTGACGGGCGAGACGTGCTTGGAGAGGTTGGCGCTCGGCGCGGCGACGGGAAGATCGACGGCGCGGAGAAACGCCTGCGCCGTGGGCGACGACGGCACGCGGATGGCGAGCGTCTCCAAGCCGCACGAGACGTACTTCGACACCTTCCCCTTCGAGGGATAGACCATGGTGAGCGGTCCCGGCAGAAAGGCGCGTCGGAGCGCTGCGGCGTACGGCGGCTCCCCGTCGATGAGGGGCGAGATGTCGTACTCCGCATGCACGTGGACGATGAGGGGATTGTCGGACGGTCTGCCCTTCAAGGCGAACACGCGGCGGACGGCGTCGTCTGAGCGGGCGTCCGCGCCGAGCCCGTACACCGTCTCGGTGTGGAAGGCGACGACTTCCCCCCTCTCCAAATATTCCTTCGCGAGGTGGAGAGCTTCCCCCTCCGCCCGCAGAATGCGCGTCTGCATCATTCCTCGGAGATCTCGGGAAGGTCGGAGCCGTGCCCGAGATAGGCGGGCTCCTCGACGGGCTCGCCCTGCGCTTCGACGTCGACGAACTTGGTGCATTCGCCGAGGAAGCGGAGCTGCAGCCTGCCCGTGGCGCCGTTCCTGTGCTTGGCGATGATGAGCTCGGCGGCGCCCTTCACGACGGTGCCCTTCTCCATGTCTTCCTTGCTCGCCCCGACGTCGGGACGGTTGATGAACATGACGATGTCGGCGTCCTGCTCGATGGCGCCCGATTCGCGCAGGTCGGACAGCTGCGGCTCCTTGGTCTGGATGCGGCGGAGCTGCGAGAGCGCGAGGACGGGAACGTTGAGTTCCTTCGCCATGATCTTGAGGTCGCGCGTGATGGAGGCGATCTCCTGCTGCCTGTTTTCGGGGGAATTTCCCTTCGTCGTCCCCTCCATGAGCTGGATATAGTCGATCATGACGAGGTCGAGCCTGCCCTCGCGCGCGGCGAGGCGGCGGCACTTGGAGAGGATCTCCGACGGCTTGATCCGCGACGAATCGTCGATGTAGAGGCGGCTCTTGTGGAGGCGGTCGCTCGCCCGCATGAGATTTTTCCAGTCCTTCTGCACGAGCTTGGCGGAGAGCGCGTTCTCCATGCTCACGCCCGCATGCGCGCAGAGCAGCCTCTGCACGATCTGCACGCGCGGCATTTCGAGGGAAAAGACCGCCGCGACCATGTTCTTTTTGAGGCAGACGTTCTCGACGATGTTCATGGCGAGGGACGTCTTGCCCATGCCGGGGCGCGCCGCGATGATGATGAGGTCGGAGCGCTGCAACCCGTTGGTGATCCTGTCGAGATGGCGGAAGCCCGTCTCGACGCCGCGGTAAGCGTTCGGGTCGGCTTGGATCTCCTCGAACTTGCGGATGACTTCCTGTATGGTCTCCCCGTCCGAGAGCCCCGCAAGGTCGCTCTTGTCCTCGCGGCGGGAGATGTCATAGACGAGCTTTTCCGCATACGACACGGCGTCGCGCGCGTCCTCCCCCTTCATGCTGTTGTCGATGATGTCCTTGGCGGCGCGGATGAGGGAGCGGTTCACGCTGTCCCGCTTCACGATGTCGAGGTACTGCCTGTAATTCGCGGCGGAGGGCGTGAGCTCGGAGAGCTCGGTGATCGCCTGCAATCCGCCCGCGCGGTCGAGGGTGCCGAGCCGCTCGAGACAGTCGGTGAGCGTGACGAGGTCCACCGTCTTGCGGTCCGCGTAGATCTCCTTCATCGCCGCGAGCACGAGGCGGTGCGATTCCTGATAGAAGTCCTCCTCGCGGAGCTCTTCGAGGACGTCCGACTGGATCGCCTCGTCGATGAGGATACAGCCGAGGAGAGCCGCCTCCGCCTCGATGCTGTGGGGCATTTGGTTGTTTGCCATGCTTGTTCTCCCGATCAGATGAGTTTTTCAAACGCGTCGAGCGCGTCGCGGAATTCCGCCATTGCCGCCTCGAAGGTCGCGCGGCTCGTGAGGTCTGCTCCCGCGAGCTTCAAGAGGGACACGGGGTCCGTCGAACAGCCGCCCGAGAGGAACTTGAAATAGTCGCGGACGGCGGGTTCGCCTTCATTCAAAATGCGGTTTGCGATGCAGATCGCCGCGGTGATGCCCGTCGCGTACTTGTAGACGTAAAAGGACGTGTAGAAGTGCGGAATGCGCGCCCACTCGATGGCGATGTTGTCGTCGTGCACGACGGCGGGACCGTAGTACGCCTCGTTGAGACCGCGGTAGAGCTCGGAGAGATTGTCCTTGTTGAGGGGCTCCCCCTCCTCCGCCATGGCGTGCGCGCGCTCCTCGAATTCCGCGAACTGCGTCTGGCGGAAGAGGGTCGTGCGGACCATATCGAGGAAGTAGTTGAGAAGGTACTTTTTGAGCTTTTCGTCCTTCGTCGTCTTGAGAAGGTACTTCAAAAGCAGCACCTCGTTGACGGTGCTCGCGACCTCGGCGACGAAAATTTTATAGTCCGCCTTGGCGTACGGCTGGGCGGCGTTGGAAAAGTAGGTGTGAAGGGAATGCCCCATCTCGTGCGCGATGGTGAACACGTCGTGCGTCGTCCTCTGGTAGTTGAGGAGCACATACGGGTGAATGCCGTACGTCCCGCTCGAATAGGCGCCGCTCCGCTTGCCCTCCGTCTCGCAGACGTCGATCCAACGCTCGTCCCGCCCGCGGCGGAAGAGGTCGAGGTATTCTTTCCCGAGGGGAGCAAGCCCCTTGAGGCACAGCTCGAAGGCGTCCTCATACGAAAGTTTGAGTTCCGCGTCCTCGACGAGGGAGAGATAGATGTCGTACATGTACGCGGTTTCGTACCCCATTACGCGTTTTCGGAGCGCGATGTAGCGGTGCATGACGGGCGCGTTCTCGCGGACGACCTCGATGAGGTTGCGGTAGACGGACTCGTCCACGTCCTCCTCGAAGAGCGCCATTTCAAGGCAGGAGCCGTACCCCCGCGCGCGCTGGAAGAAGATGTCCTTCTGCACATTGCCGTAGTACGTCGTCGCGATGGTGCCGAGGAGCTTGCGGTAGGCGGAGTTGTAGAGCTCGTACGCCTCTTTCCGCTTTTCCCTGTTCTTGCCGCTCATGATGACGGAATACAGCCCGTGCGAGAGCTTCTGCTTCTTCCCCTCGTACTCGATCTCGGGGAAGTCCACCTCGGCGTTGTCGAGCATCATGAAGACGAGGCTCGCCGTGTTGAGCGGCTCCCCCGCCTGCGCGAGCAATATTTCTTCCTTCTCGGAGAGGGTGTACCGCTTGTTCGCCTTGACGCGGCGGAGCATATAATCGTAGTCCTTGAGGCGGGGGTCGGAGATAAAGCCGTCGAGCGCCTCGTCGGACAGGGCGGTGAGTTCGGGCGTCGAGAACGCCGTCTCCGCCTCGAGCCGCGTGAAAAACGCAAAGACCTTGGCGATATACGAGCCGTACTTGGTGACGCGGACG
>CANQAX010000010.1 GCA_947589235.1 uncultured Clostridia bacterium
TCCTCCCTCTTCCTCTCGGACAGCCGCGGGATCGCCGCGGGCGCCGTCGTCACGCCGAGCGAGACGGGCAACCGCTGCATGATGGTGGAAATTCAGACGCTCATGACAAAGACGGCGTACGGGCTTCCCCGCAGAATGTCCTTGGGGATCGATCTGAATCGCCTCATCGTGCTCGTCGCCGTGCTCGAGAAGCGGTGCGGGCTCGCCCTCGGCTCGCAGGACGTCTATCTGAATGCGATGGGCGGGATACGGCTGAATGAGCCGAGCGCCGACCTCGCCGTGTGCGCCGCGCTCGCCTCGGCGGAGAAGATGATCCCCGTGGAGAAGTTCACCGCCGTGTTCGGAGAGGTCGGTCTCACGGGCGAAGTGCGCGGCGTGAACTTCGCCGACCGAAGGGTCAACGAGTGCGTGAAGATGGGCTTCAAGCGGGTCATTCTCCCCGCGAAGAACATGAAGGCGTGCGAAAAATTCCGCGGCAAAATCGACCTCGTCCCCGTGACCTACGTCTCGCAGATGATCAAGGCGCTGTTTTGAAATTTTCGGTACGAATACTTCCCCGATGATGACGGGACAAAATTTTCTTAAAAATGTGATTTTGTATTGCAAATTGCGATACAATGTGCTATACTATTTGTGGAGGTGACAGTATGGCAAATAAAAGTGCGAATGTTTCCGTGAGGGTCGCGCCCGAAATCAAACAGCAGGCGGAGGCGGTGCTCGAAAAAATCGGGCTCCCCGTTTCCGTTCTTATCGACACGCTCTACCGGCAGATCATCTACACGGGCGGCGTCCCCTATCCCCTGACCGTTCCCAAACTTCCCACGCGGGACACGATGAATGACAATGACTTCAATGCGATGATGGAGAAGGGCTATTCCCAAGCGGTAGCGGGCGAAGGAACGGAACTCGACGCCGCGTTCGACGATTTGCGCAAGGGAATCAAACATGGAGTACAAGGTTAGATGTCCGCGTTAAAAGAACTTGACGAATGAACATGAAAGCGGCGGTTTCCGATAATTGGAAACCGCCGCTTTGAAATAAGAGTATTCCTCATAATAAAAAGGCGTAGGGAGGAATAGTTGCGTCTATTTTACTTCTTCGTCTGTCTCTTTCGCGATAGGGATATACACCATTTTCAGCGGAATGATCCTTCTGTATTTTTCATTGAGTTTATCGTAATATTTCAAGATAAGATCGACAAGTTCCGTTCCGTTGATCCCGCGGATAATCGGCGTGTTGTTGAGATAGGTGCGGGCGTTTTTCGTATAGTTGGAGAGCGTCACAAAGAGTCCGTAGTCCCCTTCACGCATTGCGCCCTTCAAAGACTGAATAGTCGTCTCCTTGATGTCTCCGTCTTGGCTCTTCACCTGAACCAGAATTCTCGGCGGAAGCTCATCTTTGTACGCCGTGATGTCAATGCCGCTATCCCCGCCATGCGGAGAAAGAGACGTCCGATACCCCATTGCCTGCAAGAGATCGGCAACAAACCCCTCCAACTCGTATCCTTTGAGTTTGCGGCTCAATTCCTTGATGATAAAGTCCTTTGTGCTTTCGATGATGTCCTCGGCAGTGGCGGCGACGCTTTCGTCCTCTTCCGCCTCCATGATGTTGCTCTTATGCCCGCGGGACAAGAGCGCGTCCAAAAACTCATCGGCATAATTTTTCACCATGAAGAACGTCATTATCGCGCCGATTTCATAGAGCGCCCCCTGCGAAAATGCGGTGCGGGGAAACTTCTTTTCCCATTTTACCTTTCTTTGTTGTACATAATCGCGCGCGTCGGGGCAATAGAAATACTCGCTCTCCACAACGCCGAGGTTGATCATTCTGTCCTGCTTGGAGGGATAGACAATATAGTCCCCCACCTGTACTTCCCGCGCAAAGCGGTAGAGCATTCCCGCGCTGTTCGCAATTCCCTGCTTGGTCGCTTGGGGATACACGCGGGCATACTTTTCCTTGAAAGCGCTCCTGTCCCCGAGCTCGGCAAGATTGCCCATTTCTCTCCACCCAATCGCAATCACTTCATCGCGCATAAAGAGCGCATCGTCGAGCGTGTGGATTCCCCAAACTTTCCTTTCTTCACTCATTGTATTTTCTCCTCAAATCATTATAACAGATTATCTTTCGAGACGCAATCCTTTTTTATCGAAATTCGCAGGTGAGGGTATGGTCGTTGATGACGCCGATGCCTTGGAGATAGGAATATATTATGACGGGTCCGACGAATTGAAAGCCGCGTCTTTTGAGTTCCCCGCTCACCCGCTCCGAAAGCTCGTCCTTGGCGGGCATCGCGTCGCCGTCCTTCAAGCGGTGGTCGACGGTTTTTCCGTCCGTAAAGCTCCAGATGAACGCGTCGAATGAGCCGAACTCCCTCTGTACCCGCAAAAAGGCGCGCGCGTTCGTGATTGCCGCGCGGATCTTCATGCGGTTTCGGATAATTCCCCTGTCCCGCATGAGCTCCTCCACCTTCTCATCGCCGTAATTTGCGACGATTGCGGGGTCGAATCCGTCGAATGCGCGGCGGAAGTTCTCCTCCTTGCGCAGAATGAGGTCCCAATTGACCCCCGCCTGCATGCCCTCCAAGACGAGCATGGCGAAGAGCTCCCTATCCCGATGTTCGGGCTTGCACCACCGCGTGTCGTGGTAGAGAAGGGACTGTTCGGAGAGCCGCCCCTCTTCAAAGCCGAAATTGCAGCGCTTTCGTTCCATGTTCCCTCCCTACCCGAGCGAACGGACGAAGATGCGCAGGATGTCGTCCTTCGACGTCCCGAATTTGCACTTTCCGACGTTCTTGTTGTGTTCGGCGCGGGCGGCGTATCCCTCGAGCACGCCACGGGGAATCCGTTCTCGCTCGCCGAGGAGCCGCGAGAGCATCGCTTTTATCTCCTCCGTGTCCGCCCCGCACGCGGAACAAATCAAATCGAGCGCGGGAACATGCTCCTCCTCGCACAGGCGGAGGGTCTCGCCGAGGAGAAGTCCGTTCGCCCGCCCGTGCGGAATGCCGTAGTCATAGGTGAGGAAATACCCCATGCCGTGCACGACCGTCGTGCCCGTATGCGCTATCGCCATGCCCGCAAGGCAGGAAGCCCACAGGAGCGCGTCCCGCTCCTCCTTCGACGGAGCATCGATAGACCGCATGAGGGGGAACAGAATGCGCAAGCTCTCGCGCGCGAACATCTCCGAGGCGGGTGAAGAAGAGTTCTTCAAGATGCTCTCGGCGGCGTGCGAAAAGGCGTCCATTGCCGTATTTTTGGTGATATGGGGTGGCAAAATATCGGTATAGGAGCCATCCAAGAAGGCAACTTTCGGAAAGAGCGCGGGCGAGGAAATGCTCGTCTTGGTGCGCGAAAAGTCGTCCGTCAGAATGGCGTACGGCGTGACCTCGCTGCCCGTTCCCGCCGTCGTCGGGATGTGCGCCATCGGGAGGGCGGACTGCCCGTATCCCCCCGCAAAGACGGCTTCGTCCGCCCGCTCCTCGACGGAGAGAAGGGCAATCGCCTTCGCCGCGTCCATCGGAGACCCGCCGCCGAGCCCGATGACAAAGTCGGCGCCCGCAGCTTTGAGGAGGGCGATCCCCTCCCGCACGCAGGCGAGGGTCGGGTTGGGCGCCACGCGGTCAAAGACGGTGTACATCTGCCCGTTTGCCTCGAGTGCGGCGCAGACGTCCGACAGCGCCCCGCACGCCGCGGACGACTTTCCCGTGACGATGAGGGCATGCGAGCCGAGCGGCTTGAATGCCTCGGCGCGTGCGCGCACGCACCCCCTGCCCGCGATGATGTTTGTGGGGAGATAGGAAGAAAAGTTCATGGTTGCTCCGTTTGTTTGAGGGGAAATCGGACTTCGTTTCAGGGAAGATACACTCGGCTCCTACGGAGCCTCGGTATGAGGGGGAAACAGTTCGGTATGAGGATTTGGACTTCGCTCTTCGGGATTCTTCACCCCCTTGCGGGGGTTCAGAATGACGTTGGGGACACGGGTCGGAATGACGTGGAGGGCACGGTTCGGAATGACGTTGGGGCACGGGTCGGAATAACGCGATAGACCCGCACCTGCGCGTCATTCTGAGCGTAGCGAAGAATCCCGATATGAAAGTTCGGACTTTGTTCTTCGGGATTCTTCACCCCCTTTCGGGGGTTCAGAATGACGTGGGAGGGCAGGGTTCAGAATGACGTGGGAGGGCAGGGTTCAGAATGACATTGGGGCACGGGTCGTAATAACGCGAAGGCGGCGACAAGCGGAAAGTTACGGCAACACTGCGACGCAGCGGCAAATTGCTTTGCCCTGCACCGTGAAATTGGCTTCGTACTCCGTGACAATGTTCTCCCGCGCGTACTCGCTCGCGTGCAGGTCGCGGGTGACCCCCTCGACGGAAAATCCCGCCGCCTCGAATTGGGAAAGGGAGTAATCGAAAAATTCCGCGCTGTCCGTCTTTTGCTCGATGACGCCGCCCGAAACGAGCAACTTTTTGTAGATTCCGAGAAATCTCTGCGAGGTGAGCCGCTGTTTCTCGCGGCTCTTTTCGGGGAGCGGCGTGGAAAAATTGAGGTAAATTTTCCGTATGCTGCGTTCGGGAATGTAGCAGGGAAGGATCTCCGCGGGAATGTTGAGGAAGCGCACGTTGGAACGTCCCGCCGCCCGCATGCGCTCCATCGCCGTCAGAATGACGTTAGAGCACACCTCGACCGCGAGAAAGTTCACTTCGGGCTCGCGCGCCGCCTTCTCGAGGAGAAATCCCCCGTTCCCGCAGCCGATCTCGAGCTCGACGGGGGCATCGCTTCCGAAAATTTCCCCGAAGTCGAGGAGGGCGCGGTATCCTTCCGCCGCCTCCTTCAGGTTCTTGCACGGTCTCCCGCGGGCAAGCAGAACCGCCGCGCACGCCTCCATGCGCGGTTCGAGATGCCGTTTTTTCCGCATCCGCATGAATTACCGCTTCCCCGTGGACCCGAATCCGCCCGCGCCGCGCACCGTCTCGGAGAGTTCCCCCTCCTCGTACTCGCAGACGTAGTAGGGCGCGACGACGAACTGTGCCACCCTGTCGCCCGTGGCGACCGTCCTCGTCTCCCTCCCGTGGTTGTGGAGGGCGACCATGATCTCGCCGCGGTAATCGCAGTCGACGACGCCCACCTTGTTGGCGGGAGCGAGGTCCTGCTTGCAGGCGAGCCCGCTCCGCGCGTACACGAGCCCGACCGTCCCCTCGGGAAGTTCGACCGCGATGCCCGTGCGGACAAAGCGGGTCTCCCCCGCGGGGATCTCGCACCCCTCGCAGGCGTACAGGTCGGCGCCCGCGGCGTATGCGGAGCCGTAGTGCGGGAGCTTTGCGTTTTCATGAAGTTTTTTGACGTTGACTTTCATCTGTTCCCTCAAAGAGAGCATACAACAATCGGCGGATTTTGTCAAGAAAAACGCCCTGCATGCGGCAGGGCGTATCGCTGATTTTATGCCTTATTTCACGCTGTACAGGAGATCGACGTAGGTGGGGAAGGGCCAATAGTCGGCGGAAGTGAGCTTTTCCATTCCGTCGCCGAGCCGCCGCACCGCGTCCATGTCGGGCACGATGATGTGCGCCATCTTCTGCGAAGCGGGTCCCACGCCCTCGGGCATTTCCGAAAGGTCGGTCTCGAGCTTTTTCACCGCCTCGAAGAAGGCGTCGTTCATCTTGGAGAGCTTTTCGGCAAGCTCATAGTCCGCGCCGCACGCAAACGATTCGCTGACCGCGCGCTTGGAGGCGATGACCGAGCAGATCTCGGCGACATACCCGTTGACGGCGGGCCAAATGTCCCGCTTCGCCATGTCAATCATGGTGAGCGCCTCGATGTTGATGGTCTTGATGTAGTTCTCGAGCTGAATGTTCGCGCGGGCGACGACTTCCTTTTCGGTGTACACGCCCTGCCGCACAAAGACGTCGATGTTCTCGCGCTTGACGAGCTCGGGAACGGCGTCGGCGGTCGTCTTGTTGTTGAGCAGTCCCCTCTTCTCCGCCTCGGGCTCCCAGTCCGGTCCGTACCCGTTGTAGTTGAAGATGATGCGGTAGTGCTCCTTCAGAAGGTTCACCGTGTAGGCGTGGCATGCCGCCTCGAAGTCCTCCGCGCCCGAGAGCGCATCGTATGCCTCCGAGAAGAGCTGTGCCGCGATGGTGTTGAGGACGATGTTGGGGTCGGCGACGGAAGCCTGCGAGCCGAGCATGCGGAACTCGAACTTGTTCCCCGTGAAGGCGAAGGGCGAGGTGCGGTTCCTGTCCGTCGTGTCGATGGGGAAGATGGGCGATTCGGGTACGCCGATGGAACCCGGCACCGCCTTCTTGGGCACGTATGCCCTGCCGAGCACGATGCTGTCGACGAGGGCGCCGAGCTGGTCGCCGAGGTAGACGGAAAGAATGGCGGGCGGGGCTTCGTCCGCGCCGAGACGGTGATCGTTCCCCGCGGAGGCGACGGATGCGCGGAGAACGCCCTGATAGCGGTCCACCGCGGCGATGACGCACGCGAGAATGAGCATGAAGCGCGGGTTCGTCTCGGGCGATTCGCCCGGGTCGAGAAGGTTGAGCCCCGTATCGGTGGAGAGCGACCAGTTGTTGTGCTTGCCCGAGCCGTTCACGCCGTCGAAGGGCTTCTCGTGCAGAAGGCACACGAGCCCGTGCTTCTTCGCGACCTTGCGCATGAGCTCCATGGTGAGCTGGTTGTCGTCCACGGCAACGTTCGTCGTCGTGAACACGGGCGCGAGCTCGTGCTGCGCGGGGGCGACTTCGTTGTGCTTCGTCTTGGCGAAGATCCCGTAGCTCCACAGCGTCTCGTCGAGGTCGCGCATGAACTCGGAGACGCGGGTCTTGAGCGTGCCGAAGTAGTGATCTTCAAGCTCCTGCCCGCGGGAAGGGCGGGCTCCGAAGAGCGTCCTGCCCGTGAGAATGAGGTCGCGGCGGGCGTTGAACACTTCCTCGTCGATGAGGAAGTACTCCTGCTCGGGACCCACCGTCGTGGAGACCTTCTTGCACCCGATCCCGAACAGGCTCAAGAGCCGCTTTGCCTGCGTGTCGAGCGCGGTCATGGACTTCAGAAGGGGCGCCTTTTTATCGAGCGTCTCGCCCGTGTAGGAGACGAAGATGGTCGGGATATAGAGGGTGCCCTCCTTCACGAATGCGGGAGAAGTCGGGTCCCATGCGGTGTATCCGCGGGCATTCGCCGTGGCGCGCGCCCCTCCCGAGGGGAAGGACGAGGCGTCGGGCTCGCCAACGATGAGCGACTTCCCCGTGAGCTGCATGATGACTCTGTCGCCCGAGGGCTCGATGAAGCTGTCGTGCTTTTCCGCGGTGAGGTTGGTGAGGGGCTGGAACCAGTGGGTGTAGTGGGTCGCACCCTTGGAGACCGCCCAGTCCTTCATCGCGTTTGCGACGGCGCTCGCGATGGTGATGTCGAGCGAAGCGCCCTCCTCTATCGTTCTCTTGAGGGACTTGTACACCTCTTTGGGCAGGGAATTTTTCATCACCTCGTCGTTAAAGACGTTGCAGCCAAACAGTTCGGTTACGTTCATACGCGCTCCTTGTCTACCGTATTTCCCTACAATTATATGATTTTGGCGGGTCGAAGTCAAACGTTTGCCGACGCTTTTTTTCTTTCATCTCCCGAATGTCGGATATAAACGGAAATTATACCTTCCGCACCCAACCCGTCGGAACATGAAAACCCCCTTGCCTTGGGGCAAGGGGGGGAAGATGTCATGCTTTTATGTCCGGACTATCGAACCTCGCGTACAGGCGGATGTTCGTGTCGGGATAGGGAATGTCATCATAGATGGTGATCGTATCCCCGGGATCGCCGATGCGGTAATACGTGAACCAATGGGATTGGTACCAACCCAAGAACTCGTACCCTTCTGGCGCCTGCGGCGCTTCAGGAAGGACGATCTGCTCGCTCATCGACGTCACCGTGACGGTGGAGAGCACCCCTTCGCCGAAGATCCCCGAGAGCTCGAACGAGATGGTGACGGAGAGCGCGGGCGGTGCCGTGACGAGCTCCAGTGCGCCGACTTCCTCATCGAAGTACTCGTCGTACTGCAATGCGTGGATGACCGAGAAGGCGTAGTACTTACCGCCCTGCTCCAACACGGTGAAGCCGATGTCGGCGACTTCCTCGTTGTTCACGAGCCCGACGACGGCGACGTACTTCCCGATGTTGTAGAAGCGCGCCCCGATTGCGGTGCCGTTTGCCTTCAGCGTCTTGTCGGTGAAGTTCATCTCGTACGGCAGCAGCCCCGTGGCGGGATAGAGAACGCCCGTGGGCGTGATCGCCTCGGGGAAGCCCGCCTTCTGCGTGAAGGTCAGCGTGACGGGGTCATACTCGCCCAAGGTGACGGCGGCGACCAAGTTCTCCCCCTCGAGCTTTGCCGTGAAGCTGTAGGGCGTCTCGGGATCGTCGACGATGAAGGTGCCCTTGTAGGTATCCCCGTCCTTGTCGACGCCCATGGTGATGTAGACCTTCATGGACATATCCTCGTCCGTCTCCGTCGCCTCGACCACGATGTAGCCGTCGTGCAGCGCGTTGTCGAAGAGGTCGACGGTGGCGACGAAGGTGACGCTTCCGCCCAGCCAGAAGAGCCCCTCATCGAGCGAAGCGCCCGACCAGACGCCCTCGATGGGGTCGGTCGCAATCGAGGTGCCCGCCCCTTCGCCCGTACCCGTTCCGGGAAGGTCGTCGGAATTGTCGCCGCAGCCCGCAAAGAAGCAGGCACCGACGCAGGCGGTGAGCAGCACGGAAGCCATGCGCAACAGGTGTTTTTTCATCCTTTTTTTCCTCCGAATTTCGGGACACGCGGGGGAAAATTGCCCCACTTGTCCCCTCTGTAAGATGAGTATAGCACATACCCCCCCCCGTCTGTCAAGAGGATTTTTCAACAATTGCTACATTTTTGAGGCGGTGACGAAGGAAAAAATTTGAACAAAACGCGGCGGGACGGCGGGGCTTCGCTTTCCTCTTTTGGGGACGGAGGCTTTGGGCGGCTCCCCCTCCCCTACCCCTCCCCCTCAACGTGAGGGGGAGGGTGTATTTCGGCGAAGCGGTTGCTTTGGGCGGCTCCCCCTCCCCTACCCCTCCCCCTCAACGTGAGGGGGGAGGGTATATTCAAAGCGGCTCCCCCTCCCCTGCACTTCATCAGGGGGGGAGGGTGTATTTCGGCGCTATTCCGTGAAGAAATCCTCGCGGCGGAGCCCCGCCCGCAGCTTTTCGAGGGCGCGCTTTTCGATGCGCGAGACGTACGAGCGCGAGATCCGCATCTTCTGCGCCACCTCTCTCTGTGCGAGCGGTGCGCCCCCGAGGAGGGCGTATCGCATGCAGACGACCTGCGTCTCGCGCTCGGTGAGGAGCTCGGAGATCGCGGCGAAGAACTTCTCCTGCATGAGGCTGCGCTCCACGTTCCCGAAGATCTTATCCTCCTTCTCGAACAGCAGGTCCATGAGGGTGAGCTCGTTGCCGTCCTTGTCCGTCCCCACGGGGTCGGAGAGGGAGACGTTGCCGCGGTGCTTTTTCCCCGCGCGGATGAGCATGAGGATCTCGTTCTCGATGCACCGCGCCGTGTAGGTGGCGAGGCGGGTGCCGTGCCCCGTCTCGAAGGTGTTGATCGCCTTGATGAGCCCAATCGAGCCGACGGAGATCATGTCGTCCGTCTCCGCCGCGCCCGCATACTTCTTGACGATGTGCGCGACGAGGCGCATGTTGTGCTTGATGAGCATCTCCTTGGCGTGCTTGTCTCCCTGTGCCGCAAGGCGGAGGTAGGATTCCTCCTCCTCGCGGGAGAGCGGGCGGGGATACGAACTTCCGTCCGAAATGGACCCCGTAAAGAAAAAGAGCCGCCCGAGGACGGCATAGAGCAATTCGAGCATACTGTCACCTCACGGGTATTGTATGCCGCGGGGAATTTGTCCTATGAACTGTATATGAGCCCCGATTGTGTCATGTACCCCACTGTATGGCAGCACGAGTGCATGTACCTCATTCCGCCCCGCCGTAAGGCGGCACGAGCGCATGTACCTCATTCCGAGGCTCCGCAAGGAGCCGAGCGAATCTTATGCTCACAGATACGCTCGCCCCTTCGGGGCTACTTCGCCTACGGCTCGTGCCGCCGAAGGCGGGGCGGTATGTGTCACGACCTGCTGTACAAATAATGTCATGTCGAGCATAGCCGAGACATCTATTCCTTATTGACGAAGTCGAACTCTGCCGTATTCAGCCGTAGATTTCTCGACTTCGCTCGAAATGACAGTCTGTGCGGTCATGCGATACTCCGCTCCGCTACTTCGCCTACGGCTCGTGCGCCGCTGCGCGTCGTCGAAATGACAATGACCCCCACGATTCGCTCGCATTGGGCAACTTACCTCTGCGGAATGCAAGAAGAAAAGACCGCCCGCGGCGCAGGGCGCCGCGGGCGGAACCGAAATCCTATCAATGAGCCCCATCAATCGAAGAACTTGCCGGGGAGCATCGCAACGGGAGCGGCGGGAGCGGAAGTCTCACCGAGGCTGCGGGACGCCGCAAGGCAACGTTCAAAGAGCTCGCGGAAGGGACGCTCCGCATCGTAATTGTCGCCGTCGATATCCACGACTGCGCCGCCCTCGAAGTCAATGACGACGCCCTCGCGGTCGATGATGACGGTCGTCGGGGCGCCCGTCACGTTGAACGCGGAGTAGAGCGCGCGCGTGCCGGGGTCGGTATTGAGCACGAACGGGAAGGTGAGCCCGAATTCCCGTATCGTATTGGCGCGGATGCTCTCCGCCGTATCGCTCGCCTGCGTGCAGAGCGCGACGAGGGCGATGTCGTCGGAATACGCCTCGTATGCCCTCTCGAGCCCGGGGAACTCCCTCTGGCACCAGATGCAGTCCACATAGAAGAAGTTAAAGACGACGATCTCCTTCTCCTCGAGAAGCTGCGAGAGCGTGAGCGTTACGCCGTCGATCGTCGTGAACGAGACGTCGTACATCGCGGAGCCCACCGAATAGCGGGTCCCGGACGGCATCGTCTCGTCTATCACGCTGCCCTTGACGGTGAGCGAACCCTTCGGGTTGCCGGGGCGGATGACGTCGGACGACTGCGTCGTGAATCCCTTCACGTCGGATGCAACGCGGAGGGTGTATTCCTTCGGGAGAAGGAGCGCCCTGCCCGCGCCGCCGCGCATGGTGACGCGCTCGCAGACATCGCCCGTGGCGACGTCGACGACTTCGCAGGCAAGCGAGCCCGCCGAAAACGCCGAGCCGTCCGTGCGCTTGAGCGTGAAATCATAGAGGATCTTGGTGTTGACGTCGAGCTGCGGAATGACCTTTTCCTCGCACTCGTTCCAGCACCGTCCGCAGAGATAGTACTCCCTGCCCGGCGCGTCGAACGTCGGGTCCTCGCGGATGACGTTCCCCGAGGGGGTGTGCCCGAGCGCGGGGACATCGACGTCCTCCTCCCTCTTGCACTTGCTGCAGCGGCGGGTGCGGAGCCCGGGCTCGGTGCAGGTGGGCTCCTCCTTGTAGTCCAAGTTCTGCCACGAATGCCCCGTGGCGGGAATGGTCTCGCTCTGCGTGGAGGTGCAGCGGCTGCACGGGATGGTGTAGAACCCGTCCTCCGTGCAGGTCGCGCGCTTTCCGAGTATCTTATGCTCGTCGTCATAGTCATGCCCGAGCGGGTCGATGCTCTCCGTCTTGGTCTCCGTGCAGCGGGAGCAATGGAGGATCTGCGACCCCTCGCCCTCGCAGGTCGCGGGCGTCACGACCTCCGCCGTTCCCCAATCGTGCCCGAGCGCGGCGACGGTCTCCGTCGTCTGTTCGCCGCACACCGAGCAGGTGCCGATGCGCGTCCCCGCGGTCTCGCAGGTCGCGGGCGTGCCGTCCGTCCAGACGTAGCTGTGTTCATGCCCATCCGAGCTCTCGCCGCAGGCAGCGAGCGCAAACCCGCACACGGCGAGCGCGGCAGTTGCGGCAACAAGCAATGCTCCGCGCAGTCCCTTCTTCATCGTATGACCTCCTCCCGCCCCGTATCGGGCGGAAATATTCGTTTATGCCGTTCTGAATCTATTTTATCCTCACTTTATGCAAATGTCAAGCGGGAATGCTTTCCTTTTGGGATTTTCATCGGATTTTCGGAAAAGTTCGGCGGAAGTCCGCGCGGGAGAGGGAAAAACATTTGCGCCGAAGGGAACATTGTGGTATAATACCCAAAAACAGGACGATCCGGAGGAAATCATGAAACACTTCCCGAAGAGGATATTCTCCCTCATGGCGGCAACGTGCATGGCGTTCGCCTGCGCCGCGCTCGCCGCATGCGGCGATAAGCCCAAACTGGACGACCCGACGCAGGATGATCCCAACGGCGGCAACACGGGAACTACGGCGACGTATACCGTGAATGTCGTGTGGGAGGACCTTCCCACGCTCACCGACGCGCTCGTCGTCAACGTGACCGAAGCGGACGGCACCCCCGCGGGCGAATCTGCCGTCAGCGGCGGCAAGGCGACGTTCACGCTCGAAAAGGGCAACTACTTTGCGACCGTTTCCGAGGGCGAAGGCTTTGAGGGAATTTTGGACGGGTATGTCTTCACCCGCGCCGAACTCACCGCGACGGCGACCTCGGCTACCGTGAACATTGTCCCTTGGACGGACTCCCTCGATGCAATCGACTATGTTGTGACCGTGAAACTTCCCGACGGCTCCCCCGCCGTAGGTCTCGTCGTTCAACTCTGCGGCGGACCCGAGGGCGCACCCTACGCCTGCCACCGTTTCACCACGGACGCGAACGGCACGGTGACCGCCCGCCTTCTCCCCGGGAACTACGATATCCATATCGACGAGCCGCCTGCGGGCTGCACGTTCGACAACGAGGCATACAAGGCGCACGAGGACGGCGCTCCCATCGAGATCACCCTCCCCGCCGCGTAAATTTTCCGCTATCCCACTCATTCGGAACGCCGACGCGGGACGTTCAACGTTTCCCCGCTCTCGGCGTTCCTTTTATGGAAGAAGTGAAGCGACGCCCGGAGCCCCCTCCATTTTCCTTGGCGCCCACGCGGAGAATTACACGGCACCCGGAGCCCCCTCCGGTGGAGGGGGTGCCCGTAGGGCGAGGGTGGGCAATGCCTATTCCCCCGCGTCATTCTGAACCCGCCGCTGCCCTTGCCGTGACGGAAGGGGTGCCATAAATAGGGTCGACCGCATTAAGGCTTCCCCCTTCGCAAAGGGGCGCCGTAGGCGTGCCTTGCGCTGAAGCTGTCCCCGCAAGGGGACTGATGGGGATTGGTATAATATGTTCCCATCCCCATCCGTCACGGCTTGCGCCGCGCCACCTTCCCCTTCCCGAGGAAGGGGAAGGCTTGCCTCATCGCTATTACACCCCTTTCGCCGCGCAAGGACGGCGCACGGAACCCCCTCCGGTGGAGGGGGTGCCCGTAGGGCGGGGGTGGGCATACAAACGGCGCTCCGCCTCTTTTTACCCTCTCCCTTTCCAAGGGGGAGGGGTGGGAGAGGGGGTTGGAAATGCGTCACGTCCCGCCGCACAATAATGTCATGTCGTCCCGCCATAAGGCGACACGAGCGCCCTGCGCGATGTAGCGTAGTTGAGACATCTCAACCTTATTTGAGATTTCTCCACGCGCCGCTTGCGCGGCTTGGTCGAAATGACAGATACCCCGCAGTTCGCTCACATGCACCTCACCCCCCCTTCCCCCCTCCACCGGAGGGGGCAGCAAGTCCTTCAACTATATGCAAAAGCCCTCCCCTTGCACAGGGGAGGGCTTTTGCATTCAATAAAATCTCCTACCTTCCTCACATCAGCTCAATGCGAGGCGGAATACCGTGACGCTGTACGGCGAAACGGTGTAGCCGAACGTCTTGCCGTCCGTGAAGCCGCCGATCGTCTTTTTGACGGGTCTCACGGCTTCCCCGTTGTCGAGGTCGCTCACCGCATCGGGGTCGGGATTGGAGAGACTGATGACGTCCGCAACGCCCAAGAGATCGATCCCGTTCATATTGAAGTAGACGTTGAATTTCAGCTGTTTTTCGCCGACGTTGACGATCTTCACGATGATCTCCTCCGTCTCCTCATCGTACGATACAAGGTAGTAGATGTCGTCGAAGGTGCGCGTCGTGGTCGTGTTCGGGCGGACCGTGTCGCCCTCATTTGCCTCGTTGCCCGTGTATACGGTCTGCGGCACAACGTCGTCCTTATATCGGATACGGGAAGCGAGCTTATAGTCGCCCGCGTTCTGCATGAAGATCTGCTGGACAAAGTAGTTCGGCGTGAGGGAAACATCGTCGTTCGTGAAGAACATCATGTCCGTCTCCCACTGGAGGGCGTCGCCGAGCGGTTTTCCGTAGGTGCCGAACATGGGCGCATACGCCGCGAGCTTCACGATGTCGCCGTTGCGCTCGAGCCCCGTCATGAACGCTGCCTCCGAGAGCGCCGTCCGCCAGCTGTTCTTGACCTGCGGGAAGTAGGAGACCTTGTTGCCGTTCTGGAACTCCGACCGCGTGAAGGCGGTGTTCGCCGCATACTCGCCCACGAACACGTCATAGGCATTCCTTGCGCCATCCGCGCCGTCCGTCTTGCGGAGATAGTCGTCGTACATGTCGGCAACTTCGAGGAAGTCGGTGTAATTCATGTAGTAGTGATGGTCCACGACGCCGTATTCCGAAACGGTGTTGACCGCCTTCTCGCCCGACTTGGAGATGTATTGCTGCGCCGCCTTTTGCGCCGTGCCCTCGCGCGCCCAACGCCCGGTTTCGGGATTGTAGCCGAACTGCACGTCATATTGGAAGTTGGGTCCGTTCCCGACGATGAGGCGGACGGAGCCGTAAAGGGGATTTTCCTTCGCCATATCGGTGAACGCCTCGAGGAACTTTTCGTAATTCCCCGTGAAATACGTACCCCATTGCTCATTTCCGATTCCGAGATAGTCCATCTCGAAGGGATCGGGGTGCCCCATGTCCGCACGGAGCTGTGCCCAGTATGCCTCATCGGGATCGGAGGAATCGGGGTCGCCTTTCGCGAATGCGACGAGGTCGAGCGCGTCCTGAATGAAGTCCTCAACGCCCTTGCCGTGCCGCCCCGAGAGCGCCTTCCCCGTTCCGCCGTCCGCGCCCTGCTGGATTTGGCAGGTGAGCCCGCAGTTGACGATGGGAATTGCCTTCGCGCCGAGCGAATCGCACAGCTCGAAGAATTCGTAGAAACCGATGCCGTACTCGAGATCATAGTAGTTTTCGCCGCCCTGCCAGAGGTCGGTATTGGGCTTTCTCGCCGCCTGTTCGCCGCGGGACTTGAAGTTTTCCGTCGTCTCGCCGTCGCGGACGAGGGTGTACTCCACCTCGGGAACGGTGTCGTCCGTGGGACCCGCGACCGCGCCGACCGAGTTCTTCCAGTCGTAAACCTCGGTGTCGCTCGTGCCCTCGATGACGCACCCGCCGGGGAAGCGGAAGAACGCGGGCGAGAGGTTCTTGATGGCATTGTACATGTAGTTCTTGAATCCGACCGTCGAATCGGTCGTCTCGAACTTCACCGCGTCGAGGCAGAAGTCGGTATCCGCGGAGCCGAAGGAGATCTCGAGCGAGATGTTCTCCGAGCCGCCCCGCGTCGCGGTGATCGTGCGCTCGTACTTCACCCAATCCGTGCGCTCGGCGACGGAGAAGGTATCCTGCGCATAGATCGTCCCGCCGTTCTTGGCGGTGACGGTGATCTCTCCCCCGTATCCCTTGATGAAGCAGGAGAAGATGTAGTCCACCCCGCTCTCCATGGACATGGGGACCCAGCGGTAGCCCGAATTGGTGAGCGTGCCGCCCGCGGTCGCATTGATCTGCGCATAGTAGCCCTTGTAGCCCGCATCCGCAAAAAGCGGCGCGGAGTTGACCGTCTTGACCGTCAGACCTCTCGGCACCCACGACTGCGTGCGGTTCTTGGAATACTCGAAGGAGCCGTTGCAGACGAGGTTGTCGTCGAGGGCGTATCCCGCGTAGTTGATGTCCTCGAGGAAGAGCCCGAAGAGGTCGGGCGAGATGTGATTGACATCGGTCTTGTTGATGCCCCCGATGAGCGAGAGTGTCGCGTCCACGTCCTCAAAGGCGGGCGCCTCGACGTCGTATTGCGGCGGCTGCGGCGTGTCGGGATTGTCGGGATTATCCGGAGTATCAGGATTGTCGGGATTGTCCGGAGTGGTGGGCGTATTGCCGCCGTTGTCGTTCTTGTCGTTGCTGCCCGAATCGCCGCAGCCCGCGAATACGGACAGAGCCATCACGGAACCGAGCAGAAGCGCAAAGACCTTCTTCCAATTCTTCATGTCTTTTCCCCCTATCGAATTGTTTGCAGATATTTTATCACGATTGCCGAAAAAAAACAACCCTTTCGGAAAGATTCCGAAAAGGTTGTCCAATCAGGGCGATAAGCCGCCCGCATATATGGGACGAAAGCCGCCCGCACGGGGTGATAGACCGCCGCCCGCACGGGATAGGGCACCGCTATGCGGGCAAGTCGATCTCCGATACGCCGTCCTCGACGAGGTAGCACATCTCCTCGTGCTCGTTGACGCCCGCTTGGATCTGCTGCGGCGTGAGCTTGATGTATTTGATTGTCGCGTTCGCGAGCACGGCGCGGCTTTCGTCCATGATGCAGCACTCCGCCGTGAGGAAATTTCCCGTCTCCTTCACGATCTTTCCCCGCCCGACGAGGGCGACCCCGTAGGGCACGGGCTTGCGGTACTTCGTCTCGAGGGAGAGCGTCACGCCGTACGTGAACTCGCCGCCCTCCTTCGCCCAGAGCGCGCGGAGTCCCATCTCATCGAGCATGGCGGTAATCAGCCCGCCGTGCACCCTGCCGGGATAGCTCTGATGCTCCTCCCGATAGGAAAAGAGCGAGGCGACGCTCCCGTCCTCCATCGAATAGAAGGGCGCGCGGACGCCGTACACATTGTCCAGCCCGCAGATCGCACACATCTTGCTGTTCCTCTGCTTGCAGACCACTTTCATATTTATTCCCCCCTTGGTGTTTCTCTCTTTTTTCGTGTTGGTGATGAAGATCATGCCGCTTTTTCGTTCGATGACAGATATTATACCATAGCTTGATCCCGTTTGTCAAACTTCCCTTCGGCATTCGGACAAGGGAATATCCTCGGCATTCGGCGCGAAAATATCCTCGGCGGAAACAAAAAAACCCAAACCGAACGGTGCGTTCCGGTTGGGCTTTCCTTTGGCGCAGAGTGGGAGATTTGAACTCCCGGTAAGCTTTTGACCTACACACGATTTCCAATCGTGCTCCTTAAGCCGCTCGGACAACTCTGCAACAGCACGTCTATTTTACACGAAGCGCGCAAAAAAATCAATCGATTTGCGCCGCAAAATGGATTTTCGGCAAAAAAACTTTATCGGCGCTCCGACTCCCGCAAGAAGCGGAGCAACCCCTCCCTCTGCCCCGGGGAGAGAGCGCGCACGCGGCGGACGAGCTCGTCGTCTTCCCCCTCGTCATCGGAGAAAAATTCGGCGAGCGTTATGCCGAACGCTCCGCAGATCGCGCGGAGCGTGGAGAGCTTCGGCTCGGCGCCGCGCGTATACAAATTATTTAACGTGGACTGCGTGAGCATCGCCTCCATCGCAAGATTGTTGACCGACCAACCGCGTTCCCTGCGGAGCGCGTCCACTTTCTCCATCACCGTCATATCGCTTCACCTCACCTCTATTTTATAGCGAAATTGAGTTAAAAACATAACCATAAACCGTTGACAAATGAACTCAATTGAGTTATAATATGAAAAAATACGTCGAACAGGTCGGAAGTTTCGGCGATTTTCGGAAACGGAATCAACCAAAATCGGTTGAGAATAAATTTTACGGAGGTAGGTTTATGAAAAAGAACGTTGCTGCTCTCGTGTTCTCCATTCTCGGAACGGTATTCGGGATCATCGGGGCGATCATCTGGGCAGCATGCGCAGACACCTGCGCGGACATTGTGGGGAGCTCCACCATGTGGACAGTCGGGTTCATCGTGCTCGGCGTGGGCGGAGGCGTGGTCTCGCTCATCGGCGGCATTCAGGCGTTCCGCTTCAGACCGGCGGGCTTTGTCATGTCGCTCTTGGGCTGCCTGCTGCAAGTCGGAAATCTGGTCCTCGAATGCGTCTTTGTCGAGGGATTTTCCTTCGTCCTCTCGCTCTGGACCCTTCTTGCGATCGTCATGCTCGTTCTCGCGACGGTGTTCTCGAAGAGAAAGTCGTAAACGCATGAAGCGGTTTTTCTCCGTAGCGGGCATTGTTTTTTACCCCTACTCACTCTTCATGATCGCGGGCGTGGGAGCGCTCCTCGGGCTGTTTACGGCAATCACGCTCAAGCGGCACCCGGGAAAATCGGACGAAAACACGTTCGTGATCGAAATGCTCATCATCTGCACGGCGGCGGCTTTGCCCGCCGCCGTGCTTTTCGACGCGCTGTTCCACTTTATCGAAACGGGAAAATTTACCTTCGGGGGAGCGACCTTCTACGGCGGATTGCTCGGGGCGCTCGCCCTCTTCCCTCCCCTTCTCGCAATCAGAAGGGAGCGCACCGTGACGATCTACGACCGCCTTTGTGACCTTGCCCCCTGCATTGCGGCGGGGCACTGCCTCGGCAGGATCGGCTGCTTTTTCGGCGGCTGCTGTTTCGGAAAGCCGACGGACTCCTTCCTCGGGGTCGTATTTCCCGAGGGATCGATGCCGTACGAATTTTACGGCGGGGCGGTCGCCGTGCACCCGACGCAGCTCTACGAGGCGGCGTTCCTTGCCCTGCTCGCACTCTTTCTGTGGAAGCCCGCAAAGAGGGACGCCTTCCCTCTCTATCTCATTCTCTATGGGATCTGGAGATTTTTCCTTGAATTTCTGCGCGGCGACGACAGAGGCGCCTTTCCCCTCCTCCCGCTCACGCCCGCGCAGGGGATCTCCGTCTTGCTCGTGCTGCTCGGCGCAACTCTCCTCACGGTCCGTCTGATCCGCATGAGAGCCTCCCGCCGAGAAAAATAGCGCGTACGGAATCGATCCGTGCGCGGAACTTCGGAAAAATCGAAACATGACGATGAAGTCGATCTCCGAATGGGTAAGCGGTTTGAAATACTCTTTGGGACAAAGATGACATCGTGTTCCGCTTGCCTTCCCTGCAATTTTTTCGCGTATCCTTGCAATCGGCGCGGCGATATGGTATAATCGCGTGCGGAGGATACCATGAAGAGAAAGCAAGCGAAGGCGGAGCTCGTCCGCTACATCGAGACCATCCGCGATAACGAGGGGCATGCCGTGGTGGATATCAGCCTCGGGGAGGACGTGACGCGCTACGACCCCCTCTCCCTCAACGGGCAGCGCGACCTGAACGGCGACATCTATGACTACATCGACGCGCAGACAAACGTCATTCCCGCGGAAGTCCCCCTCCGCGTCCGCTTCCACGGCGAATTTGCCGAGGGCGAGCCGGAGGAAATCAAACAGATGATGCACCACCACTATGTGATGAAGTCCTTCGACATCGCGTGGGACGTCATGGCGAACTTTCGGAAAATTCTGCTGTTTACGCTGTTCGGCGCGGCGATGATCGCCATCTATCTCACCTTTGCGCTCATAGGGAAAGACGTCTTCATGACGGAAATTCTATCCGTCGTGGGCTCCTTCTCGCTGTGGGAAGCCGCGGACGCCTTTCTCCTCGAGCGCCCGCACCTGCGCCGCGAACGGAAGAACAACGACCAGTGTCTGAACGAGATCGTCGAATTCGTCCCGAGAAGCGAGGGTCCCGCCGAACAGACCGCAAAAAATACCTCGGAAAATACCGCAAAAAACGCCTCGAAAGCTATCTCGCAAAACACCTCAAAGCCGTAAAATCCGACCCCATATCGCATTTTATTTAAGAGCGCCGCTCCGAACACTCGGAGCGGCGCTTCCTTCATTCTTTCAGATACAGCCCTTCGCCGTTTGCGTCGAGCGCTATCTCCGTCCCTGCGGCGGGATTGTTCTTCACGATGTACGCGGCGAGCATGGTCTCGACATGCGATTGCAGGTACCGCTTGATGGGTCTCGCGCCGAACGCGGCGTCGTACCCGTTGTCCGAGATGTAGGCGATTGCCCGCTCGGTGACGGTGAGGTGCAGCCGTTCCTCTTCGAGGCGCCGCGCAAGGCGGTCGATCTGGAGCTTGACGATTCGGTCGATCTCCGCGTGGGTGAGCGGCTTGAAGAAGAGGATCTCGTCGAGGCGGTTCAAAAACTCGGGGCGGAAGGAGCGGCGCAGCAACTCCCGCACCCCCCTCTGCGCCTCCTCGGTTATCTCGCCGTCCTCGATGCCGTCGAGGATGAGGTCGGAGCCGAGATTGGATGTGAGGATGAGGACGGTGTTCTTGAAGTCCACCGTGCGCCCCTGCGAATCGGTGATCCTGCCGTCGTCGAGGATCTGCAAAAGCAGGTTAAAGACGTCGGGGTGCGCCTTTTCGACCTCGTCGAAGAGGACGATGGAATAGGGACGGCGGCGGACCGCCTCGGTGAGGGTGCCGCCCTCCTCATATCCGACGTATCCCGGGGGCGCGCCGACAAGGCGGGAGACGGAGAACTTCTCCATGTATTCGCTCATGTCGATGCGGACGATGTTCTTCTCGTCGTCGAAGAGTGCCTCGGCAAGCGCCTTGGAGAGCTCCGTCTTGCCGACGCCCGTGGGACCGAGGAAGAGGAAGGAGCCGATGGGACGGTTGGGGTCGGAAATGCCCGCGCGGGCGCGGAGGATCGCTCCCGACACCTTCTTTACCGCCTCGTCCTGCCCCACGACCCGCCGATGCAGTTCGTCCTCGAGGTGCAGAAGTTTCTCGCGCTCGCTCTCCTTCAGCTTGGAAACGGGGATCCCCGTCCAACGCGAGACGATGCGCTCGATCTGCTCTTCGGTGACTTCGGCGCGGAGCATGGCGTTCCCCTCCCGCTCCCTGCAGGAGGCAAGCTGTTTTTCGAGCGCGGGGAGTTCCCCGTACTCGATGCGCCCCGCCCTGTCGTAGTCGCCGCAGTTCTTTGCCGATTCGAGCTCGCCGCGGAGCGAATCGAGCTTTTCCTTCAAGTCCTTCTCCGCATTGATGGCGCGCTTCTCGTCCTCCCACTTCGCCCGCATGGCGCCGAAGGTCTCCTTGGAGTCGGCGAGCTCCTTTTTGAGCGCCTCGAGGCGGGACGCGGAGAGGTTGTCCGTCTCCTTTTCGAGCGCCTTCTCCTCCACCTCGAGCTGGACGATCCTGCGGTGCAGGGCGTCCATTTCGGCGGGCATGGAATCGATCTCGGTGCGGATCATCGCCGCCGCCTCGTCCACGAGGTCGATTGCCTTGTCGGGCAGGAAGCGGTCGGTGATGTAGCGGTTGGAGAGCGTCGCCGCGGCGACGAGCGCGTCGTCGTGAATGCGCACGCCGTGGAAGATCTCGTACCGCTCCCGCAGCCCGCGGAGAATGGAGACGGTGTCCTCGACGGAGGGCTCGCCGACGTAGACGGGCTGGAACCTGCGCTCGAGCGCGGCGTCCTTTTCGATGTATTTGCGGTATTCGTCGAGGGTGGTAGCGCCGATACAGTGGAGCTCCCCGCGGGCGAGCATGGGCTTTAGAAGGTTTCCCGCGTCCATGGCGCCCTCCGCCTTCCCCGCGCCGACGACGGTGTGCAGCTCGTCGATGAAGAGAAGGATCTTCCCCTCCGACTTGGCGATCTCGGCGAGGACCGCCTTCAAGCGCTCCTCGAACTCGCCGCGGTACTTGGCGCCCGCGATGAGCGCGCCCATGTCGAGGGAAAAGAGGGTGCGGTCCTTGAGCCCCTCCGGAACGTCCCCCGAGACGATTCGCCGCGCGAGCCCCTCGGCGATGGCGGTCTTGCCCACGCCGGGCTCGCCGATGAGGACGGGATTGTTCTTGGCCTTCCGCGAGAGAATGCGGATGACGTTCCCAATCTCCTCGTCCCGCCCGATGACGGGCTCGAGCTTGTGCTCCCGCGCGCGCTTGGTGAGGTCGGAGCCGTACTTTTCGAGCGCTTCATAGGCGTCCTCGGGGTTGTCGCTCGTCACGTTCTGGTTGCCGCGCACCTGCTTCATGCCCTCGAGGAAGCCGTTTTTGTCCATTCCGAACCGCGAGAAGAGCGCGGAGAGCGGGCGCTCGGCGGTGTCGAAGAGACAGAGAAAGAGATGTTCGACGGAGACGTACGCGTCCTTCATGCCCTCGGCGAGCTTCTGCGCCTCCTTCAGCGTGCGCGCAAATGCGGCGGTGGGGTACACATTTCCCGCCCCGTTCCCCGAGACGCGGGGCAGCCGCGCGATCTCCTCCTCCGCGGCGCGGGCAAACCCCTCCGCGTCCGTGCCCGCGCGGACGAGAATGCGAAAGACGACGCCGTCCCGCTCGGCGAGCGCGGCGGCAAGGTGCAATGTGGTGAGCTCGGAATTTCCGTGCTCCGCCGCGAGGTTCTGTGCGTTTTGGATGACCTCCGCGGACTTTCTCGTAAACTGACCGTCCATTCTTTCCTCCTCCCCCTGTTTTCACATCTATTATACCGCAATCGGGGGAAGGTCAAACGGTCGCCGCGGCAAAAAAAAGCCCCCCGAATGTCTCGGGGGGACGATTGCCGATTCAGAGGACGCGCCTGCGCCAGCCGTGGGGGTCGGGAAGCAAGCCGTTCTGGATGCCCGTCACGGTGTCGTAGAGCATCTGCGTGATCTTCCCCGCCTTCCCGTCGCGGACGACATAGTCGTGCCCGCGGTAGCGGATGAGCCCGACGGGCGCCACGACCGCCGCCGTGCCCGTCCCGAACGCCTCCTCGAGCGCGCCGCTCTCCGCCGCCTCCGCGACCTCGTCGATGGAGATGCGCCGCTCGCTCACGCGGTATCCCCTCTCGCGCAGAATGGAGAGGCAGCTCTTCCGCGTGAT
The DNA here is from genome assembly GCA_947589235.1 of uncultured Clostridia bacterium. Classification (GTDB taxonomy): domain Bacteria; phylum Bacillota; class Clostridia; order Christensenellales; family Borkfalkiaceae; genus Gallimonas. The sequence goes on from CANQAX010000010.1 coordinate 22,869, forward strand.
GCCGGGGAGAATGGAGCCGACGAGCGCGGGCGTCACGACCTCTCCGCCGATGACGAAGAAGATGTTCATGCTCCCCACTTCCTCGACGTACTTTCGCTCCGCGGCGTCGAGCCAGAGCACTTGGTCGAATCCCTGCCGCGCGGCGAGCTCTCCCGCCTTCAACGAGACGGCATAGTTGCCGAGGCACTTCGCCTCGCCCGTCCCGCCCGGGAAGGCACGGCAGAAGTTCTCCTCGACGAGGAGCTTGGTGGGCTCTGCCCCGTGCCCGAAGTAGTTTCCGACGGGGGACAGAATGATGAAGAAGAGGTATTCGGAGGAGGCATGCACGCCGAGCGCGGGGCGGGTCGCGATGATCGCGGGGCGGATGTAGAGCGCCGTCCCCTTTCCCTCGGGGACCCATTCCCGCTCGAGCCGCAGGAGCTCCTCGAGCCCCTCCTCGGCGACCCCTTCGTCGAACCGCGGGATACACAGGCGGTCCGCGGAGTTGTTCATGCGCTTCCAGTTCTCGTCGGGGCGGAACACAGCGAGCCCGCCGTCGGGCTGGCGGAACGCCTTCATGCCCTCAAAGACGCCCTGTGCGTAGTGGAAGATGCTCGTCGCAAGGTCGAAGGAAACGGGGACGTTCGGCTCGATAGAGGGCTCGAGCCACCCCTCCCCCTCGCGGTAGCGCATGGTGAACATGTAGTCGGTAAAATACCGCCCGAATCCGAGCGGCGGCGTGGGTTTCGGTTTGCGAAATGAACAGGGCACGAATTTCATAGAGGTTCCCTCCCCGAAAAGGGATAAAAGTATCGGTTTCCCGCCGTGAGGCGGACCTTGCCGTTGAAGAAGTCGCGGGCGCGGGCGGAAAACTCCGCCTCCTCGCTCTCGCGGACGGCGACGAGAAAGCTCGCCCCCTCGCCGAAGGAGCGGGAAAGCACTTCCTCGCCCTCCAAGAAGCGGAGCGCGGCGGAGACGGACGCATAGTCCACCTCGAGCAAAATTTCCGCGCACATCTCATACATGCGGCAGGGCGCCGCCTGCACGCACTCCGCGGCACAGCCCGCATAGGCGCGCGTCAATCCCCCCGCGCCGAGCTTCACGCCGCCGAAATACCGCACGACGGCAAGCGTCGTCTCGCGCAAATTCTTTGCCTTGAGCACGCCCAAGATGGGCATGCCCGCCGTCCCCTGCGGTTCGCCGTCGTCCGAAAAGCGCTGGAGATTGCCCGCCTTGTCCGCGACCGAGCCGAAACAGACGTGCGTGGCAAGCGGATGCGCCGCGCGCACCCGCCCCAAAAACGCCCGAGCCTCCTCCTCGCCCTCCGTGTGGCAGACGAAGGAGAGAAAGCGGGAGCGCTCGATGACCTTTTCCGCCGCCGTCTCGCCGACGACGCTCGCGTACTTCATTTCCTCACGATCCTGACGTGCGCCTTTTTCCCCTTGTGGAGCACGAATTCGCCCGCGGGGAGCGGGAAGGAGAGATCGGAAACTTTTGTCTCGTTCACCGAGACGCCGCCCTGCTCGACGAGCCGCCGCGCCTCGCCGTTGGACTTGGCAAATCCCGCCGCGACGAGCACGCCGACGATGTTTGCGGTGTCCGCGGGGATCTCGCGCACGGGCATTTCGCCCTCGCCGCCGAACGCGGCGCGCGCCTCCGAGCGGGCACGCTCCGCCTCTTCCTCGCCGTGCACCGTCCGCGTGAGCTCGAACGCGAGCCGTTCCTTGGCGGCGTTCATGCGCTCGTCGCGGTGCGAACAGAGCTCCGCGATCTCCTCGAGCGGGACGAAGGTGAGCAGGCGGAAGCACGACTCGACGTCGTCGTCCGCCGTGTTTCTCCAATATTGATAGAATTCGTAGGGGGTCGTCTTGTTCTTGTCGAGCCAGACGGCGCCCTTCTGCGTCTTGCCCATCTTCTTCCCCTCGCTCGTGGTGAGGAGGCGGAAGGTCATGGCATAGGCGGGCTTCTGCGCCTTTCTGCGGATGAGGTCGGCGCCCGCGAGAATGTTGCTCCACTGGTCGTCGCCGCCGAGCTCGAGCGAGCAGCCGTACCGCTCGTGCAGGACATAGAAGTCATACGCCTGCATGAGCATGTAGTTGAATTCGAGGAAGGAGAGCCCGCGCTCCATTCTCGACTTGAAGCACTCCGCCGTGAGCATCTTGTTCACCGAGAAGTTGACGCCGACGTCGCGGAGGAAATCGACATAGTTGAGCCCGAGGAGCCAGTCGGCGTTGTTGACGATGACGGCGGCGTTCTCCCCCTCGAAGCGGAGGAAGCGCGCCATCTGCGCCTTGAAACACTCGACGTGCCGCGCGATGGTCTCCTTGGTCAGCATGGCGCGCATGTCCGTCCGTCCCGACGGGTCGCCGATCATCGCCGTGCCGCCGCCGATGAGCACGATGGGCTTGTGCCCCGCGTCCTGCATGTGCTTCATCGCGACGAGCTGCATGAAGTGCCCGACATGCAGGCTGTCCGCCGTCGGGTCGAATCCGATATAGAAGGGCACGCTCTCCCTGCCGAGGAGCCCGTAGAGCTCCTCCTCGTATACGGTCTGTTTGATGAATCCCCGCTCGCGGAGGGTGTCCATGACGTTTTTCATATTTCACCTGCCTTTCGCGCACTATTATACAACCCTTCGCGGGGGAAAGTCAATAAAATCGAGGCAAAAAGGTTTCAGCGGGCGCGCGCCATTGCCCGCTCGCGCACGTTGAGACCGCGGAGCGAGGCGAGAGCCGTGAGGAGCTCCTCCGTCGTGCGCTCCTCGCGCATCCTGTTTTCGAGGACGCGGTTGCGCTCGTCGTGCGCCCTGTCCTCCGTCCGTTCGAGATATTCTTCGATCATCGCTTTCATGCTTCCCATTATCCATATAATACTTGACATATGTTGTCATATATGATAAAATTTTTTCGGAGGAAGCAAAAAATGAAGTACGAAATCATGCTCGATATTCTCTTTACCCTGCTTGCCAAGAACAAGGTGACGGCGGGCTATCTTGCCGCGCGGCACGATATCTCCGTCCGCACGGTGTACCGCTACATCGACGAGATGACGTGCGCGGGCATTCCCATTGACGTGTACCGCGGCTCGAACGGGGGGATCTACATCTCGGACGCGTTCAAGCTCCCGAAGGGACTGATGACGCGCGAGGAGTATTCCCGCTCGGTGGACGCGCTCGAGGCGATGCTCTCGGAGAGCGGCGACGAGACGCTGAAGAGCGCCCTCGAAAAGCTCAAGGCACACATCAAGGCGGAGAAATTCGACACTTCGCTCTCGGGCAACATTCTCGTGGACAGCGGGACATGGGGCGACGAGCGGAAATTTTCCGAGAAGCTCTCCCTCGTCACCGACGCGGTGAACGCGTGCGAGGCGCTCGAGATCGACTACGTGGACCGCGGCGGCGAGCGGACGAAGCGGGTCATCCTGCCCCACCTTCTCGTGTACAAGCAGAATATCTGGTACGTGTACGCTTGGTGCAGGCGGCGGGACGCCTTCCGCCTCTTCAAGCTCGGGAGAATGCGCTCCGTCCTCCGCACGGGGGAGACGTTTGAGCGGATCCCCTTCTCGCGCGAGGACATTCCCCTCTCCTTCTGGGGCGCCGAGAGGACGGTGTGCGCGCGCTTTCTCATCTCGCCCGAAACGCTCCCCTTCGCCGAGGAATGGCTCGGCGTCGAGAACATCTCCGAGCGGAACGGGACATACCGCGCCGACGTGCAGCTGCCCGACGACGAATCGCTCGTGGGAAAAATTCTGTCGGCGGGAGCGGGGCTGTGCGTGCTCGAGCCCGAGGAGCTCCGCGAGCGCGTGAAGAGCGAGGCGGCAAAGATCGCCGCCTCCTACCCGGATTAAAAATCGATTGCCGCTTTCCGCCTCTCTTGCAAATGCGGCGTCCACTGTCGCGCTTTTCTTGGCGCCCCTTTGAGGGAGAATTGCGACGCTCCATGCCGATTGCCTCGGCGCCTCTTGAGAATTTCGGCGCTTCATGCCGACTGTCTCGGCGCCCCCTTGAGGGGCACCGAAGGCGTACCCGCAGGGTTGAGCTGTCACGGCTGCCCTTGCCGTGAAGGAGGGGATATTATAAATAAGGTTGACCTCATTTGAGGCTTCCCCCTTCACACAAGGGGGAAGCTCCGCCGTACGGCGGTGATGGGGATTGGTATAAGATTGTTATAATATGTTCCCATCCCCATCCGTCACGGCTTGCGCCGTGCCACCTTCCCCTTCCCGAGGAAGGGTAAGGCTTGCCTCACCGCCGTCACACCCCTTTGGGCGCGCAAAGGCGGCGCGCCACTTCCTACGCAAGGTACGCCCTACGGGTGCCCTCAAAGGGGGCAACAAGGGGCGGTGACCTCATTCCGCCATGTCATATGTCGCGACCCGACGTATAATAATGTCATGTTGAGCGGAGCGTAGCGGAGTCGAAACATCTACACCTTATTATCAAAGCCTAACTCTGCATTATTGAGCATAGATTTCTCGACTTCGCTCCGTACCGCACTCGCCCATTGCTCGTGCGCTACTCCGCTCCGCTCGAAATGACAATCCCCGCAGTTCGCTCGCGTTATGCCCCTCCTCCCCCCTACCCCCCTCCCCGTTTGCGGGGAGGGGGGTAGGGGGAGGGGCTCCGTAGCCGTCAAATTAAAAAATACGGGGACATGAGAAGCATCGAGCGGCAAGGCGATATGAGAAGAATCGGGAGACAAGAGACATGAGAAAAGAGGGCGCGGTGCGCCCTCTTTTCTCATCGTATTTTCCGTTCCGATTTTCTGCTCTACCTTTCCAACCGATTTCTGCTTGTTCTCCGTTCCGAATTTGAATCAATCTTTCCAATCAACTTTTGCTCTTTCTTCCGTTTCGGTTTTCTGCTCTACCTTTTTAACCGATTTCTGCTTGTTCTCCGTTCCGAATTTGAATCGATCTTTCCAATCAACTTCTGTTCTTTCTTCCGTTCCAGTTTCCTGCTTCATTTTCTAACCGATTTCTGCTCGTTCTCCGTTCCGAATTTGAATCAATCTTTCCAATCAACTTTTGCTCTACCTTTCCAACCGATTTCTGCTTGTTCTCCGTTCCGAATTTGAATCAATCTTTCCAATCAACTATTACTCTACCTTTCTAACCGATTTCGCTTGATCCCGTTCCAATTTTCGTGCAACTTTCGGTTGAATTTTATACCTCGAAATTGCTCCAGTCGCCGTAGACGGCGGCGAGGACGACGATGAAGATCAGAAACGCGGCGACGAATCCCCAGAAAATACAATTCTTGATGAGGCGTTTTTTCTTCGCCTTCCGCTGCAATTCGGAAACGATCTCGACGTTCTTTTTGTACTGCTCCTTGCCGCGCCCCACTTCCTCGGCGCAGGCGGCGGTGTCCACGGGAACGCGCGGGGTCTTACCTGCCTTCGCACGCGCCCCGGAGATCTCGAGACGGATTTCCTCGAGGCTCTTCGCCGTGCCCGCCGAGATGACCCGCGTCATCTGCTTCTGCACGAGGTCGGCCCTCTTCTTGGCGGTGCCGATGGTGTAGAGGCGCACGCAGCCGAGGCGGAGCTTGTAGGTATTCGTCGTCCCATCCTTCGTGAAGTAGCTGATGGAGAGCTCATACCGCGTTGCCGGGACGAGATCGGGCACCGGCTGCGAGCCGACGCCGACGCCCGCGATGGAGCCGACCATGACGCCCACCGTATGCGATTTTTCGTACCCCATCGACTGCCCGTCGTTCGTGATGGAGAAGTCGATGATGTTCTCGTAGGGGCAGACGAACTGTTCGGCGCCGTCCCAGAAGAATCCGATGACGCCGCGCCTGTCGTCCGTGAAGAACGAGGCGAGAATGTCGTGCTGCAACTGCACCGTCTTGGTATAGTCATGGGCGCGGAGCGCGTCGGCGTGCTCCCCGTACAGGCGGGCGAACGTGCTGTCCGACGTCTTGTTCGGACCGACGTAGCGCTTCTTGGACTTCGGCTCATAATAATAGCCGTGATCGAAGTCGGCATGCTCGTACCCGAGGCGTTCCCCCGAATCGAAGGTATCGCGGTAGGCGGGAACGCGCGTCTCATTGACGGGCTTGACCGTCACATCCACGGCGTCGTTGAGGAGCGCATCGTACGTCACGCCAAAGATCTCGGAGAGTTTCCTTATCTTGTCCATTTCGGGAACGCTCGTTCCCGTTTCCCACTTGTAGACGGACTGCCGCGAGACGTCCAACTTGAAGGCGAGATCTTCCTGCGACATGCCGTTCTGTTTCCTTAAGTACATGATTTTTTCGTAAAGTTTCATACCGTCCTCCTATACCGCAATTCTACCATGTTTCGCGCCGTGCAACAAGCAACCGAAGTTTGCAAACCGTCAACCGACGGTTTACATTTTCCGTTTTTTACTCGGCGAGCAAGTCGAGATACCCCCTGTTTCCGCGGTATTTTGCCACGGTGAGGCGGTTTCCGTCGCGGTCCGTCCCCTCCTCGAGGGAAAACCACTCGGGGTGGCGGAGCACCTTGACCGCGATGTCGTCCCAGACGTAACAGCCCTTCTCCCCCGAAAGGAAGGTCCGCTCGCGGCACCGTGCGACGATGCGGTGCAGGACGTCCGTCTTTGGAATTTCCCTCTCCTGCACATTGAAGAGCGGGTGGCGGCAGGTGTCCATCGTGGCGGCGACGTGCGGGAATTTCACGCAGGCGGAGAACGCCGCGCGGTCCAACGCATGGTTGAATTCGTAGCCGCGGAAGTTGGGCTCCTCGGCGATGTTGCCGCCCATGAACACGAAGCGGCGGCAGCTCCCCCGCCCGAGAATGCGCGGGACGAGGGTCATCGGACCGAGCGAGAGAAGGTCGTACTCCCCCGAGAGGGCGGAGAGCCACTCCGCAAAGGGCACGGAAGGGACGTCCTCTTCGGGGTCGGGGAACAGGTCCCCCATGCCGTCGTCGCCGTGTATCGTCTTGAGGAACTGCTCGGGCTGCTCCTCCGCCGTCGTATCGACGATGAGGGCGCGGGCGCCGAGGAAGGCGACGAGCTTCTTTGCGTTCCCGAGGGAGACGCCCCGCGGGACATTCCCCCCGACCGCGACGAGGACGACTTCGCGGTAGCCGTCCGATGAGGCATGGGCGAGGACGTCCGCCGTCGCCGCGGCGTCGTCGAGCCCGTAATCGCAACAGAGAATGAGTTTCATAATTCACCGAACCCCTCCGCGCGGGAGGGGCTCCTTTCACATGATATTCTTGACGCTCCTCGGGAAGAGGGTGACGTCGCGGATGTTCTCCATGCCCGTGACGTACATCACGAACCGCTCGAAGCCGAGCCCGAAGCCGCCGTGCGGCACCGAGCCGAACACGCGCAGGTCGAGATATTGGCGGTACGCCGCCTCGTTCATGCCGCGGGAGCGCATGGCGCCGAGCAACTTTTCAAGGTCCGCCTCCCTCTCGCTCCCGCCGATGATCTCGCCGATCCCGGGGACGAGCAGGTCGGTCGCGGCGACCGTCTTGCCGTCGGCGTTCTGCTTCATGTAGAACGACTTGATCTCCTTCGGGTAATCGGTGACGAACACGGGGCGCCCGAACACCTTCTCGGTGAGATACTTTTCGTGCTCCGACTGCAGGTCGCTCCCCCAATGCACGGGGAAGCGGAAGTTCGCGTTCTCCTTCTCGAGAATGCCGATTGCTTCGGTGTACGGACACACCGCAAAGTCCGAACTTGCGACATGGGTGAGCTTTTCGATGAGCCCCTTCTCGACAAACGCGTCGAAGAACTTCAGTTCCTCGGGGCATTCCTCCATCACCGCGCGGATGAGATACTTCAGAAGATCCTCGGCGATCTCGATGACGTCGGGGAGCTCCGCGAAGGCGATCTCGGGCTCGATGTGCCAGAATTCCGCGAGGTGGCGCGTCGTGTTGGAGTTCTCGGCGCGGAAGGAGGGACCGAAGGTGTAGATCTTCCCGAGCGCCGTCGCGGCGACCTCGCCCTCGAGCTGCCCCGAGACGGAGAGCCCCGCCTTCACGCCGAAGAAGTCCTCGGAATAGTACTCCTCCTCCGTCTTGTACTTCGCGTTCCAAGGCTGCGTCGTGACGCGGAACATCTCGCCCGCGCCCTCGCAGTCGCTCGCCGTGATGAGCGGCGCATTGATGTAGTAGTAGCCGTGCTCATGGAAATAGCGGTGGACCGCCTGCGCCGCGACCGAGCGGACGCGGAACACGGCTTGGAAGGTGTTCGTGCGGAGCCGCAGGTGCGGAATGGTGCGAAGAAAATCGAGCGTGGTGCGCTTCTTCTGGATGGGATATTCCCCGGGACACTTGCCGAGCAAGACAAGTTCCCGCGCGTTGAGCTCGTTCCCCTCGCCCTTGTATGCCTTGACGAGAACGCCCTTCACGCACACGCTCGCGCCGAGCTTGGTGCATTCGGGATCGGGTTTGCGTTCGGACTTGTCCACGACGACCTGCAATTTGCGGAAGCTCGTGCCGTCCGAAAGTTCCAAGAAGGCGACGTTCGCCGAGTCGCGGAAGGTGCGGACCCAGCCGCAGACGACGACTTCCTTCCCCTCGTTTTCGGCGCACAGTGCCCTGTCGATGCCGAGATGTTTCATATCCTGCCTCCCTTCGGAAGTTTATCAGTATGCCCGCGCAAAGTAGACGGAATAGACCGCCTTCTTGCCGCAGCAGACGCAGGTGCCGTTCGGCGCTTCGTCCGCCATGACGCGCGCGGTCGCCTGCGAAAATTCCTTGACCTTGTCCTCGCAGGCGCGGTCGCCGCACCAGCCCGCGAGCACGAAATTGCCGTGCTCCACGCCGTCCAAGAGCCCCTCGAGGGTGTCGGCGCGGACGATGCGGGCGTGCATGCGCTCCTTCGCCGAGGCGAAGAGGGCGTGCCCAATCTCATCGAGAAGCGCCTTGATGCTCTCCGCCGCCCCTTCGCGGGCGAGTTCGGACTTTTCAAGTCCGTCGCGGCGGACGACGGTCAGTTTTCCGTTTTCGATGTCGCGCGGTCCGAGCTCGACGCGGAGCGGGACCCCCTTCATCTCCCATTCGTTGAACTTCCAGCCGGGGGAATTGTCGCTGTCGTCCACCTTCACGCGGACGCCCGCCGCCCGCAATTCGGCTGCAAGCGCCGAGCACGCCTCGAGCACCCCCTCCTTCTTCGCCGCAATGGGCACGATGACGACCTGCACGGGCGCGACGGGGGGCGGCAGGACGAGCCCGCGGTTGTCCCCATGCGCCATGATGAGCGCGCCGATGAGGCGGGTCGAGACGCCGTAGCTCATCGTGTAGCCATAGCCGAGGGTGCCGTCCCTGCCCGTGAAGCGGACGTTGAACGCCTTGGCGAAGTTCTGTCCCATGTAGTGGGTGGTGCCCGACTGCAAACTCTTCCCGTCGTGCATCATCGCCTCCATG
>CANQAX010000011.1 GCA_947589235.1 uncultured Clostridia bacterium
ACTTGTGCGCCGCCTATAACGATTAGGGCTATGCCCGAAAATGAAATACCCCGCGTTTTACGCGGGGATTATTATTTTCCGAGGGTGACGAAATTCGTCGGCGTAGGCGAAAAATTCAAAGAATGCCTTCGTTTTTGCGATATGGGGTGCGAAATCAGCGGATGGAGATGAGATATCCGAGCAGCTGTTCGACCCTGTGCTTGAGCTCCCTGTCGAGAAGGTCGGAATGCCGTTCGCGAAGGTTTCGCAAGAACCGCGAAATGCCGACGCTCCCCCTGTCCGTATCCGAGCGGTACTTGTCGAGATTGTACGGGGAGTTCAGCGCGGCGGTCACCTGTTCGAGCGTCTCGTCCACCCTCTTGCGGTCGGAGAACCCCTCGACGACGCATTGTCCGCTCAACAGCGTCGCAACGGTGTACTGGATGTGCGACTGCGTGATGAGCAGATTTTCGTTCCCCTTCGCCTCATAGTCGGCGGTGACCATCGAGAAGGCGACCTTCGCAAACTCGATGCCGTCCTTGATGTAGCGGAGCTTCTCCTCCCTTTCGCGGAGGACGTAGCTCATCTTGAGGCAGAGCTTGGCATATTGGTGCAGGAAGTGGCAGCTCTCGGACAGGTACGGGCGGAGCGCCTTATAGATGCGCTCGATGAGGAAGAGCTGTCCGCCGAACTGCATGAAGATGCGGTTGATGGTGTCGAGCATGATGTACTGTTTGCAGCGGCTCTCCGCCTCCTTCCGCCCGCCCGACGCCTCGAACTGCCGCTTGATGATGTACTCGTACGCCCCGACGATGGCGTCGTAGTTTTTCTTGTTCGACGAATAGCTTCCCAGCTCGTGATACAGCCAATATTGCGCATTCAGAATGAACTTGACCGAGGCGTAATCGCCGTCCTTCTCGAAGGAATACAAAAACTCCCGCTCGATGAACGGCTTGTACCGTTCGAGGACGGTGCCGAGCGTCTCCTCGAGGTTAAGGGTATTGACGTCCACCGAAGTGAGCCTGCCCTTGGTGGCGATGGCGATGAGAAAGACGAGCGTGTGCTTGTCCTCGATCACGAGGTTCCGCCCCGTGAACTGCGCGTCCTCCTTCTTCATCAGCTGTTCGGCGTTCACGAGGTTGTCGAGGATCGTCCTCTTTCCGCTCATGGCGGGGAACTTGCATGCGGGAAGGAGCCCGTTGATCCGCTTCGCCTCCGCCGCGCCGAGCTTGTCGCTCAAATTGTATTGGATGAAGTCGTCCGCCGCGACTTCCCCCTCCTTCGTCTTCCACTCCATGATGCCGAGAAGGTCGACGTCGCTGCGGCTCAAGGCGACGACGACGTTGCTGCGGTTCGCCTTGAGTTCCTTCGTGCTCAAAAGAACCCGTTCAAACTGCTTTTCGGTGAGGACGCCCGTGTCGAAGATGATGACGCTGTTCTCCTTTTTGAGGAGCTTGTCGAGCGCGGGGTCGTTGAGCTCGGTCGTCGAGTTGAAGAAGTAGACGGAGCGGTCGTGAATGCCGTTTCCGAGCGCATACAGGAGGAAGGACTTGCCCGAGATGCTCCGCCCGAAGATGAGGTGGAGCTTGTTCTCCCCGATGTTCTTCAGAATTTCCCCCGCGAGGTCGCGCTCGATGAAGTAGTACGGGAGCGAGATGACGTGCTCCGCCGTGTTCACGGGCGAGAAGCCGTAGTAGAACATCTGCGCATTGAGGCCGTCGTAGCGGTCGAGGCGGCGGACGGGAAAGTTGTGGAACTTTTCGATGTCGTCGGTGGAGATCCTCTGCGACTCCCTTCCCGCGGCGGCGATCTTCTCGTAGAGCTCGGCATAGCTCTGAAAGAGAATGACGTCCGTCACGCCGTATGCCTTGAGCTTGGAGACCGTGAAGCCGTCGGGCCTCGTCACCGTGCAATAGTAAACGCGGCTGTAATTGAGCTCCTCCTTCTTCTCGTTCCGCAGAATGTCGGCGGTGAGAAGGTCCGCCTCGCTGTCGAGGCTGCACCCGACGATGAGGATGTTGGAGTGGGTGAAGTCGTGCCGCAGCTTCTCGAGGAGGGCGCCGTTGCTGTACAGGCTCATGGAGTACTCCTTGGACGTGAACACCTTCATCCCCTTCGGATATTTGAGGAGATGTTCGATGTCGCCGTGCAGCTTGATGACGCACCGCTCGTCGCGGAAAATTTCCTTGGAGACCTCGTTCCCGGGAAGGATCACGCACTTATAGGGGCTGTTGCGCTCGATGGCGTCGTCGATGTTGAGCGTGTAGATGTACGGCCAGTTGAGGTCGAGAAACGCCTTCTTCGCCCCGTCGAGCTCCGCCCGCGAGAAGTTGTCGCGGTAGAACGCGCGGCGGACGCTCTCCTTCACCGCCTCGTCGTCCTCGTACACCTGACAGAGGTCGGAAAAACTGCATGTGGCGAGTTTCTCCCTGCTGTACTCCTGCCCGCCCGCGAGAATGGCTTCCGTCATGTGCTTGCGGTATGCCTTCCCGTCGGGAACGCGCCCGCCGTATGCCTTGCCGCCGCACGAAAATCCGCTCCCGAGAACGGGGATCAGGGACTGCTGCTGAAAGGCATGGACGAGCTGTGAATAGACTTCGTCCGCCGTCACGATGTTCATGTTCTTCCTCCGTGTTTCGTTTTCCTCTCTATTATAGCGGAAATGCGCGAAAAAAGCAACCGTTCGGGAAAATGCGGGCAGAAAGGCGGCAGTGCGGGTCTGCCTGCGGAAATTTCCGAAAAAAGGGCGCGCTTTTTCGGGGATTCGATTGATTTTTGCCATGACTTATGGTAGAATGGTGAAAGGGTCGCCCCATAGGGGCGGCGTATCCCCGAAGGAGCCTCGGAAGATCCATGAAAGCTTGGGTCAAAAATACGATACTCGCGGTCTTGCTCGCGGTCTCGCTCGCCGCCGTCATTGCAATCGGCGTCGGCTATTTCAACTTCATCTCGCAGCGCATCTTCGACGACAGCACCGTGCACCTCCGCGAGATCTACGATCAGGTCAACCGCTCCTTCGGCGCCTACATCGAGAAAAACTGGAGCCTTCTGCGCAGCTGGGGCAACTACTTCACCCTCGCAGATGAAACGGTCTCCGACGAAGTGATCGCCGAATTCATCGACGACGAAAAGGAAAACTGGGGCTTCACCGAATTTTACTTCATCGACGGGGAGAAGAACTACCACACCCCGCGCGGCGAGACGGGCACGGTCGAACTCACCGACGCGTGGAATATCCTAAAGGACGGCGGCGCCGTCATGACGAGCGAATCGATGCCGACGCCCAACGGCGAGGAGGACCTCACCGTCTTTGCCGTGCCCATGCAGGGCACCTATGCCGAATTTTCGTTCGAGGCGGTCGCCATCGGATACCGCAACCCCGACATCTCCAAGACGTTGAATGCGGACGCCTTCTCGGGGAAATCGCAGTGCTTCGTGACCTATGACGACGGGCGCGTCCTCTTCAGCACGCAGTCCGAAAACGTGTTCTCCAACTACCTCACCTACCTCGAAGGCGTCTCCGACCTCGACGGCGAGACGCTCGCGAAGATCCGCTCCGACTGGGCTCGCGGCGAATGGGACGGCGGGAGCAGCAGCGTCATCCGGTGCGAGATCGGCGGCGAGGAATACCTCATCCTCTATCAGCGCATCGACTATCCGAGCCAGCATGCCGAGGACCCCGTGTTCATCCTCTTGAGCGCCGTCCCGCAGAGCGAAGTCAGCGCGGGATTTCTGAAGGTCCAGCAGGCGACGATGCGGGTGCTCATCATCATCTTCGCCATCATCGCCGTCGCCGTCCTCTCCGTGCTCATCGTCCGCATCTACAGCCAGTCGCGCAAGAGCAAGGCGGAGCTGCAATACCGTAACCGCATGTTCGACGTGCTCTCGAATAACGTCGACGACATCTTCCTGCTTCTCGACCCCGAGCGGCAGAACGTCGACTACATCAGCCCCAACGTCGAGCGGCTCCTCGGCATTCCCTTAAAGGACGTCCGCGCCAACATCCGCGACATGGCGAAGTGCGCCGTCGACTACAACATCATCGTGCCGCAGCAGGAGCTCGACGAGATCCCCATGAACGGCAACAAGCATTGGGAATGCGAATACATGCACCAAAAGACGGGCGAACGCCATTGGTACCGCGTCACCATCTACCACATGAGCATTCAGGGCGTCAAAAAGTACATCGTCGTCATGTCCGACCGCACGCTCGAGCAGCAGATGAACCAGAAGTTGCAGGAAGCGCTCGCGGCGGCGAAGAGCGCGAACGAGGCGAAGAGCAACTTCCTCTCGAACATGTCGCACGACATCCGCACCCCCATGAACGCCATCGTCGGCTTCTCCGTGCTCCTCGAAAAGGACGCCGACCAAGCGGAGAAAGTGCGCGAATACACGCGCAAGATCATGGCGTCGAGCCATCACCTGCTCTCGCTCATCAACGACGTGCTCGACATGAGCAAGATCGAGAGCGGAAAGACCTCCCTCAACGTGGACAAGTTCAGCCTGCCCGAGCTCCTCGACGAGCTCGACACCATCATCATGCCGCAGGCGAAGGCGAAGAAGCAGGACCTCTCCGTCCATGTGAGCGGCATCCAGCACGAGCAGGTCCTCGGCGACCGCCTGCGCCTCAACCAGATCCTCATCAATCTCCTCTCCAATGCCGTGAAATACACGCCCGAGGGGGGAAAGATCAAGTTCTCGGTGACCGAGCTCGAGGCGCCCTCGCCGCAGTATGCGAAGCTCCGCTTCACCGTGCGCGACAACGGGATCGGCATGAGCGAGGAATTCCAAAAGCAGGTATTCCAGCCCTTCAGCCGCGAGATAAACTCCGTCACCAACAAGATACAGGGCACGGGGCTCGGCATGGCGATCACCAAGAATCTCGTCGACCTCATGGGCGGCATTATAACGGTGGAGAGCGAGCTCGGCGCGGGCTCCGCATTCACCGTCGAGCTCTCCTTCATGCTCCCCGAAAGCGAGGAGGCGGACGCGTGGTTCCGCCACAAGGTCACGCGGCTGCTCGTCGCGGACGACGAGGAGGACATCTGCCTCAACATCCGTGATATGATGCACGACACGGGCGTGGACGTCTCCTACGTCTTGGACGGCGACGCCGCCGTGGAACGCGCGGTCACGGCGCACCGCAACGGGGAGGACTACCACGTCATTCTGCTCGACTGGAAGATGCCCGGAAAAGACGGCATCGAGACGGCGCGCGCCATCCGCGAGAAGGTCGGGCACGACGTCCCCATCCTCGTCCTCACCTCGTACGACTGGAGCGAGATCGAGGCGGACGCGCGGAAGGCGGGCATCAACGCCTTCATGCCCAAGCCCTTCTTCACCTCGACGTTCTGGCACACCATCAAGCCGCTGTTCGTGAAGGAGGAGGCGAAGAGCGCCCTCCCCGCGGGGGACGTCATGAAGGGGCGGCACTTCCTCGTCGCCGAGGACAACGAGCTCAACGCCGAGATCCTCACCGAGATGCTCGGGATCGAGGGCGCGACGTGCGACGTCGCGACGGACGGGAAGGAGGCGCTCGAGCGGTTCGAGGCGTCCGACCCCGGACAGTATGACATGATCTTGATGGACGTGCAGATGCCCGTCATGAACGGATACGAGGCGACGCGGGCGATCCGCGCCTCCTCCCACCCCCGCGCCAAGGACATTCCCATCGTCGCCATGACGGCGAACACCTTTGCCGAGGACGTCAAGACCGCGCTCGAGGCGGGCATGAACGGGCACCTCGCAAAGCCCATCGACATGACGGCGGTCCGCGCGACGGTCGGGCAGCTGCTCGGAACAAAAGACGAAACGGGTGACGTGCAATGAAGAAGTGCGTATTTTTGACGGTTCCCATCTTTGCGGCTTCCCTCATGTTCGGCGCGTGCAAGGGGCTCGACCCCAATGCCGTGACGATCATGGGCAGGGAGAGCGACCTCTCCAAGACGTACATGACCCGCATCTTCGACCGCTACAAGGAAGTGACGGGGAACAACCTCAACATCATCTCGTATGAGGACTCCGAGTTCGAGACGTCCGCCCTCAAGGCATTCTCCAAGGGGAACGCGCCCGATATCCTCCTCCACTTCCACAACTCCGATCTGAGCCGCTTCGACCCGAACGATTTCTACGACCTCAGTGGCGAGGAGTGGGTCTCCGACCTCACGGAGAGCGCCCTCGAGTACAGCACGAATGCGGAGGGCACGCTGCTCGGGCTCCCCTTCTGGGAGAGCTCCGTCTCGGGCTGCTACTACAACAAGACGCTCATCGAGGGGCTGGGACTCAACGTCCCCTGCACATCGCAATCCAACTTCAACAGCCTGTGCGCCGCGCTCAAGACGGCGGGACGCACCCCCATTTGCTGGCCCGCAAATTGCGCGTGGATGTTCCAGTTCGCGCTTGACCCCGTGTTTGCCGATGACCCCGAACTCCTCGAACGCCTCAATGGCAACGAGACTTCCTACTCCGAGATAGGGGCGGTGACGGACGCGGTCGAGTGGATCGCTTCCGCATACAGCAGGGGCTGGTTCGGCTCGGACAGCCTCGATACGGGTTGGAACGAGATCAGCGGCAAGCTCAACTCGGGCGAGGCGGCGATGATCTTCATCTGGGACACGTGGTTCTACACCGACTTCGAGGAGGGCAGGTACACGAAGGACGACTTCGCCCTCATGCCCGTGTTCATGAACACCGCTCCCGGGGGGACGTACGAGGGCGGAAACCTCAACATGATGATGGTGAACAAGGACAGCGACAAGCTCGAAAAGACGCTCGAGTTCCTCCGCTTCTGCGCGACGCCCGAGCACTACAATGAGGCGTTCAGCGGGATCCCCACCGTGAGCGTGTTCAAGGGGCAGACGACGAACATTCAGTCCAAGATGGTCACGGAAGCCGCCGAATCCATCCGCTTGAGGGAGCGCGTCTCGACCGCCTCGACGAAGATCCGCGGGTACAGCCAAGACGACATGGCGGAGGCGATCCGCCGACTGTTCCGCGGGAAGACAACCGCGGCGGAATGCGTGCGGGAAATGGAAGCGTCGCGGCTGCGCGAATCCGCCGCCGATCGGGATTAGGTTGATTTGGATTTGACCGAAGATTCGGGAGATTCCCGCCGATTTGAATTTGCCGTAGGTTTGGGCTTTCCCGTCGATTTGAATTTGCCCGATGAATTGGGAGATTCCCTCGAATTGGACTTGCCGTAGGTTTGGATTCGGTTGATTTGGATTTGCCGCCGATTTGAATGAAACTGCCGACATGGGGTAGAATTCCGAATATTGAAGCCGTCCGCACGGGCAATGCGGACGGCTTTTTTGCGGTGTGCCATGAATTGTGAAAAATCCAGCCGCCGAAAGGCTTCCCCTTTCGCAAAGGGCGCCGTAGGCGTGCCTTGCGAAAGGGGAAGCTCCGCCGTACGGCGCTGATGGGGATTGGTAAATATGCTCCCATCCCCATCCGTCACGGCTTATGCCGTGCCACCTTCCCCTTCCCGAGGAAGGGTAAGGCTCAAAATAAGGAAGAGGGCGCGAACGCCCTGCGCGAAGTAGCGGAGCGTAGCGTAGTCGAGACATCTCAACCTTATTAACATGGTCGAAACCTCTCTGCGTTATTTTGCATAGATTTCTCGACTTCGCTCGAAATGACAGCCACCCGCAGTTCGCTCGCGTTATGCCCCCTCCATTGGAGGGGGGTAGGGGGTGGGAAAGAGGACGACGAAGTGAATGCCCACCCCCCGCCCTTGCGGGCGATTCGGCGGCAGGTACCGCCGCAAAGTCCGTCGCGCCTGCCAGCGCTCCTGTCGCGGTGCGCTCACAGCCCACTGGGCTGTTGAGCATGGTGCACCGCTCCACCCCATTTGGCACCCTACCAAAGGCTTCCCCTTTCGCAAAGGGGAAGCTGTCCCCGCAAGGGGACTGATGGGGATTGGTAAATATGCTCCCATCCCCATCCGTCACGGCTTGCGCCGTGCCACCTTCCCCTTCCCGAGGAAGGGTAAGGCTTTCGCCCCTTTCCTCACGGAAATTCTTTTCCCAAAGAAAAGAATTTCCGTGAACA
Source organism: uncultured Clostridia bacterium (assembly GCA_947589235.1). GTDB lineage: Bacteria > Bacillota > Clostridia > Christensenellales > Borkfalkiaceae > Gallimonas. The sequence continues at coordinate 8,032 of CANQAX010000011.1, forward strand.
TTTCTACTCGATGATTTCTTCCTCCGTGTCCTCGGGGACCCATGAGAGGGTGCCCAAGCTCACCTGCACCTCGTAATATTCGCTGACGTCGTTCCCCTCCGCGTCGTAGATGTGCACCTCCGAGAGGGTGTTTTCCGCCGTCTCCTGCTCGATGTCGAGCACGCCCGTGGCGCGGCATTCGAGGTGATGATCGGAAAGAAGGGAGCCGTACGAGATGCGGTAGCCCGGTCCGTTCTCTTCCGACCAGACGAAGGGCTCCTCCCCCTTCTCGAGCGAGAGGGAATTGGTCTTGATGCGGAGCACCCGCTTGTTGACGCGGAGCGGCGTCTCCGAGCCCTCGAAGTCGAAGCGGTTTGCCGCGGTGTAGTCGTTATCGCCGTCCGAGACCGTCCCGCTGCAGAGCGCGCGCACCTCGTCGAGGGAGAGCGCCCCCACGGCGGTGATGCTCCCGCCGAGCGTCACGTGGATCCACTCGCGCTCGACGTCGGGCGGCTTCTTGACGAGGAACCAGTCGTCCTCGCGGTAGGTGAGCGGCTCGCCGTCGTACGGCTTGGTAAGGCTGAAGAGCTGAATGACGATGGGCGACTTCACGCGGAGCGTTCCGATCTCGCCCATGGCGACTTCATAGTTGTCCTCGACATTGTTCCCGTATGCGTCGAGAATGACGACGGTGCCAAGATATTCATTGGGCACATAGATTGCCGTTTCGTCGGTATCGGTGATCTCCCGCACGGAGAGCGACTCGACTCTCGAGACGGTGTGCCCCGAGACGAGCCCCCTCTCTTCCGCCTGTTCCTCCCACGTGAAGTCCGCGCTGTGCATCTCGCCGTCGTACACCCATTCGCCGTCCAGAAGGGACAGGGTGACGGCGCGCTTTCCGACGGTGACGGTCCCCTCTTCCCTGTATTCGAGCGCGAAGTTCGAGAGCGAAACGGGCGACGACCTGCGGTCCAAAATCGAAATCGATTGGACGGTGTTCGGATACGTCCCCGCGTCGCGGAAGCCCGTCATCGCGGGCGTGACGGTGAATCCCTCGAGCTCGCCGTATTCGCCCCAGTCGAGGGTGTACTCGTCGCAGGTGTGCGTGTCGCCGTCATACACCCAACTGCCGTCCCCCGTCGTGACGGTGAGCGGGCGGGACGTGACAGTGAGGAAGCCGAAGTCCCGATTCCCTTTGTCGGCATAGTTGTCGGTCACGTCCTCGCCGTTCTCGTCGGTGATCGTGAGAATGTAGTTGTCCTCCATGATGAGGTTGCGGATGGTGCCGACATCGGTCAGGCTCGGCGAGCTCAAGATGGTCATCTCGAGGTTGTGCCCTTCGATGAGATTCTCGTAGGTGTAGCTCCGGTCGCTGTGCGGCTCGCCGTCGTACACCCAACTGCTCGTGCCCGTCGTGATGTAGATGGGTCGGGGCGTGACGGAAAGAGTGCCGAACGATATCTGAAGTTCATAGTTGCCCGTGACGTCGCCGCCGCCCCCGTCCCGAACCGTCCAGACGTCGAACTGCATCTCGTTCGGGGTGTCCTCCGTCTTGTTCTTGACGGAGGTGGGCGACGAAACTTCCGCCGTGAAGCTGTGCCCCTCGACGAGATTCTCGCATTCCCCGAACGTCGGCTGCGTGTGCTCCTTTGCGTCGTACTCCCAACTCATGGTGTCCGTCGTGACAAAGATGGGGCGCTTGTTGATGACGATGTTCCCGTACGTCCATGTGAGTTCGTAGTTTTCGGTGACGTCGGTCTCCCCGTCGTACACGTGCAGGGCGTCGGGGTCCCAGATGTTCTCCGTCGTGCCGAACTCGGTGCGGGTGGGATAGACGGACTCGTCGGCGCGGATGACATGCCCCGCGACGAGGGTATTGCGCCTTTCATAGTAATTCGTGACCCTGTGCGGCTGCGCGTCGTAGGTGAACTCGTCCGTGCCCGTCACGAGGGTGACCTTTCTTGTCTCGATGACGACGGTGCCGTACTCCCACGACACGGTGTAATTCCTCGTGACGTCCTCATCGCCCTCGATGTGCCATTCCGCGGGGACGTTGGAGTTGGACGAGACGTCCCTCCACGAGGGATATTCGCCCACGATCCTGTGCCAAGATACGAGCCCCTTCCCCTCCTGTCCCGCCGTAAGGTCGTCCGCGTAGGGGGCGGAGTGGAACTCGGCGTCGTACTCGGCTGTCACGGAGCCCGAGAGGAAGGACACGGGGCGGGGCGTGACCGCGACGGTGCCGAATTCGGTGACGGCGACGTCGTAATTGTACGTGACGTCCTCTCCGCTGCCGTCGAGAATGCGGAGTTCCACCTCGTTGTCGCCGCTGTCGCAGTCGGTAAACGCGGTCGAGCTCGTCACCTCGAAGGTGTGCCCGTCCGCGAGCCCATACGGCGTGCCGAGCACCTCGGCATACGGATAGGCGTGCGGCTCGGCGTCATAGACAAAGGACTGCGAAAGGCTCCTGAAGTTCACCTGCCGCTGCGTGACGGTGACGGTGCCGAAGCGATAGGAAATTTCGTAATTTTCGGTGACGTCCGCCCGCCCGTGCGCGCTGTCGAAGATCTGCGCGGTGCAGACGTTGGAATATTCCCCGATATTCACCTTTTCGACGTACCCTTCGCCGCGCCCGAAATCGGTCTCGACGACGTGCCCCCCGAGCGCGGGATAGTCCCCGTATTCGGGGTGCGCCTCGGCGTACACCTGCGGCTTTCCGTCGTAGACGAAGGTCTCGGAGTGGGTGACGACGGTGATCGGGCGGGGGTCCACGGTGAGGGTGCCGTACACCCAAGAGACGATTTCATAGTTGCGCGTGACGTCCCTTCCGCCGGCATGGATCTCATACGAAGAGAAGGTGTACCTGTTTTCCGCCGTCACCTTCCCGAGAACGGTGGGAAGGGTCGCTTCTCCCGAAAAGCTATGCCCCTCGACGAGGCGGGAGACATTGTACCCCCCCTCCTCGTGCGGGGCGGCGTCGTACACCCATCTGCCCGAAGCCGTCGTGACGGTGAGCAGGCGGGGGGTAATTTCGAGGTCGCCGTATTCCCAAGTGATCGTGTAGTTGGAGGTGACGTCCCCTCTCTCGCCGTCGCGAATGCGCCAGCCCTCCGCGACAGTGTTTTGTGCGGTGCCGCGCTCGGTGAGGGAAGGATAGACCGCCTCGAGCGTGTGCCCCGCCGCAAGGGTATTGGAGACGGCGCGGCTCGAGGGCACGCCGTGCGGCTCGGCGTCGTACTCGAAGGAGCCCGACCCCGTGAGAAGGGTCACGGCGCGGGAGTAGATCTCGACGGAGCCGTCGAGCCAGACGACTTCGTAGTTGTCTGTGACGTCCTTCCCGTCCGAAGAGAGAATATGACGGTCCGACGAGGTGTTGTCGTACACGCCGACGGGGCGGAAGGAGCGGACGGTCGCGCGGACAAAGTGCCCGCGGACGAGGGTGCCGTTTTCCTCCACCCAGCTTTCGGGCGAGGAGACGGAATGGTCGGTGCCGTCGTATTCAAAGGTTCCCGACCCGGAGCGGAGCGTGACGCTTCGGCGGTCCACGGTGAGCGTTCCCGTCCCGTTCACCGAGACGGAATAGTTGGAAGTGGCGTCCCGCCTAAAGCCGTCGAGAATGCGGAAGGAAAGCTCGTTCGGCGCCGTGCCGAAATCTGTGATCTCCGCCGCCTTGGTGACCTCGAAGGAGTGCCCGCCCGCAAGCTCCATGGCGGTCCCGTCCGTACGGAGCTCGGGATAGCTGTGCGCCTCGGCGTCATAGACAAAACTCTGCGAGAGGGTGACGACCCCGACGGGGCGAAGCCCAACTTCGACGGTGCCGAAATCTTCTGAAATTTCATAGTTCCGCGTGCGGTCGATCCCGCCCTCGCGCACGTTGAGGACGGGCGCGTTCTTGTAGCTGCCCGCGTCCCGCGCGGAGAGCGTCGCGGAGAGGACGAGTTGCTGCCCCTCGGCGAGCTCCCCGTCCGTGATGTCCGCCGCCTCATAGAGGTGCGCCGTCCCGTCATAGGTGAAGGAATCGGACGGGGTGCGAACGGTGATCTTCCGCCGCTCGCAGGTGACGGTGCCGAACGCCGTCGTAATTTCATAGTTGCGCGTGACGTCCCTTCCGCCCTCGGAAATGGCGACATGGGGTGCGTTTTGATAGGTCCCCGCGTCGGTCACGGTGAGGAAATTCGTGAGGACGAGCTCCTGCCCGAAGGCGAGCGTTCCCGCCTCGATGCTCCGCTCCTCGTAGGTGCGCGGCTGTCCGTCGTAGACGAAGGTATCCGAGGGGGTGCCGACGGTAATTCTTCGCCGCTCGCAGGTGACGGTGCCGAACATCGGCGTGATCTCATAGTTGCGCGTGACGTCCGCGGACCCCTCGCGCACCGCAATGCGCGGCGCGTTGGTGTAGGTTCCCGCGTCGGTCACGGTGAGGAATCCCGAAAGGACGAGCTCTTGCCCGAAGGCGAGCGTTCCCGCCTCGATGCTCCGCTCCTCGTAGGTGCGCGGCTGCCCGTCATAGATGAAGGTGTCCGAGGGGGTGCCGACGGTGAGGCTCCGCCGCTCGCAGACGACGGTGCCGTAGACGGTCGTGATGTCGTAATTTCGGGTAACATCCGCCTTCCCCGCGAGAACGGAGATACGCGGCGCGTTGGTGTACGTGCCCGCGTCGGTCACGGAGAGAAGCCCCGCAAGGGAGAGTTCCTGCCCGCCCGCGAGCGAGCCCTCCTCCACCCTCACGCCCGAAAAGACGTGCTCCGCCCCGTCATAGACGAAGCGGGAGGCATCGGTCTCCACCGTAATTTTGCGCGGGGTCACCGAGACGGTGCCCGTCTCGAACGTCAAGTCGTAGTGCTCCGTCACGTCCTCCCCGTCCCCGTCGAGAATGCGGTAGGAGAGCACGCCGTTCCGCTGCGAGCCCACGTCGGTGAGCGCGGGGAACTCCGCCTCGAAGGAGTGCCCGCGGGCGAGACCGTACTGCGAAAATTCGAGCGTCCCGTCCGAATGGGGCGTTCCGTCGTACACGAAACTTTGGGTGGCGGTGTGCACGGTGACGGGACGGTTGCGGTCGGCGACCGTCCGCATGACGGGCGAAAGTTCATAGGACGCGGTGACGTCCTCCCCCGCCGCATTGAACACGCCGAACGTCTCGGCGACGATCTCGAGGCGGCTGCCCGCCTCCTCGGAGGAATATTCATACACGCGGAGCTCGTCGTCGTACTTCAAGTCGGCGACGAACTCGGGGGTCTCGCCGTAGACGAGATAGTCGCGCAGGACCCGCACCTGCCCGCGCGTGGGATAGATGCGGAAGGCGTGGACTTCGCCGTAGCGCTTCGTCCCGACGACGGACATCGCATAGGCGCGGCATTCATAGTCGCCCGCGGTGCGCGGATAGTCCTCGCTCCACTCCCCCCCTTCCGCGGGGCGGTACTCGAATCCGCTCTTGCGGTTGAAGACCGACTTGACTGTTGCCTTCAGCGGTTCGCCGTACTCGACGGCGGCGGGGACCATGTCGCCGCTTACCATGCCCGCGACGCCGAGCATGGCGCCGATAGCGGCGAGAAGGAGCAAAAATCCCATCAAAAAGAGCAAGCGGAAGCGCCAGAAGGCATCGAAGAGACGCTTCCGCCGATCCAGTTTTGCCCGATAGGATTGATAGAGCATGGTATTCCCCTATGGCGTGACGGTCAGTTCCCCGTACCGCGTCTCGATGGAGTAGTTCCACGTGACGTCGTTGCCGTTCTCGTCCACGATGGTATAGTCGAGGATCTCGTTGGTGCTCCTGCCGTAGTCCGTCTGCCCCTCGCCGAACACGACGTCGACGAGCTCGTGACCCTCGGCGAGCCCCTCGCCGCCGACGGTGACCGTCTCCGACGTGAGCGGCGTGCCGTCGTACTGTTTCTGTGCCGAGGGCGTCTCGAACACGATCTTGCGCTGTTCGATCTCGATGACGCCGTAAATTTTTTCGATGTAGTAGGAGGAGGTGACGTCGTTCCCCTCCGCGTCCAAGACGGCGGCGGAGAATCCGTTCGCGCTCCGCCCGACGTTTGTCAGCGTGACGAACTCCGAGATGACGAGCTCGTGCCCTTCGAGGAAGGCAGCGGAGCTCTCATCCACCCAATAGTTAGCCTCGGTGAGCGGCTTGCCGTCGTACGTCTTGGAGGCGCTCCCGCTCGAGACGATGATGTGCCGCTTGTGGCAGACGGTGCAGACGTTTTCGCCGTCGTACACGTGGCGGTTGGTCGCGGGGAGCACCTTCCTCTGCGTCTCCTTGCACACGATACAGCTGTTCTCCGCATATCCCGCATATCCGCAATTCGGCTCGCGGACGGTCACCCAAGGGGTGAGGTAGACGTGTTCGTGATCCCAAGGGAAGAACCCCTCGGGGAGCGCGCCCTCTGGAATGGCGTCGGGCGGAATGAGCAGCCACGGGAGCGCGAGCCACGGGAAGTCCGTCGGCAAGTTTTCCCAAGGAAGGGATGCCCAAGGGAAATCGGCGGGCATGTTGTCCCAAGGGAGGGCTTCCCAAGGGAAGTCAGGGGGAAGATTCTCCCACGGCACGCTGCTCCAGTCGAAGTTTTCGGGCATGTTGTCCCAAGGAATGACGCTGTAATCGAAATCTTCGGGCAGGCTCTCCCAAGGGAAGTTGTTCCAGTCGAAATTTTCGGGCATATTGTCCCAAGGAATTTGACCGTAGTCGAAGTCCTCGGGCAGGCTCTCCCAAGGGAAGTTGTTCCAGTCGAAGTTTTCGGGCATATTGTCCCAAGGGATTTGACTGTAATCGAAGTCCTCGGGCAGGTTTTCCCAAGGGACCTTGTTCCAGTCGAAATCGTCGGGAAGTTGATCCCAAGGGATTTGCCCGTAGTCGAAGTCCTCGGGCAGGTTTTCCCAAGGAATGTTGTTCCAGTCGAAGTCCTCGGGCAGGTTATCCCACGGGATTTGACTGTAATCGAAGTCCTCGGGCAAATTGTCCCAAGGGATATTGTTCCAGTCGAAATCCTCGGGGAGCTGATCCCAAGGGATTTGACTGTAATCGAAATCTTCGGGCAGGTTCTCCCAAGGAATGTTGTTCCAATCGAAGTCCTCGGGCAATTGATCCCAAGGAATTTGACTGTAATCGAAGTCCTCGGGCAAATTGTCCCAAGGAATATTGTTCCAGTCGAAATCCTCGGGCAATTGGTCCCAAGGGATTTGACTGTAATCGAAGTCCTCGGGCAAATTGTCCCAAGGAATGTTGTTCCAATCGAAATCGTCGGGGAGTTGATCCCAAGGGATTTGACCGTAGTCGAAATCCTCGGGCAAATTATCCCAAGGGATATCCGCCCAAGGGAAGTCGGGCGGAACGTCCTCCCAAGGGACGTTCTCCCAAGGAAATTCCTCGGTGAGGTCCCCCCAAGGCACGCTGTCCCAAGGCATGTCGTCCCACGGGACGTTGTCCCAAGGGAAATCGGGCGGCGGGTCCGTCCAAGGCAGGTTTTCCCAAGGGAAGTCCTCGGGCAGGTTATCCCACGGGAAGTTGTTCCAATCGAAGTCCTCGGGCAGACTGTCCCAAGGGAGCTGGTCCCAAGGGAAGTCGCCGTACTCGTCGAAGGGGAAATCGTCCCAAGGGAAACTGTCCCAGTCGAAGGAATCGAGGACGCGCTCCCAGAAGGGCTTCGGCTCCTCGATCTCCCCCGTGACGAGGGAGTTGAACCGCCCGTAGCCCGCAACAAAGCCAAGACCCCCGATGAGGACGAGGATCGTGACGATGAGCATCCCGAAGATGTAGAGCGGTTTGGAGAGTTTCATAGCTATTCCGTTACAGTTTGGCGACGCGGGAGAGATACTCGCGGCACTGCGGCATTCTGTTTTCCCCGAAGAGCGATTCGAGGAACTTCGACGTCTCGTCGAGGTCGTCGTGAAGCATCGAGAGATCCTTATAGGCGAGCTTGCGGAGCACCTTCTTGCAGAGGATGTCGTCGAGCGCCTCGAGCTCCTCGCCGCCGCAGCTCACATAGACCGAGATGAAGCTGCGGATCTGGCGGAGAATGCGGTTCCCGAAGGTTATCTGGAACTTTTCGACCAAGAAGTCGTCGAGCTCCTGAAGCCTACGCTCGTTGCGCTTGGTGATCTCGTACCCCCGCTGCGCATTTTCGGTGAGGCGGCGGAATTCGGCAAAGGAGATGGGCACGACGGGCTGCGCCGTCCCGTCCCCGAAGGGGGGCGTGCGCGTGTCGAGGTTGACGATCATCGCGCGGTCGTACACCTTGTCGGAGATGGCGAACGTCGAATCGTCGTTGTTCGCCGTGCCGATGAACCACATGTTCTCGGGCAGCTTGATCCTGCCCTCCTTCAGCCCCGCGGGGTCGTCCTCCCACGTGTCGGTGACGACCTCGAGGTAGCGGAGCTCGGGATTGGGGATCTCGAGCAGGGACAAAAATTCCGCAAAGTAGTACTCGACGCGGGCGATGTTCATCTCGTCGAGCACGGTGAGATAGATGGCGTCGCTCTTGTTTGCCTCGTACATCTTGCGGAGAAGCGGCGTCTCGTTGTACTTGCGCGTAAATTCGTTGTAGTAGCCCAAAAGGTCGCTCCGCTCCTTCCACATCGGCTGGACGGGAATGATGGCGGAGGAGTTCCCCATGAACTCGCCGAACGCATAGGTGAGCGACGTCTTGCCCGTGCCCGACATGCCCTGCAGAATGAGGATATGCGAGACGGCGAGCCCCGAAATAAATTCGCGCACCTGCGCCTCGGTATAGTAGAGGTGCAGGTTGTTCGCCGCAAACAGGCGGAACCGTTCGCAGAGCTCGGCGAGCGAGCGCACCGTCCCGTCCTTCAAGTGGGGGCTCTCCGCGATCTCGTTGAGCTGGCTGAATCGGTGGGTGCGGCGCTTCTTTTCCTGTTCGGCGATGTAGAGCTTCTTCTCGGCGTCCACCGCGATCTGCACCGTCTCCTCCCATGTCCTGCGGCGGTACTTGAAGCGGTTGCGCCGCACGATGACGATGGTGAGCACGACGGCGAGAAGGAGCGGTATGACGAGGAGCCAGAAGATGACGAGGGTGCTGTTGATCTCGTTGGTCAGGAAGAAGTTGCGGATGAGGGTAAAGACGGCGCCGAGCGAGCCGTCCATCTGCATCCGTATGACGATGGCAAGGAAAGACCCCCCGATCAGAATGACCGAGGCGACGGACAGAATGGAGAGGATAAACCGCTTCCTTCCCCTCCGCTTAATCGACTTTGCCGATATCTCCTTCTTCTTCCGAGGCATCCGTGTTCTCCTGTTCTGCCGCGGGCTGCGGTTGCGTCTCCTGCCTTTCTTCGGGGACGGCGCGCGGGCGGCGTGCCTGCGACTCTGCACTCAATTTCTTATATTCCGAGCTCTTCACGCCCTTCTTCTTGTGGACGGTCGCGCGGATCGAGCCGTAAAATTCCTTCTTCAATATCTTCTTGACGTTCGTCCACTCCTCGCGGACGAGCTTGCCGAGCACCTCGAACTCGTGTTCGAGGGCGTTGAATCCCGCCTCCGTCGTGAAGTCGTCGGCATCGGTGAGCAGCCCGTGCTCCTTGCGGAATGCCGTGAGGCGGGCGCCGAGCACTTCGCACTCGTGCATGGAGCTTGCGAGCTCCTTCCGCGCGGCGACAAGTTCCTGCCGCACGCGCTCCGTCTCCTTCCCCTTCTCGGCGATCTTCGCGGTCTCCTCGCGGACCTTTGCCTCGAATTCCGCCGTGACGCGGGCAATTTCCTCGCGGTTCTCCCTGCGGATCTTCGCGACTTCCTCGGCATGCGCCGCCTCCGCCGCCTCCGCTTCCCTGCGGAGTTCCTCGAGCTTCTGCTTGTGCTCCTCCGCCGCCCGCTCCATGTCCTCGCGGAGCTTGTCGTTGGCGGCGTTCAACTCCTCGATCTCCGACTTCAGAACTTCCTGTTCCGCTTGGAGCGCCTCGATGTTGCCGTGAAGCGTCTCGATCTCTGCGCGCGCCTCGGCGAGGAGCTTGCTGTCCCTCTCGAGCGCGGCGTTGCGCTCCTCGAGGAGGAGCATGTACTGCTCCATTCCCTCCCCCGTCTCCTCGATTCGCTTCTTGAGGTCGCGGATCGCCTCGACGAGCGCCTTCTGTGCCTGTTCGGCGCGGAACGCCTCCTCCTTCTCGAACTCCTCCTGAAGGTATGCCCCGAGCCCGAGCCCGTGTTCATACACGAGGAAGGCGGCGAGGACGGGCGGGAGGGCGAGCTCCTTGGCGGCAGCTTCGGGGACGGGCGCGAGCTTGGTCTCGACCCGCTCGACGGAATAGCCGTCCCTGCCGTAGGCGAGGAGGAACTCGTACAGCGCGACCGTCTCCTTGAAGTTCTTGTCCATGCGGAGGACGTTGGTCTTGGTTATCTTGTTCTTGATCTTGTCGACGCGGGCGACCTCCGTCATGATGGGGGTGCGGAGGAAGAACGCCACGCTCTGCTGGATCTTCTCCATCCGCGAGAGGCACTTCTGGCATGCCTCGTCGGCGGAGTTGGAGGGAGCGTCCTCCTGCTCGTCGACAAAGGTAAATTCGTAGGTGAAGCGGCGGGTCCCCGTGATGACCCGCTTCTTCGCGGTGTACTCGCCGCGGTAGGTGCGGAACGCCCGCGCGATTGCCTCCTGACGGTATCCGACAAAGTCCTTGATGCGCGTCAGAAGAAGGTACAAAAAGCGGTTCTCGTACACGGTGTAGTCGCTGAGCCGCTCGACCGTGTACAGTTTATCGGGAATGATGTCCTCCTTGGGCTCCCGCGTGATGAGGTCGCTGTGGCGGGAGAGGTGGACGACGGACTCCTTGGAGATGTGCCGCACCTTTTCGATGGGCTGCACGTCACCGTTGGAGCGGATGAACTGGCGGTCCTCCTCGAGCGCCTTCCCGATGAACACGAGCCCGCGCTCGATGGCGGCGATCCAGTCCTCCTCCACGTGGCATACGTTGTGCACGACGACGACGGAATCGGGCTCGGCGGCGTTTGCCACCGAGCTTGCAAATGCGACGAGGGGGCGGTTTTCCGCCAGCTCCTTTTTCAATCCGCCGATCGCGCGGTACAGGGTATCTGCCTGTGTCATGTCCGTTCCTTATCCGTTCCTTGCGATGCGCCGCACCGTCTTGAGGCAGCGGGGCATGCGCTCGGGTCCGAAGAGCTCGTTGAAGGTGTCGCACAGCGCCTCGAGGTCCGCCGCGCGGTAGGTCATGTTCTGCGTCTCGAGCTTGCGGAGCACCTTCTTGGAGAGAATGTCGTCGAGGGCGTCCAGCTCCTCCCCGCCGCACGCAACGTACACGGGAAGATAGGACGTGATCTGTTTCATGATACGGTTGCCGAAGGAGATCTGATAGTTCTCGGCAAGATAGGCGTCCACCTTCTTGAGGAGCTCCATCGTATTCTCTGTGACGCCGATCTCGCGGACCGCCGCCTCGGCAAGTTCGCGGAACCGCTTCGCCTCGACGGGGACGCCGCGGAATACGGGCGCCGTGAAGGGCTCCGACTTGGTGTCGATGTTGATGACCATCGCACGGTCATAGACCTTATCGGAGATGGCGAACGTCGAGTCGTCGTTGTTCGCCGTGCCGAGGAACCACATGTTCTCGGGCAGCTTGATCCTCCCGCCGCGGAGGTCCTCCGGGTCGTCCTGCCAGTGGTCGGAGACGACCTCGAGCAGGCGGGATTCGGCGTTCGGGATCTCGAGCAGGGACAGAAATTCCGCGAAGTAGTACTCGACGCGGGCGATGTTCATCTCGTCGAGAATGGTGATGTAGATGTCCCCGCGCGAGTTCGCCTCGTAGATCTTCTGGAGGAGCAGCGTCTCGTTGAACCGCTTGGTGAATTCGTTGTAGTACCCCAGAAGGTCGCTCCGCTCCTTCCACATGGGCTGAACGGGAATGACCGTGGAGGGGTTGCCGAGGAACTGCCCGAAGGCGAAGGCGAGCGACGTCTTGCCCGTGCCCGACATGCCCTGCAGGATGAGGATGTGCGAGACGGCGAGCCCCGCGATGAACTCGCGGATGATGCCGATGTCGTAGTAGAGGTGCAATTTCCCCGCGGCGAAGTTGCGGAATGCGTCGCAGAGATCGCGGAGGTCGATGTCCTCGAACTCCGTCTTGGGACGGGTCGCCTTTTCGGCGTCGAGCCGCTTGAGCGCGTCAAACCGCGAGCCGCCCTTCGCCTCCCGCTCCGCCTGTTCGGCGCGGTCCGCCGTCTTTCCGAGCTGCCCCGCGAACTTCGCAAAGCGGTACTCGTTCACCATCACGACGATGACGATGGCGAGCATCAGCGCGACGACCGCCGCAATGTAGACGACGACAAGGACGGGCTGCGAGAGCGTATTCCAGATATCCTGTACCGAAATCAAAAGTTTCATCGCTTCGTTTCCCTCGCGCTCTTTGCCTTGAACGCTTCCTTGCAGAGTTTATATCCCTTGCCGAAGATCTCGGCGAAGGTGTCGGCGAGGTCTCCCCCGCACACTTCGTCCTTCCACGTCTCGCGGACCCACGGCAGAAGTTCGGTCGCGAGCGCGCCGTCGAGCGCGTCGTTTGCGCTCCCGCCGCACGCGGAGACGACGGAGGCATGCAGCTCCGCCTTGTTCCAGAGAATGTTGCCGATGTGCGCGGAGCGGCACCGCTCGTCGAAGCGGTCCACCGACTTCCACGCCGCCTCGCCGAGCGGGAACTCGTCGCGCACCGACTGGCGGATGGCAGAGAACCGCTCGAACCCGACGAGCTGGACGACCGTCTTTTTCTCGGAGGGCTCCGTCTCCTTGCACTTGGGCGAGAGCACCGCCGCGACCTCCGCGACGGCGGCGGGGAGCCGCTCGACGCGGTCTTTATCCACCTCGACGACGATGCGGACATTGGGCGGAAGGGTGATCTCCGTCCCGTCGGGGAGCGGGACCGACGTCTTTCTCCGCGCGATGACGTCGGCAAGCGGGGTGAGGAGTTCCCCCACCTTGGTGAGATCGACGTGGCGGATGAGGGCGGTGTGCAGGAACACCGTCTCGCGGCGCGCCTGCGTGAATGCGGTGCCGAGCGACGTCGTGACGCTCGCCCGCTCCCCCTCCTTCCAGCGGAAGAAGAGGTCCTCGGGGCGGACGTACGATTCGCCGTTGTCGACATAGGGTTTGCGCCCGAAGTAGCCCGCGACCATGGCGCAGAGCGCGGCGCCGTCCCCTTGGGGGACGAGAATGAGCTGGGTGGACGAGAGCGCCGCGAGCCAGTTGCGGAGCTCCCCTTCCTCGACGGCAAGCCCGCGCTCCTTCGCATATTGCAGGCAATCGCCGAGGAGAACGGAATAGGTGAGGTGCTTGTCATAGAACTGCGGGACGTCGACGGGCGCGGTGTCGTCCTCGGAGACGGGACGGATCTCGAGGGCGGCTTCCGCGGCGCGGAAAGCCTCCTCGAATGCGCCGTCGCCGAGCTTCGACTCCGCCCTCTCCTGCTCGAAGTAGAACTTCGCCCAGCGGTTCATCTCGCTCTTGGAGCGGACGAGCTCGCGCTCGATGACAGCCGAAACGATTGCGCAGAGGGGCGCGGCGACCGCAAGGCAGGTGATGACGCGGAAGGCGATCCGCTCGAACAGTCCGCCGTACGACGAGATGAGAAGATACCCGAGGACGAGGCAGAAGAAGAGGAGCACGGGGCACGCCGTGAGCGAGACCGCCCGCATCCTCGAGAGCGTCTTTCGGTTGAAGTTCACGAAGAACGGCATGATGGCGAGCACGCATGTGACGAGGACGTACAGGATCCACTCCACCGTGCTCACGTCGAACGCGTACAGGAGAGCAAAGTCGAGCACGTACGAGAAGATGAGCATGGTGACGAGCATGAAGAAGAGGAAGGCAACGGCGGGCATCGCATAGAAGATGCCCTTCCGCGTGAGATACAGCCAATCGGGCACCGAGCTCGCGCGCTGGTTTTCGAGACGGTTCTCGCGCATGCGGTCGGAGTCGGCGGCAAAGTCGCCGTTCGGGAAGAAGTCCGCCGTATGTTCGCGGACGGGCTTGCGGGTGACGCCCTCGACCGACCTTCTGCCGCGGAGCTTGACGTCGAGCGCCGACGAGCACACATAGACGCGATAGGAGCCCCCCTCGACGTTCTCGGAGAGGGTCGCATAGTCAAAGGTCTTGAAGGCATCGCCGCCAAGCGGGACAGTGACGCGCTTGCGCTCCCCCGCCTTCAGAAAGACCTTGACGAACGCCTTCAATTCCTTCTTGGGCATGACGCGCGAGGTGGACGGCGCGCCGATGTAGACCTGCGCGACCTCGTACCCGTCGCGGCGCCCCACGTTGCGGAGGGTGAAGGAGACGGAATTTGCCGACACGGACAGCCCCGAATAGGCGAAGCGGGTGTAGCCGAGCCCGAATCCGAAGGGATAGCGGACCCTCTCCCCCGCCGTGTCGTAGCGGCGGTAGCCGACAAAGGAGCGGACCTTCGTCCGCCCGCTGTCGCGGTATTCCTTGAGACTGCGGAAGGTCTCGTCCGCGTGGTCATAGAGGGTGCGGGCGAGCCTTCCCGACGGGGAGATTTCCCCCGACAGGATTTTTGCGAGCGCCTCCGACGCATACGGACCGTCCTCGGGCACGAGGAGAGTCGCCGCAAGGTCGCGGTCGAAGGACATATCCGCGGGCATATCGCCGCAGACGAGCGCGACGATCCGCTTGCCCGCCCGCTTCAGCGCGTCGAGAAGCGCGAGGCGGTTGGCGGGCAGAAGGAGGGAGCGACCCGATTCGTCGGGATAGAGGAACACGAGGACGAGATTCGCCGCGCTCGCGATGCGGACCGCCTCGGGAATGAGCGAATCGCTCCTGTCCGTCGTCCTGTCGTAGCCGCGGGCGCGACCCACGACCTCGAACCGCTCTTCAATGGGGGTGAGGTCGGCATATGCCTCGCCGAGCACGGCAATGCGCGTGCGCTTGGAGACGGGAAGGGTGCGGCGGTTGTTGAGGAGGACGATGCACTCCTCGGCGATCTTCTTCCGCGCCTCGTCGGAGGGCTCCGTCTCGGCGGGGGTCAGTTCGGAGAGGCGGATGACGAAATCCGCCACCTCATCCGCCGCCTCATTGAGCTTTTCGTCCTCGAGGGCGCTGCCGTCGCGCACCGCCTCGAAGAGGTCGCGCTCGGTAACGCTGCCCTCGGCAACGTATTTGGTGAGTTGGGCGTACCGCCTCGAAGCGCGTTCGAGCGGGAGCGCCGCCCCGCCCAAGGTGACCTTTCCCCCGAGCAGGGATACCGACCGCGAGACGGGAGCGGTCCCCTCGCCGACGGCGAACACGTCCTTTCCGAAGTAGCCGCTGCGGATGTCCGCAAAGAGCGCCTCGTTCGTCTCGAGATAGCCGCTCCCCGCGCGGTTGGGCGTGAGGACGACGGCGTCGCACGGGGTCTCCGCCGAGGCGCGCAGGAAGGGCGAAATGACGAGGTCGTGCACCGCGGCGGGATCCTCCCGCCTGTCGAGATGCGCGGCTTCGGACGGGCTCAAAGAGAGCCGCGAGAGCGCGACCGCAAGCCCCTGCCCGCGGATCGCCTTCGCCATCTCCGCGCCGCATGCCCCCGAGAAGCGGGGGTCCTCCGAGAGCCCGCACGCGTACGGGTCGACCGCAGCCTTCAAGTCTGGCGTCACGATGAGGCGGGCGCCCGCCCTCCCCTCTTCCGCGGCGAGCTCCGCCGTCATGGCGCCGACGAGCTCCATGTTCCAACTGCGGACGGCGCACGGATAGCTGACCCCCGCGCGCTTGCCCGCTTCCTCGAGGGAAGCGCGCCTTGCGTCGGGGAGCCCCGCCTGTTCGAGCGCCTCGCGTTCGAGCCCTGAGGCGACGACCGCCACCTTCTGCAGGGGCTCGAGTTTTTCGATGATGTCGCTATGCTTCAACATGTTCCGAAACAGTCCTTTCAATCGCCGTGTTCGTCCCGTCCGACTCCTTGATGTCGTCGAACAGCCCGACACGCCATGCGATTGCACCGGCTGCGGCGGTCAATCCGAGCACCGCCGCGAATGCGAACAGAATCAATCTCTTCATCTTGCCCGAGCGCTTGTACCCCGCACGGCGCAAGAACACATATTCCTTTTCCCGCTCGGAGATCCCGTACTTCACGCGGACCTCGTTCCCCTCGACGGCGTACTCGTACCCGTCCGAGAGCGCCGCCGTCACGCGGGCCTCCACCGAGGCACACTTGCGCGAGACGGCAACGTCCGCCACGGCAAATTCGGTGCCCCGCTCGGCATAGACGCCCTCATACTGCAGGGCATGCTCGGCGAGGACGTTCCCGTCGGCGTCCTTTTCCGTGAGAATGTAGCGGACCCCCGTGACGCCGATCTCGCTCGCATTGAAGAAGTGGAGCGCGGCGCGGCGCTTCTCCTCGCCGAAGATGACATAGCGGGCGAGAAAGACGGGGAACCCCCCGCGGTAGGGAACGCGTGCGGCGACCGATTCAGCTTCCATACGATGACCCCCTCCGCCGCACGAAGAAGAACCGCACGACTGCTACCGCCACGGTGAGCAGGACGACGACGATGGTCGTCGAGCCGAGAAGGACGAACCAATCCCAGAACGGCAGCGAATAGACGGACGTGAACCCGTCGAGGCAGCGGAGCGTGAATGTGACGCCGAGCCATACGAGAAGGTCCACCGTGGCGGCGAGACTTCCGCCCAGCACGCACAGCCATGCCGCGAATTTTCCGTTGAAGGGACGCCTCTCCCGCGGGAAGGGCGTGTCGTCCACGCAAATAAGACGCACGGAAACATAGTCCGCCCCTCTCGGAAGGGCGGTAACGTGCGTCATGAGTTCGTTATTGAAGGTTTCCTTTACGCCGATGACCTCGATGATCTCGTTCGAGGCATTGTACACGAGGATCTCATAGCGGAGAAGGGCGACCCGCGTGCCGAGATCCGCCTGAAAGAACATCCCGTCCGGCTCCCTCCAGATGCGATAGGACTTGAGGTAGCGCCTTGCGGAGAGCGCGGGCTCGTAAACGAGGATGGCGCGGTTGTCGTCGGAAGCCCGCCCGATGAGACGGTCGCGGACGGGAACGGTCGCGCCGTACGCCCGCA
The DNA here is from genome assembly GCA_947589235.1 of uncultured Clostridia bacterium. Classification (GTDB taxonomy): domain Bacteria; phylum Bacillota; class Clostridia; order Christensenellales; family Borkfalkiaceae; genus Gallimonas. The sequence continues at coordinate 25,026 of CANQAX010000011.1, forward strand.
TCAGGATGCGCGGAAAGAGCAACACCGAATAGAGGACGGCGAAGCAAGCCCCGAGTATCAGCCAAACAATCCAAAATCCCATGGTTTGATTCTATCACCTTCGCGCGCGCATGTCAAGTTTTTTTATACCCCGTCTTTGCGTTTGTTTTTCGTGCCCGTTTTTCTACCCCCGCTTTTTGCCCCGCCTTTTGCCCTTGTTATTTTGTTCCCGTTTTTACAACCCGTCTTTTGCGTTTGTTTTCACGCCCACCCCCGTCCTTGCGGACGATTCGGCGGCAGGGACCGCCGAATCCCCGTCGCGCCTTCCGCGCTCCTGTCGCGGCGCGTTCACAGCCCACTGGGCTGCTGAACATGGTGCGCCGCTCCACCCCTCCGCGGGAGGGGGCAACGGACCTCATACCGCCCCGACGTGACATGTGTTGCATCTTGGCATACAATATGTCATGTCGAGCGTAGTCGAGACATCTCAACCTTATTATCAAAGTTGATTTCCACCTTATTGAGCATGGATTTCTCGACTTCGCTCCGTAGCGCATTCGCCCAATGCTCATGCGCTACTCCTCTCCGCTCGAAATGACGGGAAAAAGCAATTCTCTCGCGTTATGCCTTGCCCACCCCCGTCCTTGCGGACGATTCGGCGGCAGGGACCGCCGAATCCCCGTCGCGCCTTCCGCGCTCCTGTCGCGGCGCGTTCACAGCCCACTGGGCTGCTGAACATGGTGCGCCGCTCCACCCCTCCGCGGGAGGGGGCAAGAAGAACGGATTATTCCCGACGCAGTAATGTACTCCATGGTCCTCGGCGCCCCCTTGAGGGGGAGCTGTCACGGCTGCTCTTGCCGTGACGGAGGGGGTGTCATAATAAAGTCGACCATATTTCAGTCACCCCTTTCGGCGCGCAAGGGCGGCGCGCCACTTCCCCCTCGAGGGGGCAGCAAGAAAATTAGGCGGGGCGTCTTTGTGTGCCCACCCCCCTACCCCCTCCAATGGAGGGGGCTTCGTAGCGTGCAACGGGCACAACGAAAAAGAAGGGCGGGTGCCCTTCCTTCGACTTTGATGTCTGCTGCCTTCCTACTTCCCCGCGAGGATATGAAGGACGGTCTCCTTCAGGCGGGCGTCGCGGCAGGCGGAAAACGCCTCGCGGAACTTCTCGCCCGCAAGCGCTCCGCGGACGAGCTCGCCGTCGAGTTCGGGCAGAATGTCCGAGAGGTCGCGGAACGCCCTTCCCCGCACCTCGTCCAAGATGCGCTTGTTCCGCTTTTCGGGGATGGCGCGCTCGCGGGGATACCCCTGTCCGCCCGGCTCCGAGAAGAGCTTCTCGAAGATGTAGCCGAGGTTGAGGTCTCCGCCCCAGCCGAATCCCTTGGCAAAGGGCACGGCGATGGCGTTCCCGTCGTTGATCTGCGCGAAGGTATAGGCGTCCAGAGCGTCCTCGACGTGTCCGCAGATGACCCCCGGGAAGGAGTTGCAGGCGAGCATCGCCCCCTCCCCCGTGCCGCAGCCCGTGACGACGTAATCGACGATCCCCCCGTTCAGAAGGACCGCCGCAAGGATCCCGATCTGCACGTAGGTGAGCTGGTGCTCGTCCTCGGCGGAGTACATGCCGAAGTTGACGACCTCGTGCCCGAGCGGCTCCACCGCGCGCCGCAGGGCGCCCTCGATGATGCCGTTCTTTGCAGCCTGACTGTTTTCGTTGATGAGTGCGATCTTCATATTTCACCTCGATGATATGCCGTTACGGCTGTTTTCCGATGTAGGCGAGAATGCCGCCGTCCACGTACAGGATCTGCCCGTTCACGAAGTCGGAGGCGGGAGATGCGAGGAACACCGCGGGTCCCTTGAGGTCCTCGGGCGTGCCCCACCGCTCGGCGGGCGTCTTGGCGACGATGAAGCGATCGAAGGGGTGCGGGCTGCCGTCCGCCTGCCTCTCCCGAAGGGGCGCGGTCTGCGGCGTGGCGATGTATCCCGGTCCCAGCCCGTTGCATTGGATGTTGTACTTCCCGTATTCGGAGGCAATGTTCCTCGTGAGCATCTTGAGCCCGCCCTTCGCCGCGGCGTAGGCGGAGACGGTCTCCCGCCCGAGCTCGCTCATCATCGAGCAGATGTTGATGATCTTGCCGCCGCCCCGCCTGATCATTTCGGGAATGACCGCCTTGGACACGAGGAAGGGCGCGACAAGGTCGACGTCCACGACGTCGCGGAATTCGTCCGCCGCCATCTCCGTCATCGGAATGCGCTTGATGATGCCCGCATTGTTGACGAGGATATCGATCCCGCCGAGCTCCGCTTCGATCTTCCCGACGAGCTCCTTTATCTGCGCCTCGTCGGTGACGTTGGCGAGGTACCCCTTCGCCGCGATCCCCCTCTCCGCATAGGCAGCGAGCGCATGCTCCAAGTGCTCTTGTTTCAGACAGTTGAATGCGATCTTCGCGCCCGCCTCCGCAAGCGCCTCGGCAATCGCAAACCCGATGCCGTACGCCGCGCCCGTGACGAGCGCGACCTTTCCTTCCAGAGAAAATTGCTTGTTCATTGATCTACCGCCTCATCGCAGGGAAGGTCGAGCCCTTCCCAGATTTTTTTGTTTGTCCAAGGCTCGTCGGGCGCCGACCAGAACGGGTGGGAGGGCGCGAGCCCGAGCGGCAGAAACGCCGCAACGCACATGTACACGCTCCCGACGCAGATATAGTGCTCGCCGAGGGAGGGCTGGCTCCCGATGACGCCCACCTTCAAGAAGCCCTTCTCATCGAACATGCCGCCGCGCACCGTCCTCTCCATCACCGCCGAGATCGCGCACCGCACCTGTGCGGGGGGAAGATCCGCGGGAAGATTGTCCGTGAGCGCCGCATGGGCGAGCGCCTGAAACGCGCCGAACCTGTAGCAGAGCGACCGCCCCGTCATGGGGTACGTCCCCTCGGGCGAGATCATTCTCTCCTGAATGGCAGCATACCGCGCGGCGCGCTTTTTGACCGCGGGAAGCAGGTCGGAATAGCGCGGCGAGAGGGGCGCGAACGTCCTCAAGAGGTCGACGTACATCGGCTGGATGGCATAGCTGTTGTAATAGTCCATGTGGAAGAACTTCCCGTCGCCGTACATTCCGTCGCCCATATACCACCGCTCGAAGCTGTCCACGGCGCGCTCGACGGGAAAGACCTGCCATTCTTCCCCCATCGAAAAGAGCGCCGCCTCCACGATTGCCGAGAAGAACAGCCAATTGGTCGAACACGGGATAAATTTGCGGGTGGAAGCGAGGCATTCCGCGAGATGTTTTTTCACCCGCGGGGAGAGTTCCCCGAGGAGGGCGTGCGGCGCGCGGAGCATGGCATACGCGAGGTATGCCGCGTCCACGAGGGATTGCCCGTACCCCTCCGAAAAGTTCATGAAATCGGGCGAGGCGGGATCTGTCGCCATGTCGAGGCACTTGAGCGCGAGGGCGCGGTACCGCCCCTGCAATTCCCCCTCTTCGCCGCCGAGCCCCTTGAGCTCCAGCCAAGGCGCCATGCCCGCGAGCGTCCTGCCGAACGCCTCGAGGTGCGCATACGCCCTGCGGTGCTCCTTCCCGACGGGGAGCGCCTCATGCAGCCTGCCCGCGGCGAGGTTCTCGAGCACGGGATCCGCGATCTTCAGCATGAGGTCGAGCCAGTCCTTTCTTACCATACAAACGTCTCCTTTCCGATGAGCTTTGCAATCGCTTCCGTATAGAAATAGTCGCCGTAGATGAGCGGGAACCCGTGGCGGTCGTCGTGATACGCCGCCGAACACCGCGTGAGAAGTTGGTCGTGCGCGGGGTCGTAATCGCACCGCTGCCCGTCGAGAGCGGCAAGGAGACGCACCGCCGCGTCATGGTAGTTTCTCTTCCCCGCCAATTCGGAGAGTTCGAGCAGCCCGCACGCCGCAATGGCGGCAGCCGAGTCGTCCTCATACGCGGGGGTAGGCGGCTGCAGGAAGTCGACGGGAATAAGCCCGCTTGCGGGAATGTTCGTGAGGAAATAGTCCGCCACGCGCTCCGCCGTTGTGAGGTAGTTCTTCCTTCCCGTATGGCGGTAGGAGAGCGCGAAGCCGTACAGCGCCCACGCCTGACCGCGCGTCCACGCCGAGCCGTGGGCATATCCCTGCCCCGCGCGGCTCCCCTTCCGTTCCCCCGTCTCGGGGTCGAAATCGACGATATGGCAGACCGAGCCGTCCCCCCGCACGAATGCCGAAGCGGCGGTGTCCGCATGGAGGGTGGCGATCTGCGAAAAGCGCGGGTCGCGGGTGAGCTCGCCCGCGCGGTAGAGAAGGGGCAGATTCATCATGCAGTCGATGATGGCGACCCCCGCGGCGGAGCCGTCCCCGCCGTCGTTCCAAGCGCGGAGGAATTTGCCCGCAGGGTTGAACCGCCCCGCAAGATTTCCCGCCGCAAGAAGAAGGCGGTTCTTCGACGCCTCCGACTTCGTCAAGGTGTAGTTCGCGCCCGAAGTCAGAAGCCACTTGAACCCGCTGTCGTGGTCCATGCCCTTCGCCGACATGAGGCTTTCGTCGAGCTTTTCCTCGATACGCTCGGCGGTCTTACGGAAGGAGGGCTCGCCGCAGGCGCCGTAGAGCTGCCACAGCATGCCCGCCCAGAAGCCGTTCGTCCACCACGAGATATCGCCCGAGCAGTCGTCGAACACATCTTTTTCGGCGGTGTAGGGAATTTTCTCCCCGCTGCGGCGGACGGCGGAACGCGTTTTTTCTATGATCTTACCGAAAATTTTCTGCGGGTCGAAGCTCATAATTTCCCCCTCTCCGAGCGGATACGGGCGCAATTTTTTTCGATGTCGCCGCGGAGCGGAAAGCTCCCCCCAACCGCAATGACCTGCGGCAGGGCGAGATACGCCGCGTACGTCTCCATGGAAATGCCGCCCGTGGGCAGAAAGCGGACGGAGCCGAAGGGCTCCGAGAGAGCGCGGAGCGCCTTCACGCCGCCGTACGCCTCGGCGGGGAAGAACTTGACGGCGGAAATGCCGAGATCGAGAGCTCGCATGATCTCCGTCGGGGTGACGCACCCCGGGAAATAGGGAAGATTTTTCTCCCGTGCGACGCGGGCGACCCCCTCCGAGAGCCCGGGCGAAACCAAGAATTCAGCCCCCATGTCGGCAATTAGCCTTGCCTGTTCCCCGTTTAACACCGTTCCCGCGCCCACGGTCATGTGCGGGAAATTCTCCCTTGCAAGCCTTACCGCCTCCGCGGCATAGGGGGTGCGGAGGGCGATTTCCACCGTACAAAGCCCCCCTGCGGACAGCGCCGAGAGCGCCCGTTCCGCCTCTTCGCGGCAGGAAAAGGACGCAAGCGGCAGAATGCCGAAGTCGAATTTCATCTCGATACCCTCCCGCCCGCATTGTGCATGAGGGCAAAGATCTCTTCCTCGGAGGCGAAATTCGCATCCCCCTCCACGGTGTGCTTGAACACCCCCGCGGCGGTCGCGAACTCCACCGCTTCCTGCCCGCCGAACTTTCGCTTTATCGCATGGATGAGCCCCGCGGCGAAGGCATCTCCCCCGCCCACGCGGTCCACGATAGAGACCTTCCAAACGGGCGAAACGTGCGCCGCGCCGTCATGGTACACGGCGGAGAAGCGGTTCTCGCCCGCGGAGATGTGCCCGCGCATGGTGAGCGCGACGGAGTGAAGATGATGGGTTTTCCGCAGCGTTTCGGCGGCGCGAATTGTCTTTTCCGCGTCCTCGCCCGTGGGCTCAAGCCCCAAGACGGACAGCCCGTCCGAGGAGGAAATGAGCACGTCCGCAAGGGGAAGAAGCCGTTCAAAGCACTCCCTCGCCTCCCCTTCCGTCCAGAGATTGGCGCGGAAGTTGGGGTCGAACGAGACGGTGAGCTTCCTCCTCTTTGCCTCGCGCATGGCGGTCTCGGCAAGGCGGACGGCGCCGATAGCGGGGGTAATGCCCGTGATGTGGAAGAAGTCCGCACCCGCAAAGACGGCGTCGAAGTCGTACTCCTCGGGGGAAGAGAGCGCAAAGGCGGAGTTCTTGCGGTCATAGATGACCCGCCCCGCGCGGCTCGAGACGGCGCGCTCATAGAAGTACACGCCGAGACGCTCCCCCCCGCGAAGAATGCACGAGGTGTCCACGCCGCAGCCGTTGAGGAAGCGCACGGCGCACGTCCCGAGGTCGTGTGCGGGGAGCTTGGTGACGAAGCGCGCCTCATCGCCAAAGGCGGCGAGGGAAACGGCGACGTTCGCCTCCCCTCCGCCGAAGTGGACTTCCAATTTGTCCGCCTGAACAAAGCGGCGGTAGGCTTCGGGCGAGAGCCGAAGCATGATCTCTCCGAGCGTTACGGTTTTCATAATGGTTTCCTTGGGACTATTATACTATATACGCGGCATTCTGTCAAGATTGCAGGGAGAATTGAGAGGCAGAATTTCCGAAAATTCAATACCCCATTGGCATGTTTCATGATATGGGAAGAGAAAATCCGCGCTGCCGAAAAGACCCACGTTTTCGTTGGGGGGAAGAAAATCCGCGCCGCAGAAAAGACCCACTTTTTCGTTGGGGGAAGAAAATCCGCGCTACCGAAAAGACCCACTTTTTCGTTGGGGGAAGAAAATCCGCGCCGCACTTTTCAGCCTTCCCCCCTCGGGGGGAAGGTGTCCCGAAGGGACGGATGAGGGGCATATCATCGCCCAACGCGAGCGAACTGCAGGGTACTGTCATTTCGACGACGCGTAGCGGCGCACGACCGCACAGACTGTCATTTCGAGCGGAGCGAAGTATCGCACGAGCCGCACAGACTGTCATTTCGAGCGGAGCGGAGTAGCGCATGAGCTGCGGGCGAATGCGCTACGGAGCGAAGTCGAGAAATCTTTGTCTCAATGAGGTTGAGATGTCTCGACTACGCTACGCTCCGCTCGACATGACATTATTATAAGGCGGGACGTTAATCCTACCCCCTCCCCTATCGCGCCAAAGCGTGACACGAGGAGCGTAGCGACGAAGTACCCCCCCCCTCCGGTGGAGGGGGCAGCAAGGCGCGGTGACCGCAGCCCCCTCCTGCGGAGGGGTGGAGCGGCGCACCATGTTCAGCAGCCCTGTGGGCTGTGAACGCGCCGCGACAGGAGCGCGGAAGGCG
>CANQAX010000012.1 GCA_947589235.1 uncultured Clostridia bacterium
GCGGGCTTCATCGGAACCCCCCAGATGAACTTCTTCAAGGATTCGACGATCACGCAGGAAGGCAAGAAGATCTTTGTCAACTTCATCGGCGGCAACCGCATCCTTCTTCCCGAGACGATGGTCAAGAAGATCAAGAACCTCGACGAGTACCTCAACACCGGCAAGGAAGTCACGCTCGGCGTCCGTCCCGAGGACATTCACGAGGATCAGGCGTTCATTTCGACCTCTCCCGACACCGTCGTCAAGGCGCGCATCGAGGTCATCGAAAAGCTCGGCTCCGAGATGCAGATCTACTGCGAACTCGACTATGAGAACGACAAGAACACCATCGTCGACAATGCCTCGCAGATGATCGCGAAGATCTCCTCCCGTGCGACCGTTGAGCTTGCCGAGATCGTCGAGCTCGCGTTCGACGCCCGCCACATCCACCTGTTCGACGGCTACACCGAAGCCACGCTGTTGGAGCGCGACGAGCACTACGACGTCATTCCCGAGAATGCGGAGGGCGCGGCGTTCGTGCCTCCTACGCCTCAGGAGATGAAGGCTCAGATCGAGGCGGCACGCGTCGTCACCAAGGAAATGAAGAAGCAGATGAAGCGCGACGAGAAGATGGCGGCGAAGAAGGCCGCCTTGGAAGCCGCTGCCTCTGCAGAAGCGCAGCCCGAAGAAGGGGCAGAAGTCCACGAGGAAGAGAAGCCCGAAGAATAAGCAAGCGTTACCAAAGAGCGTCCGCCTGTGCGGACGCTCTTTTCATGACTCGCCCCCAAACGGTTGACAAATCCGCAAAAAACGGGTATCATAGGAATCCGAAATCGAAAAGGAGGAAAAGCGAATGTGGTATGAAGTTCTGCTCGACGCGCTCGTCGATACGCTCTGGCTGTTTCCCTTTCTCCTCCTCATCTATATCCTGATCGAGCTCATGGAGCACAACACGCGGGTGGGGAAGCCCTCGCGCGCCCTCTCGGGAAGGTGGGCGCCCCTGCTCGGCACCGCGACGGGGCTCGTTCCGATGTGCGGGTTCTCGGTGATGGCGGCGAAGCTATGGGAACACAGACACATCACGGTCGGCGCGCTCGTCTCCGTGTTCATCGCGACGAGCGACGAGGCGTTCATCGTGCTCCTTCTGTCCCCGCTCCCGTGGGCGGAGAAGGGGCTCACCCTCCTCGGGCTCATCGCGTCCAAGCTCGTCCTCGGGATCCTTGTGGGGTACTTACTCGACCTCGTCTTTTCGGGGAAGAGGGGGACGGCGCCGCTGCCCGCCCCGCATGCGCATGACGGCGAGCACGATCACGACCACGCGCATGAGGACCACGAGCACGGGGACTGCGCCTGCGACGAGCTCTCGGTCTGCGAGCACAAGAAGGAGAGCACGCTTCGGCTGTACCTTCTCTCGCCGCTCCTGCACGCGCTGGAAGTCGCCGCGTTCGTGCTCCTCGTCAATCTCGCCTTCGGGTTCCTCTTCTTCGGGATCGGCGGCGGGGATTCGGACGCGGGGAGCGAGGCGGTGGCAAGTTTCATGGGCGGCGCGGGATATTGGATCCAGCCCGTCGTGTGCGCTCTTGTCGGGCTCATTCCGAACTGCGCCTCGTCCGTCGCCCTCGCCGAAGTGTACGCCCTCGGCGGAATTGGGTTCGGCGGGCTCCTCGGCGGGCTCGTCACCAACGCGGGGCTCGGGTACCTCGCCCTGTTCGGGCGGGGAAAGAGGGTGAAGGAAGCCCTCGTCATCGTTGCGGCAATGTTCGCGCTCGGCGTCGCCATTGGGTACGCCGCAGGCGGAATTGCACTTGTAATATAGGAAAATAACACTTGTTATAGCTGTATATAACAAGTGTTATATATGAGGAGTGACACATGGATTCCTCCGTGCAGACGGTACCAATGACGAAGCGGGAAGGAGCGCGGGAATTCGTCCTCTCTGATTTGCCCGAGGCATTTTCGCGGTTTGCGGGCAGGACGGCGGGGAAACTGCTCTGCGTCTCCGACCGCACGGGCTACCGCGCCCTCTCCTTTGCGGCACAACTTCCCCGCACCGTGTCCGTCGTGCTTTCCGAGTCGGACGCGCTTCCGCTCTTTTCGTTGACGGAGGGAGCGGGCGGCATTTTTGCCGCGGGCGGGGCGGAAACCCTCCGTGCCGCGCGATTCTATGCGTCCCTGCACCGCATTCCGTGCGCCGTTGCGCCCTCGTCCGCCTCGCTGGAAGGCGCTTTCGGGGCATTCGGCGCCGTGACGGTCGGGGGAGAAAAGGGGGAATTTGCCCTCGCGGAGGCGGAACTGTGTCTTTCCGAGCCGCTCTTTGCCCCGTCGGCGGGGGAGGCGTATGCGCGGCTCCTTCTTGCCCGCCTCGCCCTCTTCGAGCGGCGCGCGCTCACCGCGTTCGGGGAACCGCCCGACCCGCTCTCCGAGAAAGCGTTTCCGATTTTGGGTGTTTTGGACGGAGAGCCGACCGCATGCGACGTTGCAAGGGCGCATTTCGACCTTGCGCCGCTCTATGAAGAGGGTCTGCACGCGGGCGAGGGCATTATTCTTGCGGGGCTGTATCCCGCGCCCGACCCGTTCCGCGCCTTCTCGGAGCTGTATGCGCTGTATGCGGCGTTCTTCCGCAGGGGAAAGCCGCGCAGTACGCTCGTTCCCGACTATATGGCGCGGGCAAAGCATGCGGGCACGGGGGTATCTCTTCCGCCCACGGCGGAGGAGTATGCCAAGCGGGCGCTCATCTTGGAGCGGCGGCGCGCCGAACTTTTCCGCGAGGTGGAAGTCATCGGGAAGCGGCACGCAAACTACCTTTCCAACTATCTCCGCTTGGGCGGGGAACCGCCGAGGAAGGGGGACCTTACGACACTGAAATATCTCCCGGAGCACGCGAAGGGCGGACTTTCCGCCGTCATCCGCGACTTCGGGCTCATGGAGTGGGAATGACAAGACGGGAACTACTCAAAACGACCGAGCTGTTTTTGCTCGACCTCGACGGGACGGTCTACCTCGGCGAGGAGCCCATCGGCGCCATGCGGGAGACCCTTTCTTCTCTCCGCGGCATGGGGAAACGGCTCGTCTTTCTCACGAACAACTCCTCGCGCACCGAGGAGGAGTACCGCGAAAAGCTCAAGCGCATCGGGCTGTGGGGAGAGGGGGACGACGTGTTCACCTCGGGCAGCGCCGCTATCGGGTATTTCCACGAACATCTCCCGAATGCGCGTGTCTTTTTGCTTGCGACAGACAGCGTAAAGGAGAGCTTTCGCCGCGAAGGGATTTGCCTCAACGAGGAAGATCCCGACGTGTGTCTCGTCGCCTACGACACCGAGCTCACCTTTGAAAAGATGCGCCGTTTCGACGCGTTTTTGCGGAATGGGGTGCGGTTTTTCGCCACCCATCCCGACGATGTGTGCCCCGCACCGGACGGCTCCGCGCCCGACGTCGGCTCCTTTCTCGCCCTCTTCGAGCGCTCGAGCGGGCGCAGACCCGAGCTCATCTTCGGCAAGCCCTTCTCCGAGATGGGGAAGGGGCTCGAGAGAAGGTACGGCGTCCCGCGGGAAAAAATGTGCATGGCGGGCGACCGCATGCACACCGACATCCGCTTTGCGAACGCGAACGGCATGCGGAGCATTCTCGTTCTCTCGGGCGAGACGACGGAGGAGAGCAGAAAGCACTTCCCCGACGTGCCCGACCTCATTCTTCCCGATCTCAACCACATCTTCGACGAGGATTGACATCGGCGTTTCGCCGTGATATAATAGAAGGCGGAGGATAGTATGCAGGAAGTTACGGTTTGCAGCAAGGAACCCGTGCTCTCCTTCTCGCTCTCGGGCGAGATCGACTCGGAGAACTCGGAGGACTTTTACAACGAAGTGATGGAGCTCTACGCGCCCGCCCCGCGCGACGTCTCGTTTGAGTGCGCCAAGCTCAATTTCATCGATTCGACGACGCTCGGAACGTTCGTGAAGCTCTTCAAGCGCGTCAAGGCGGACGGGCACGACATGCGGCTCTCCGCCCTTCAGCCGCGCCTTAAAAAGCTGTTCACCATCTGCGCGCTGGACAGGATGATGGAGATATCGGAATGAGGACGCTGTTGGAACTTACGATGCCCCTTGAAAGCGGGCTCATGACGACGGCACGGCTCGCGACGGGCGGCGTCTGCTCCCTCGCGGGGCTCGACCTCGACACGAGCGAGGACTGCAAGGTCTGCCTCACGGAGAGCTTGCTCCTGCTCATGCACAGGGGGTTTTCCGCCGTGCGCGTGCGGTTTTTCGAGGATGAAGGTCTCCTTGTCCGCGCCGCGGGCACGGGGGAAATCCGCGAGGCGGGGGAATACCCCGAGGACGAGATCTCCTTTGCCCTTCTCGGCGCCCTCAACGGCAGCGTGACGACGGCAAAGAAGGGCGGCAAACTCGCCGAGATCTCCTTCCGCTTTGCAAAGTAATGGACGAGGACGAGCTTTTCAGGGCATACAGAAGGACGGGGGATCAGGCGCTCCGCAACGAGATCGTGGAGCGGAACCTGCACATCGCCTCTATTCTCGCCAAAAAATTCGTCGGGCGGGGAGTGGAGTACGACGACCTCTTTCAGGTCGCATCCCTCGCGCTCATCAAGGGCGTGGAGCGCTTCGAGCCCGACAAGGGTCTGAAGTTCTCCACTTTCATCACGCCCACCATCACGGGGGAGATCAAGAACTACTTCCGCGACCGTTCCCGCCTCGTCCATCTGCCGAGAAAGGTCTCCGAACTGCGCGCCCTCGCCCGCAAGGAGGCGGAGGAGGAGCTCACCCGCACGGGAAAAAAGCCCTCGGCGGCACAGCTCGCGGCGCGGCTCGGGGTCACCGAGGAAGAACTTCTGCGCGCCGAGGAGGCGGGGAGCGTCGTCTCGCTCGACCGCACGGTGGACGACGACTCGGAGAACATGAGCTTCTATGACGTGCTCGCCTCGGGCGGGGACGCGTACGAGAACCTCGAGAACAGGGACGCCGTTATAAGCGCCCTGAAGGAGCTCTCAGGGCAGGAGCGCGCCGTCGTGAACTTCCGCTTCGGGCAGGAGCTCTCGCAGGCGGAGACGGCGAAGAGAATGGGCGTCTCGCAGATGTACATTTCCCGCATGGAGCGGAAAATTTTGGAAAAGTTGAGGGAAAACCTCAAAAAGAGCATGGCGGAATGATGTACTTTGAGATCGATTCCTATTCCGGACTGAAGCGCGCCCTTCTTTGCCTCTGCACGGCATTCGAGGAGGAGGGCGTCCCCGACGGCACGGTGTTCGACAGCAAGCTCGCGGTTCACGAGCTCGTCGTCAACGCGCTCCGCTACGGGGGCGGGAAGGCGTACGTCACCGCCGAGCGGAGCGGCAGGGAGATAAAAATATGGGTGCGGAGCGAGATCTCCTTCCGCCCGCCCGAGAGGACTTTATGCCCCGAAGGCGATGCCGAGCGGGGCAGGGGGCTCTTCCTCGTGGACAGCGTGAGCGAGGAGCGGAGCTATTCCGAGGCGGAGGGGATCCGCATCGTCATCCGCATGAAGACAAAATAAAAAAGACGGGGGCGGAAAGTTTTTCCGCCCCCATTCCATAAAAACGGGGCGCTTCTGCGCCCCTGTTTTCAATTCTTGCTGATGTAGACGTATAGCTTTTCGAGCAGTTCGGACGAGATGTTCTTGCGGAATTTCCCGAGGTAGATGAACACCTTGTGGAAGAATTCCTCGTTGTTTCCGCCGATGACGTAGGCGGGGAGATAGTTGAGGTCGCCGAACTTGCCCGCAATGAAGATGTCGCCGAATTCGTTCTTTTCCTGCGCCGTGAGCGTGTTGATGAACGGGTCGTAGGTGTATTGCGTGTTCGGGTCGAAATAGCTCGGCTGCTTGGGCTGTGCCTGCCGCACGCCGAACGCGGGGAAGGGCATGGCTTCCTGCACGGGCTCGGGCGCGGGTTCCTCGGGCGCCTCGCCCTTGGCAAGCGCCGCCATTCTGCGCTCGAATTCGCTGACGGGCGCCTCCGCGGGCTCCGTTTCAGGCACTTCTGCGGGCTCTTCGGGCACGTAGACGGGCGCCTCGTCCGCTTCGGGCTCCTCGACCGTCTCATGCTTGGCGCGGAAAAGCACCGCCGTGAGCACCGAGAAGAGGAAGGCGCACACGGTCGCGGCGATGAGAAGGATCGCGGGCATGATTTGCCCGTCCGCGGTGAAAAATTCCGACTTGGTCGCGATGGGCTGGGCGACGTCGGCAATAATGAAGAGAGCGAGCGCGAAGAGGAGAACGGCAAACCGCACGCAGTCGAAAAGGTAGGCGCGCTTGGCTCCGAGCCGCGCCGTGGAGACAAGCAGATTGAATGCGAGCACGATGAGAAGGAACATCATCGCGAGCGCGAAGAACACGTTCGCCTTCGCCTCGATGGAACCTGCGGAGCGCGAGACGGCACGCACGTTCAAAGACCCCGGATACACGAGCGCAAAGCACGCCGCGAGTGTCAAAAGAAGGAACACGAGATTCGCGAGCGCGCGCGCCTTTCTGCGCGCAAGCGCGGAGATGAGAAGAAGGATCCCCATGGCGCCCGCTATCATTCCCGAGGTCGGGTCGAACATCGTGCGGACAAAGCCCGTATTGAGCCCGGTCGCCACGACGCTTCCGAGGTAGAACACCCACGCGAACACCCCGAGATAGGCGAGGAACACGATGTCCGCCGAGAACATCGCGCACCGCTCCGCAGCCCTGCGGGAGACGAGCGAGACGATCATGAGGACGAGGGAGCCCGCGACCGCCGCGAGCACGAAGAGGAACACCGAGAGATGCACAAAGTTGTGGAGCCCCAAGGCGGTCGTCGGGTCATAGGGGGTGCTGCCCATGTCGCGGAACAGAATGCCCACCGTCCCGATGAGGGAATAGGGGACGAATTCCTCGCCCGTTGCGAGCGGCGAGAGGAGAAAGTCCGCCCACTTCGCGAGGGCGCCGAGAAAGAGCCCGCCCGCGGCGAGAAGGAAGGAGACGACGGCGAGGATGCGGTACCCCGCCACGCTCTTTGTTTCCCCGTCGGGAACGTAGGGTTCCGTTTCGAGGTCGAATTCGTCCGATTCGACAATAGAATTCTGCATATCAACTCCTGATCGGTCCGAGCCTGCGGACCGCGCGAAAGATTCGTTCGGATTCTGCTCTATTATAGCACAATCCCCATACCATGTCAACTCCGTCGCCGAAAAAATCAACGATTCGACCGTTTTTGTGCATGTTCTCCCGATAGTCTGTGTATTCTCGGTATTTTTCCCTGCCGATTTGGAAAAAATGCACGAAAAACGGGGTCTTTTTTGTACGTTCGGAAAAAACTCTTGCCATTTCGCCTCGGACATGGTATAATCATTTTTGTTGAAAGGGGGGAAACGGCGCGTTTCCCTCGGGGAGGATGAAAATGAGCGATTCGGCTTCCGGATTGGAGGGGATCCTTGCCGATCTTTTCCGCGAAACGGGGACGGAGGTGAGCCTTCGCCCGCGCGGCGGAGAGGAGACGCACATCTCCGCGGAATGGGAGGGTACGCCCGTCGAACTCTATCTGCCCGGGACGGGGGAGGAAGTCCTCCGCACGGCGAAACTCGTCGCCCTGTTTCTGTCCGGTTCGCGCGGGCGGAGCACCCCCGACAAGCGCGACGAACTCCGCGCCATTCTGCTCGGCGAGGGGGGCGGTTGGAATGCCTTCCGCTTCCTCACCAAGTACAATCTGACCGACGCCACGTGCTTCGCGGTGGACGTTCTGCCCGAGCGGGGGCTCCGCGACGTGCTCGCGCACGTCGAGGGGTGCATCGAGGGCTCGCAGGACCTCGCCGTCCCGATGGACGATACCCGCCTCGCCGTCGTCCGCTTTGCGGACGAGGGGCAGACGCCCTACGAATTCGGGCAATTTCTCGCCCAGTCGCTGTATGAGGAGACGGGCATTCACGCACGCATCGGGGTGGGGTGCGAGATGAAGTCGTTCGGCGAGATCTCCGTCTCCTACCATCAGGCGGCGACCGCCGTCCGCATGAGCGCCATTCTCCGCACCAAGGGGGAAGTGCATTCCTACCGCGAATACCTGCTTGTCCGCATGCTCGAGGACATTCCCCGTCTGCGCCTCAAGGACTACATGGAGCAGTTCTGCGTCGAGGGCGCCGAGGAGATCTTCGAGGACGAGGACATGGCGGAGACGGCGGAGGAGTTCTTGGAGAGCAGCCTCAACGTCTCCGAGACGAGCCGCAACCTCTTCATGCACCGCAACACCCTCATGTACCGTCTCGACAAGATCGAGCGCGCGACGGGGCTCAACATCCGCAAATTTTCGGACGCGGTCACCTTCCGCGTCCTCACCATCCTTTACAAGCTGCTGCAGCCGTAAAACAGGAGGAGTATGAGCAAAAAAGAGGATACCATGTCCGAGGTCGGCGGGGAAAGGGTCCCCGCCATGACCGAAACGGAAGAGACCCCCGCAGTGACCGGGAAAGAGGCTCCCGCGAAGGCGGAGAAGAAGGGAAAGCGCGCACTTCTCGTATTTGCCGCGCTTTTTTCGGCGATTGCCCTCCTTGCGGTGGGCTGGGTCAGCGGATATTTCAGCATCGACAGGCGGGTGAGGAGCCTCGCCGAGATGGTGGAGACCGTCCGCAGGAACTACTACGAGGAAGTCGACCGCGATACGCTGTACGACAATCTCTATGACGGGCTCGCGCTCGACGAGTTCTGCGCCCACTACACCGAGGAGGAGTACGCCGCCATTCTCGCCGAGGGAGAGGGAAGGAATACGGGCTACGGGCTCTCCCTTCTCGGCTCCGAGGCGCGGGCGCGCGTGTACCGCACCGTCTACAACTCCCCCGCCGAGCGGGCGGGGCTCGAGAGCGGCATGTACATCTTCGCCTGCGGCACCGACGGACAGCCGCTTCGGGAGGGCGGAAGGGAGGAGATCCTCGCCTTCCTCCGCGCGAACGACAGCTGCGTCCTCTCCGTGGGGTACCGCGAGGACGGGAGCGACGCGCGCACCGTCGCCTTCTCCCGCGCCGACTACCTCGCTTCCTATTGCATGTATGCCGACAGCGAGGGGACCTTCCGCTTCCGCGGGGAGAGCGAGCTTGTCCTCGAGCGGGTCGGGGAGGGAATGTCCTTCCTGCCCGCGGACACCGCCTATCTCCGCCTGACCGAATTCGACGGCAACGCCGCGGAGGAGTTTGTCCGCTGCCTCGAGGAGAAGGTCGCCCGCGGGAGAAAACATCTCGTGCTCGACCTGCGCTCCAACGGCGGCGGATACATGA
The DNA here is from genome assembly GCA_947589235.1 of uncultured Clostridia bacterium. Classification (GTDB taxonomy): domain Bacteria; phylum Bacillota; class Clostridia; order Christensenellales; family Borkfalkiaceae; genus Gallimonas. The sequence continues at coordinate 9,233 of CANQAX010000012.1, forward strand.
CGACGCTGTGCTCCATCGCCTCCCACCTTCTCAAGGGGGCGGAGGGCGCCCGTCCCGTCGTCGCCACGGCGCCGACTTACAACGGGGGATACACCTACCGCGCGGACGGAAACGACTACGCTACGTATTTCTCGGACGACGCGCACATCACCGTGCTCGCCGACGAGAACACCGCCTCCGCCTCCGAATCGCTCATGGGCGCCATGTTGAGCTACGGGACGATCTCGCCCGAGGACATCTATCTCCGAGACGGCGCGGCGGGACCGCGCACGTACGGGAAGGGCGTCATGCAGGCGCACTTCACGGCGAGCGACGGGAACGTCATGCGGATCACCGTCTCGCGGGTGTACTGGCCCGACGGCACGTGCATCCACCGCGAGGGGATAAGGGCGGTCGACGCGGCGCACGCCATCGCTGCACCCGTTCTCCCCTCGGAGGAGGACGAATTCCTCGCCGCGCTCTTCTAACCCGAACAGCGGTTCAGATACGCTTCCAATACGTCCGTTGCGCCGACCTCCCCGCGGGGTCGGTCTTTTTTTGCCCGCTCGGATTTTCCCTGTTCGGGTTTTCCCTGTTCGGGCTTTCCCGAGAGCGCGGCGACGAGGTCCCTGTTCTCGCGGTAGAAGTCGAGGAAGGAGCGCAGCGAGCGCTTCATCTCCTCGTTCCCGCCGATCATCGCAAGTAGAAACAGCAGAATTGCCGTATCCATGCTTTCATGGTATGCCGATGGCAAAAGGCGCGTTCCTTTCATACAATGGTTCGAGGTGACTATGAAAGATTTCGCAAGTTACGGCGGGGAAGGGGACGGCGAGGAGTTTCTCTCGCGCTATGCGGGCAAGGACGAGGGCGCCCTCACCAAGGAGATCTATGCGCGCGCCGTGGAGGGAAAGCGGGCGGGGACGCTCACCAACGAGCAGATCGACGCCTTCTATGCGCGCTTTGCGCCCATGCTCGACGCCGCCAAGCGGAAAAAGCTGCAAAAGCTCATCGAACAGCTCAAGCGGATGTAGAGCAGATCTTCCGCATCGCGGAGAGGAGCGCGTTCGCTTCCCGCTTGCCCTGAAAGGGGGAGAAGGAGGCGCGCACGAGCCCGTCCGGGAAGGTGCCGAGCGCCCTGTGTGCGAGCGGGGCGCAGTGCAGCCCGCCCCGCACGGCGATGTCGAACCGCCCGTCGAGGAGCGCCGCGACTTCCTCGGAAGGGATGCGGCTGTGCTTGAAGGAGACGATCCCGCTCCTGTTCGGGGCGGAGTACACGGTGAGGAAAGGGAGCTCTCCGAGCGCGGAGCAGACGGCGGCGGTGAGCCCGAGGAGCTTTTCCCCGCCCCGCTCGCCGCTTCCCGCGAGCATCGCCCCCTCGTACAGCGAGCAGATCGCGGGGTAAGAGAGGGTGCCGCTCTCGAGACGGTCGGGGTAGAAGGACGGCATGGAGAGGTTGAAGCTCTCGCTCCCCGTTCCGCCGAAGAGGACGGGGCGGGGGGAGACGCGCTCCGAAAAGAGCAGCGCGCCCGCGCCCTGTATGGCGTGCAGCCCCTTGTGCCCCGCGAGCGCGAGCAAGTCGATCCCCGTCTCCCGCATGTTGATGGGAAGGTGCCCCGCGCCCTGCGCCCCGTCGGCGAGCAGAAGGATCTCCTTCGGGAGAAGGCGGCGCACGGCGGCAAGGTCGGGCGCCTCGCCCGTCACGTTGGAGGCGGTCGTCACGCAGCACAGCTTGGTCGAGGGCTTCACGAGCGCCGCGACCGTCTCGGGGCGGAGCGTTCCGTTCTCGAGCGGGGCGACGTCGTACTCCACGCCGCGGGAGCGGAGAAATTCCAAGGGTCGGAGCACCGAATTGTGCTCGAGGCAGGAGACGACCGCGTGGTCGCCGGGCTCCAATACGCCCAAGATGGCGATGTTGAGCGCCTCGGTGCAGTTCTTCGTGAACACGACGCGCTCGAACCCGAAGCCGCCGAACAGCTCGGAGAGCAGCTTGCGGCAGGCGAGCACCCGCTCCGCCTGCGCGACGGAGAGGCGGTGCCCGCTCCGACCGGGGTTGGCGCATGCCCGCAGGGCGGCGGCGACGGCGCTCTGCACGCCCGCGGGCTTGAACCCGCCCGTCGCGGCGTTGTCGAGATAGATCATGGGCGCCTCCGAAAAAAGGATATCTATCTATACGAAGGAAGGGATGCGAACATGACAATGTTGGCAGTTTTCAAATCGAGGGCGCAGGCGCTCGACTTCATCTCCGCCCTGCGGCGGGAGGGGGTGCCCGTGCAGGCGGTCTCCACCCCCAAGGAGGCGGGCGTCGGCTGCGGGATCTCGGCGCGCTTCGACGGGCGCTTTCTCCCGCGGGCAAGGGCGGCTGCGGGGAGGGGATATTCCTCCTTTGCGGGATTTTATCGGCAGGAAAACGGGACATTCCGCCCCGTGTAAACGCTTGCAATTTCGGGGCAATCGGAGTATACTTCGGGGTATGGAACCCGTCGACAGCATCCTTTCGGAACTCGAACGTCTCTATCCCGCCGCCCGCCCCGCGCTCCGCTACGAGAGCCCGTATGAGCTCCTCGTCGCCGTCATTCTCTCCGCGCAGTGCACGGACGAGCGGGTGAATCTCGTCACGCGGGAGCTCTTCCGCGAGCACAACACGCCCGAGACCATGCTCACCCTCTCGCAGGAGGAGCTGGAGCGGGCGATCTACTCGTGCGGATTTTACCGCAACAAGGCGGCGCACATCCTCTCCGCCTCGCGCGATATCGCCGAAACGTTCGGCGGCGAGGTCCCGCGGACCCTCGAGGAGCTCCGCACCCTCGCGGGGGTGGGGAGAAAGACGGCGAACGTCGTCTATTCCGTCGCATTCGGCGGGGACGCCATCGCGGTGGATACCCACGTGTTCCGCGTGAGCAACCGCCTCGGGATCGCCGAGGGCAAGACGCCGCTCGAGGTCGAGGAGGGGCTGATGCGCGCCATTCCGAAGGAGAAGTGGTCGAAGGCGCACCACCTTCTCATCTGGCACGGGCGGCGGGTGTGCCGCTCGCAGCGCCCCGATTGCGCGGGCTGTACCCTCCGTTCTCTCTGCAAGACGGGCGGAACGGTATAAAAACTTTCTCCTTCGTCGATAACGGACGCAGGAGGTCAATATGACAAATCTTACCGCAAAGGATTTAGACGTGCTGTCCCACATTCTCACGGGAGAGGAAATGGCTTGCAAGAAGGCGCGCATCTATGCGAACACGCTGACGGACACGGCGCTTGCACAGCAGATGGACGAGGTCGCCCGCCGCCACGAGGAGCGGTTTTCCGCCCTCTTTCAGATGTTGGGAGGCAAGCGATGAAACAGTCGAAAAAGGAAACCACGCTCTCCGAAAAGGACGCCCTTCAGGACCTTCTCGACTGCGAGAAGCTGCTCATGAGCTACTATGCCGCTGCGCTCACGGAGGGGAGCTGCATGCCCTTCCGCAAGGAAATTTTCAAGCGGTACGGCGAACATGCCGACACGCAGTTCCTCGTGTTCGAGCAGATGCTCTCCCGCGGGTACTACGAGGTCCAGCCCGCCGCGAAGATGCTCGTCGACCAAAAGACGGAGACCTTCTCGAAGGTGCTCAAACAGATCTCGGGGTGAACCGCTTGACAGGGCGCGCGGCGCCGTGATATACTTCGGACAAGGAGGACGCCATGAAAAAGAACACCGACCGCATTGACCGTGACGCACAGGAGAGGGAGGAGGAGCGCATCCGCCGCGAGCGCGAGAGCATCGCGGAGATGGCGTCGCAGCCCCCCGAAGAAGAGAAAGAGGACGAATAGAGCCCGCCCTTCCCGCACAGACTGGACGGGGAGGGGAATATGGGAAAGAAGAAAAAGAAGGAGTATGCGCACAATCCGCGCTATTGCATGATCCTGCCCGACGCCTCGAAGGCAGACGGGGAGGACGTCGTCTCCACGGGACAGAGCTGAAAAAGCCCGCGGCGCTACGCGCCGCGGGCTTTTTCACAAAAGAATGAAAAATTCGACAAAATGATAAATATTTCACAAACGGTTGACTTTGTCGCGCCCGTCCTTTATAATAGACAAAGAAACGGAATGAGAGGAGCAACATGACGCTTGACGATTTGACCGTTCTGAATTTGTTCGATCTGCAGCACACCCTCCTCGGGCAGTACCTTCTCGGCTTCCGCTATCCTTGGGAGGCGCTCGAAAGTCTCGGCGATGCCATCCGCGCCCTTTTTTCCTCGCTTTCCTCCGACTATGAGGAGAGGAGCGAGGGCGTGTTCGTCCACAAGTCGGCGCGCGTTGCGCCCACCGCCTTTCTCGGCGCGCCCTGCATCATCGACGCGGAGACGGAGGTGCGCCACTGCGCCTTTGTCCGCGGCAGCGCGCTCGTCGGCGAGGGGTGCGTCGTGGGCAATTCGGTCGAACTCAAAAACGCCGTGCTCTTCGACGGCGTGCAGGTCCCCCATTTCAACTACGTTGGGGACAGCATATTGGGATACAAGTCGCACCTCGGTGCGGGCGCGGTGACCTCCAACGTGAAGGGGGACCGCTCGCCCGTCTTCATCCGCGTCGGGGAAGAAAAAATCCCCACGGGGCGGAAGAAGGTCGGCGCCATGCTCGGCGACAACGTCGAGGTTGGGTGCAACAGCGTGCTCAATCCGGGCACGGTCGTCGGCAGGCGGTCGCTCGTGTATCCGCTTTCCTCGCTGCGCGGGGCATATCCCGCCGACAGCATCATCAAGGACGGGAGGACGGTCGTCCCCCGCCGCTGAATTCGGAGATCTCACATGGGAAAATATTTCGGAACGGACGGCTTCCGCGGGGAAGCCAATGTCACGCTCACGGCAGATCACGCCTACAAGGTCGGACGGTTCCTCGGGTGGTACCTCGGGAAGAATAAGGACAAGACGGCGCGCGTCGTCGTCGGGAAGGACACCCGCCGTTCGAGCTACATGCTCGAGTACGCGCTCGTCGCGGGGCTCGTCGCCTCGGGGGCGGAGGCGTACATGATGCACGTCACGCCCACGCCCTCCATCTCGTACATCACGAGGACGGACGGGTTCGACTGCGGCGTCATGATCTCGGCGAGCCACAACCCGTTTACGGACAACGGGATCAAGCTCCTCAACGAAAACGGCGAAAAGGCGGACGACGAGCTCATCGCCCGCGTCGAGGAATATCTCGACGCCGAAAACCAAGAACTTCCCTTTGCCACGGGGGATAAGGTCGGGCGGATCATCGACTATGCCTCGGGCAGAAACCGCTACATCGGCTACCTCATCTCGCTCGGAATGTACTCCTTCCGCGGCGTGAAGGTGGGGCTCGACTGCGCGAACGGCGCCGTCTGGAACATCGCGCGGTCGGTGTTCGAGGCGCTCGGCGCGACGACGTACGTCATCCACTCCGAGCCCGACGGGACGAACATCAACTTGGGCTGCGGCTCGACGCACATCGAGTCGCTCCAGCGCTTCGTCACCGAGCACAAGCTCGACATCGGCTTTGCCTATGACGGCGACGCCGACAGGTGCCTCTGCGTGGATGAGAAGGGTCGCGTCCTCACGGGGGACCACATTCTCCTCCTCTATGCCAAGTACATGAAGGGGCGGGGCAAGCTCGTCACGAATACCGTCGTCGCGACGGTGATGAGCAACCTCGGGCTCTTCAAGGCGCTCGAAGCGGAGGGGATAGAAGCCGCAAAGACGGCGGTCGGCGACCGCTATGTGTACGAGTACATGAAGGAGCACGGCAACAAGCTTGGCGGCGAGCAGTCGGGGCACATCATCTTCTCCAAGTACGCGACGACGGGGGACGGGATCCTCACGAGCCTCAAAGTCATGGAGGCGATGCTCGCGAACAAGACAACGGCGGGGAAGATGTACGACATGCTCACGATGTACCCGCAGACCCTCATCAACGTCAAAGTGCAGGACAAGTCCGCCGTCCGCGAGGACGAGGGCGTCCGCGCGGCGATTGCGGAGGCGGAAGAAAAGCTCGGAGACAACGGCAGGGTGCTCGTCCGCGAATCGGGGACGGAGCCCGTCGTGCGCGTCATGGTGGAGGCTTCCTCCGAGCGGGAATGCAAAAAACTTGCGGCGAAGATCGCGGCGGCGGTCGCCTCGGTCGGGAAGCCCCGCAAGAAAAAATAGGGACGGGACGGCATGTGCGGCATCGTAGGTTACATCGGTAAAAAGCAGGCGGCTCCCATTCTGCTCGAGGGGCTCAAAAAGCTCGAGTACAGGGGGTACGATTCGGCGGGCATCGCGGTCCGCAGCGGCGACGGGGAAGTCCGCGTCGTCAAGACGAAGGGGCGGCTCTCCGTGCTCGAGGAGAGGACGAAGGGCGGCACCCTCCTTTCGGGGACGTGCGGCATCGGGCACACCCGCTGGGCGACCCACGGGGAGCCGAACGAGGAGAACGCGCACCCCCACAAGTGCACGGACGGCTCGGTGACCGTCGTCCACAACGGGATTCTGGAAAATTACCGCGAGCTCCGCGAAAAATTGCTCGCGTCGGGATACGTGTTCCGCTCGGAGACGGATACCGAGGTCATCGTCAATCTCATCGACTATTACCGCAAAAAGTACGGGCAGGGACCGGTGGACGCCATCGCGCGGTTCATGACGCGCGCCCGCGGCTCGTACGCCGTCGCGGTGCTCTTCAACGAGTTCCCGGACGAGATCTTCGTCGCGCGGAAGGACAGCCCGATGATCATCGGCGCGGGGAAGGGGGAGATGTTCGTCGCCTCCGACGTCCCCGCCATTCTGTCCCATACGCGCACGGTCTACTATATCGACAATCTCGAGCTCGCCCGCATCCGCGCGGACGGCATTCGCTTCTACAACATCGACCGCAGGGAAACGGTCAAGCAGCCCGTCACGGTGGACCTCGACGAGCGGGCGGCGGAAAAGGACGGCTATGAGCATTTCATGATGAAGGAGATCTGCGAACAGCCCCGTGCCGTCCGCGATACCCTTCATGCGTACGTCCACGGCGGGAAGGTGGAATTTCCCTGCCCGCTCCCGAAGGATGTGACGCAGCTCGTCATCACGGCGTGCGGCTCCGCCTATCACGTGGGCGCGACGCTCCAGTACGTCATCGAGTCGCTTGCCCGCCTTCCCGTGCGGGTGGAGCTCGCCTCGGAATTCCGATATCGCGACCCCATTCTGCCAAAAGGGACGCTCGTCGTCGCCATCAGCCAGTCGGGCGAGACGGCGGACACCCTCGCCGCCGTGCGCGAGGCGAAGGCGCGCGGGATACGGACGCTCGCCATCGTGAACGTGCTCTCGTCCTCGATAGCGCGCGAGGCGGACGACGTTCTGTACACCTATGCGGGTCCCGAGATCGCCGTTGCGACGACCAAGGCATACAGCGCCCAGCTCATGCTCGGCTACCTTCTCGCCGTCGAGCTCGGGCGGCTCCGCGGCACCGTTTCGCCCGAGGACGTCTCCCGCTATCTTGCCGCGCTCGAGGAGATCCCCGAACGCATTTCGGAGCTCCTCAACGAGTCCGAGGAGATCCAGCGCTTCGCCGCCGAGCACGTCAACGTGCACGACGTGTTCATGATCGGGCGGGGGGTGGACTACACCGTCTGCATGGAGGGGAGCCTCAAGCTCAAGGAGATCAGCTACGTGCACACCGAGGCGTATGCGGCGGGCGAACTCAAGCACGGGACGATCAGCCTCATCGAGGACGGAACGCTCGTCGTCGGCGTCATCACCCAAGGGTCGGTCGCCGAAAAGACGGCGAGCAACCTCGAGGAAGTCCGTTCGCGCGGCGCCCTCGTCGTGACGCTCGGCTTCGACCGCATGCAGGAGGGCGCGTTTTTCCCCATTCCCCGCACCCTCGAACCCTTCGCGGCGAGCCTCGCCGTCGTGCCCCTTCAACTGTTTGCCTACTACCTCAGCGTCCAGCGCGGGCTGGACGTCGATAAACCGAGAAACCTCGCAAAGAGCGTTACCGTGGAGTAACTTATGGATCAAATGAAGAAGAAGATCAGCGTGCCCGTAAGGCTTCGGACGGTGTTTTTATTCGCCGCCCTTGACCTTGCCGCCATCGTCGCGGCGATGGCAATTGCGCTCGTCTCCGTCAACGAAGAACACAAGATAGTCTTTGACCTCTCCCTGCTGTATTGGCTCCTGCTCAACATCGGATTGGTCTACGTGAGCTTTGCCCTGCTCCGCATCTACTCCATCAGCACCACCTCGGTCGGCATCTTCGACTCCATCAAACTGTACGTCGCAGTGCTCATCATCTGCCTCGGGAACCTCGTCTTTGCATGGACGACGCAGTTTGTCGAGCCGCTCGCCTGCCTCATCTTCGCCATCTTCCTCATCAACTTCCTCCTCATCATCCGTTTCTCGCGCCGCCTGTTCATCGCGTTCCGGTACGTGTTCAAGCGCAATTCGGATGCGTGGGTGCGCGTCATGGTCGTGGGCGGCGGCAAGGCGGGGAGCGACCTCATCCGCGAGATGCAGTCGACCGACAAGATAAAGTACATGCCCGTCGTCGTCGTGGACGATGACGAGAACAAGAAGGGCACGACGATAGGCGATGTCCGTGTCGCGGGCTCGTCGGAGGACATTCCGCAGCTCGCCCAGAAGTACCGCGTGAGCGAGATCCTCATCGCGATGCCCTCCGTCTCCAAAAAGCAGATCCGCCGCATTGTCGAGATCTGCCGCAACACCCCGTGCAAGGTGCGCATTCTCCCCGGGCTGTACCAGTTCGCGAGCGGGGAAGCGAGCGTCTCCCAGCTCCGCGACGTCGAGGTGAGCGACCTCTTGGGGCGCGAGCAGGTGCAGGTCAACCTCGAGGAGATCACGGGCTACATCGAGGGGCAGGTCGTCCTCGTCACGGGGGGCGGCGGCTCCATCGGGAGCGAGCTCTGCCGTCAGATCGCGGCGAGCAAGCCCCGCAAGCTCATCATTCTCGACATCTACGAAAACAACGCCTATGAGATCGAGCAGGAGCTCCGCAGGCACTATCCCGAACTCGACCTTCTCGCCCTCATCGCGAGCGTCCGCGACGTCACCAAGATGGAGGACGTGTTCTCCACCTACCGCCCCGACATCGTGTTCAACGCTGCCGCGCACAAGCACGTTCCCCTCATGGAGACGAGCCCCAACGAGGCGGTCAAGAACAACGTGTTCGGCACCTTGAACTGCGCCCGCCTCTCGGACAAGTACGGCGTCAAGACGTTCGTGCAGATCAGCACGGACAAGGCGGTGAACCCCACCAACGTCATGGGCTGCACCAAGCGCATCTGCGAGATGATCATCCAGACCATCGGGCGGCACAGCAAGAACACCAACTTCGTCGCCGTGCGCTTCGGGAACGTCTTGGGCTCCAACGGCTCCGTCATTCCGCTCTTCAAGAAGCAGATCGCCGAGGGTGGTCCCGTCACCGTCACCGACCCCAACATCATCCGCTATTTCATGACCATTCCCGAAGCCGTCGTGCTCGTCCTGCAGGCGGGCGCGTACGCGAAGGGCGGGCAGATCTTCGTGCTCGACATGGGCGAACCCGTCAAAATTTACGACCTCGCCGTCAACCTCATCAAGCTCTCGGGGCTGGAGCCGGGCGTCGACATCGAGATCAAATGCACGGGGCTCCGCCCGGGCGAAAAGCTGTACGAGGAGCGCCTCATGGACGAGGAGGGGATGCAGACCACGGCGCACGGGCTCATCAGCGTCGCAAAGCCCATCGACATCGACGAGACCTTCCTCTGGGAGATGCTCGCCGAGATGGAGAAGGCGGTGCACGAGGAGACGAGGGACATCCGCACCCTGCTCCGCCGCCTCGTCACGACGTACAAGATCCCCGAACAGAACTGACATCGGGGGCGCGCGGCGCCCCCTTTTCCTTCCGCTGCCAAAAACATTTGTTTGACAAATCCGCGGAAAGGGTGTAAAATCGTGCCGTAAGGACAAGATAATAAAGAATAAGGAAAGGAGGGGAAATGGAGAGGACATACATCGCAATCGACTTGAAGTCGTTCTATGCGTCCGTCGAATGCGTCGACCGCCACCTCGACCCGCTCGACGCCAATCTCGTCGTGGCGGACATCACGCGCACCGAAAAGACCATCTGCCTCGCCGTCTCTCCCTCCCTGAAGGAGTACGGAATCTCGGGCAGGGCGCGCCTCTTCGAGGTCGTACAGCGCATGCGCGAGGTCAACGCCGAGCGCCGCCGCCGCGCGCCCGGAGGGGTATTCTCGGGGAAGTCGTACTCCAAGCGCGAGCTCGGGGAGGACCCCTCGCTCGAGGCGGGCTACATCGTCGCTCCCCCGCGGATGGCGCGGTACGAGAAGGTAAGCGTCTCCATCTTCGACATCTACAGATCGTTCGTCTCGCCCGAGGATATCCACGTCTACTCCATCGACGAAGTGTTCATCGACGTGACGCCCTACCTCGGCGCCTACCGCATGGCGGGGCGGGAGCTCGCCGCCGAGATGATCCGCACCGTTCTCGCGCGGACGGGGATCACGGCGACCGCGGGGGTAGGGACCAACCTCTACCTCGCCAAGGTCGCAATGGACATCGTGGCGAAGCACGTCCCCGCCGACGAAAACGGCGTGCGCATTGCCGAGCTCGACGAGATGAAATATAGAGAGCTCCTGTGGGCGCACCGCCCCATCACCGACTTTTGGAGGGTGGGGAGGGGATACCGCGCCAAGCTGGAGAAAAACGGCATGTTCACAATGGGGGACGTCGCGCGGCGCTCCCTCTCGGACGAGGATTCCCTCTTCAAGCTGTTCGGGATCAATGCCGAGCTCCTCATCGACCACGCGTGGGGCATCGAGCCGTGCACAATTGCCGACATCAAGGCATACCGCCCGAGCACGAACAGCTTGAGCTCCGGGCAGGTCCTGCAGGCGCCCTATTCCTTCGAGATGGCAAAGCTCATCGTGCGGGAGATGACCGAGGCGCTCGTCTTGGAGCTCGTCGAAAAGGGATACAAGACGAGGCAGATGGGGCTGTACGTGGGGTACGACGTCGAAAATCTCAAGGGAGAAAGCGGGGCAAACTACCGCGGCGAGACCGTCTCGGACTGGTACGGGAGGGCTGTCCCCAAGCCTGCGACGGGCAGCTGCAATTTGAGCGGCTACACGTCCTCCACGCGGGCAATCGTCGATGCCGTCCTGCGGCTCTTCGAGCGCATTGCCGACCCGCACCTCTTCGTCCGCCGCCTCAACGTCTCGGCGAACTACCTTCTGCCCGAGGACGGCATTCCCGCCGCCGCGCCCGAACAGCTCGACCTCTTCACTGACTACACCGCCATCGAGGCGGAGAAGCGGGCGGAGACGGCGAGCACGGAGCGGGAGCGCCGCCTGCAGGAGACGACCGTCTCCGTTCACCGAAAATTCGGGAAGAACGCCCTCTTAAAGGGGGCGGACCTCGTCGAGGGCGCCACGGCGCGCGAGCGGAACGAACAGATCGGAGGGCATAAAAAATGAGCGGATACGACGACATCATCCACCTTTCCCGCCCGAAATCCGAAAAGCACCCGCCCATGCCGCGGGAGCAGCGCGCCGCACAGTTCGCCTCGTTCGCCGCCCTCCGCGGGTTCGACGACGAGATAGCCGAAGCCGCACGGCAGGACCTTCCCGACCCGCAGGGGAGCGCCCCGCCCGAGGACCTTCCGCCCGACCCGCCCCCGCAAGGTCCTTCCGCCCCTTCGGACGCCGGTTAAACCGCGATCCGAATGCAAAAATTTCCAATCTGTCCGCATGGGAAAAAAGTTGCCATTCCCATGCGGATATGTTATAATGACGGTTGAAAAAGGACGGCAGAAGCCGTCGGTCGGCAGTTCGGTCCGCACGGGGTCCGAATTTTCCGAGGGGCTTTTCTACGCCCCTCGGTATTGCAAAGCGAAACGCTTTGCAATAAAAACATTAACCGAAAGATAAAGTTTTTGCAATACAAATGCTGTTCAATTCGTTGGAATTTCTCATATTTTTACCGGTGGTCTTTTTGCTCCATTGGATCTGTCCGAACCGATTCAAGTGGTTTGTTCTCCTTTTGGCGAGCTATTTTTTCTACATGTATTGGAATTGGAAGCTCGTCTTTCTCATCGTCTTTACCACCGTCGTATCCTATTCCGCCGGTCTCCTGTTGGAGAAATTCCGTGAAAAGCGGAAAGCCAAGATCGCCGTGCTCGTCGTTTCGGCTGTCTTGTGCCTCGGGGTCCTGTTCTTTTTCAAGTACTTTAATTTCTTTTACGATATCGTTTGGGACATCATCCGTCTCTGCTCGGACAGGGAACCCGCAGGCTATTTCAGTCTGATCCTTCCGGTCGGGATCTCGTTCTATACCTTTCAGACGCTCTCGTACGTGATCGACATTTACCGCTCCAAGGCGGGTGCGGAGAGGCATTTCGGTTATTATGCGCTCTTTGTGTGTTTCTTCCCGCAACTCGTCGCGGGACCGATTGAGCGCCCCGAAGATCTGCTTCCCCAATTGAAGCGGGAAAAACACATCCGCGAAATCGATTTCGGCGGGGCGTTCCGCGTCATGCTCATCGGCTTCTTCAAGAAGATCGCGGTGGCGGACATGATCGGGATCTGCGTCAATGCGGTTTTCAACGATATCGCCGGGGCGAACGGGTTGATGATCTTAATTGCGTCCGTCCTGTTCTCCTTTCAGATCCTCTGCGATTTTTCGGGGTACAGCGACATCGCGGTCGGGTGCGCGAAGCTGTTCGGGATCGATCTCACCGAGAACTTCGCCTCACCCTACCGTTCGAGGTCTATCAAGGAATTTTGGGGCAGGTGGCACATCTCCCTGTCGCGCTGGTTGAGGGATTACATCTATATCCCGCTCGGCGGAAGCAGGGTCAAAAAGTGGAGATGGGCTCTGAATATTCTGATCGTGTTCTTCATCAGCGGGCTTTGGCACGGCGCGAATTATAATTTCATCATCTGGGGCGTTTTGCACGGGGTCCTGCAGATCGTCGGCAGCCTCACGCTCGATATCAGGAACCGCCTATGGAGAAAATGCAAGCTCGATCCGGAGGGGAAATTCGTCTCCTGCTTTCGGATCTTCGTGACGTTTTCGCTCGTCACGTTTGCGTGGATCTTCTTCCGAGCGAACACCACCGCGGATGCCTTCACCGCAATCGCGAAGCTCTTCTCCGACTACCGCTTCACGGGCGAATACTTCGTTCATGCCTTTGATGCGATGCGGCTCACTTGGTACTTCGCGGTCTACTTCGTCGCGGCAATCGCCCTGATGCTCAATCTCGAACGGCTCAAATCGGAGCAGACGATCTCGAGCTCCAAGGTCATCGGATACGCATGGGTCCGCTATGTACTCTACGTGATCCTCGGGTTTGCGGTGATCCTGTCGTGGATCTATTTGCAGGCATCGGACATCGGCAGTTCGTTTATCTACTTCCAATTTTAGGGGGAGGGGCATGGAGCGCAAAATCGCTATCGGAATTCTCAAATTCGTCTGTTTTCTTCTTATCATGATCCTGCCTTTCGGCATCTTCTTTCTCGTTACCGAACTGACGGAGGATCAGTACCGCAATACCTTTGTCGCGGAATTGGAGGATAAGTGCGAACGGCTCGGAAACACGGAGGGGAAGAAAATCATCTTCGTGGGGGGCTCGAGCCTTCCCTTCGGGCTGCGGAGCGATCTCATCGAGCAGGAGATCCCGGGGTATTCGGTGATTGATTTCGGTCTATATGCCACGCTCGGGACCAAGGTCATGATGGACCTCTCCAAGATCAACATCGGGAAGGGCGACATCGTCATCCTTTCCCCGGAACTGAACGAGCAGACGTATTCGCTCTACTTCAACCCCGTGGCATTGGAGGAGGCATTGGACGGATTCTCCTTCAAATACAGGTATCTTTCGTTTCGGGACAATCTGTCGCTGTTCTACAACTACTACAAGTTTGCCTTCAAAAAATTGGAGTACAGCGCAAACGGGACGACGCCCGACCCTGCGGGGATCTACCGTCACGATTCGTTCAACGAGTACGGCGACATCGGCGTGGAGCGGGAATACAACATCATGGATAACGGCGTAGATGCCACCATGGCGATTTCGATGACGGAAGAGCTTCTCGATGAGGACTTTCTGGATTATGTCAACGACTACTGCGCCTACGTAAGGGGTAAAAACGCCAAAATCTATTTCAACTTTTCGCCGTGCAACGAGCTCGCCGTTGCGTCCTCCGGAAAAAAGCGCGCGGAGTTTCAGAGCATGCTCCGCGATGAGCTTGAATGTGACCTTCTGTGCGACCTCGAGGACTGTATCATCGATTATCGGTATTTTTACGACACGAATTTCCACCTGAATTCCGCGGGCGCGGTCTACTATACGAATCTGTTGATCGGAAACCTGAAGCTGAAATCGGGTCTCGGCGGCGGCTCGCGCCCGTCCGCCCCGTCCCTTCCCGTGCCCGAGCCGCCCGAGCCGCCCGACCAGGAAGTGATCGAGCCGCCCGACACGGACGAGCCGATCCCCTTCAAGGACTATGCGGGCGAGCCCAACAACGACTATGCGGATTGGTTTGAGTATGAGCGGGTGGGGGATTCGTACGCCATTGCCGGAGTGAAGGACGCCTATCGGGACATGGAAGAGGTGATCCTTCCGTCCACGCATGACGGCAGGAACGTGACGAGGATCAACGAAGACGCCTTCTACGGCTGTATCAACCTGAAGCGCATTCATATCGGGACGACCTACAGGACGTTTATGGACGGTGCATTCAACGGGTGCATTGCCCTCGAACGCATCTATTTCTATGAGACGGAGGGGTATAAACTTTCGCCGTCCGCGAGCGATCTGTTGAAGGGGACCTCGTCAAAGGTGAAGCTCTACGTCCCGCAGGGCTCCGACTACATGACGGGATACACTTGGAGCAATTACGCCGAATACTTTGTATATTTCGAGAGGGGGGGCGCGGCATGAAGCGGAAATTCCTTCTGTTCGCGGCGGCGCTGCTGTTTGCGTGCTCGGCGGCGGCTTGCCTCTCCGCCTGCGATTTCATTTCCTATATCCCGACGGAGACCGAATCCTCCGCCGCCCGCAGGGAGGAGTTCGAGCGGCAAAAAGCCGAGTATATTTCGCTCTTGCGCGGGCTTGTCTCGGAGGACGACTTCTACGAAGCCGAACTTCGGGAGTACCGTCTGTGCCTTACGGAAGCCGTGAACAGGATCGGCGAATGCGACGACGCGGACGCCCTTCCCGGGCTGTACGAGAGCGGAAGGGAGGCAATTCTCTCCGTAAAGACAATTGACGATTATGAAGCCGAGGCGTTTGCGTCCTATCGGGCGGAAATGCTTGCGGAAATCGAAACGTACGCAGACCCCGCGGACTATCGTCCCGAAGAGCGCATCACGCTCCTTGCGCTGATCGGGGAATTCAGGGAAAGCATCTCCGCGGCTCCGGACCGCGATTACGCCGCCGTGGACGCCCTTGTCCGTGACTTCAAGACGCAAGTTTACTTCATCCCGACGGACAGCGATCTCTATGGGGAAGAGTTGGAACAATTGAAGTCCGAACTCATGGAGAGCTTGTCGGGCACCTATATGCTGTCCCTGTACCGCGAAAGCGAAGGGGCGGCGGTGACGGAGCTTCTGGACGGGTTCCAAGCGTATCTTCAAACGTGTGCGAGCAAGGAAGATGCGCTTGCGCGGTATCTTTTGACCGAGAACAGCCTGAATGCGATCAAGACGGCTGCCGCTCTTGCCGAAGAGGAGCGGCTTGCCCTCATCGAGGAGCTGTATGCCCGTCTCTTGGAGGAGATCGACAGGAATATCGAGGAGGCGGAGCGGTATTCATATCGGAAGAGGGCGGAAGAGGTATACCGCGCCATGCAGGACAGGGTGTCGCCCGAGAGCATCCGCGAGGAATACCGTTCGCTTGCCGTCGAGATCTCGGTGGACGCGATTGCGGCGGAGCTTGCGGAATACAACGATTCGGTCGTATATCGCGAGCAGCAGCTCGAGGAAATGGAGCGGATCAAGGCGGAATATGCCGAACGGTTCGCGGAGGGGTTGACCCTGTCCGAGGCAAAGGAGCTCTTCGCAGAAGCCAAGGCAAAGCTCGACGAAGTAAAGACGAACGACGATCTGTGGGAGGAGAGCGTCGGGCAGTTCCGCTCCGAATTGCGGACCCTGTACGGCGACGACGTTTTGGCGGAGCCGGAAAGCCTCACGGAGGCGAATAGCTACAGGGAGCTTGCCGACATCATCGACTACTATGCGTTTTATCAGAAGAGCGGGACGGAGTTTGTCTGTGATACGTTCCGCGTGAATCTGAACTTCGCGCACAACAACGCCACGTGGGAGCGGAACGAGGTCTACTGGTATTGCGAACTTCTGAAGAGTGCGGTCGATATCAGGGCGGAGTTCGAGCCGAATTCCGACGAACTCGTGGTGACCCTGATCCCGTACGACTTTGCGGGGGAGAGCAACAGCGCAGATTTCGGTCCCGTCAGCAGGATCAAGAATCTGACCGAATACGGCTCCGACCGGTCGGGATATTCGGACAGATCGGAGGAATTCGACGATTTTCCCTATGCCAAGTATCAGAAGAAGGCAAAGGTATGGAATTCCCAACAGATGTGGTATGCCCTCGAACGGGGCTATGCTCCCATTTGCGAAAAGGGTTCGCCCGCCGAACGGCTCATGGATCGGGCAAAGGAGATCTTGAGACAGATCATCAAGACGGGAATGAGCGACGAAGAGAAGATCTTCGCGATCTATTCGTGGTTTACGACGGACGTGCAGTACGACACGTCGAGCGGAAAATACGACGCCTCGACCGACCCCGAAAATCTGCCGTCGCAGGGCGTTTCCAAATTGAGCTCTCACTTTGCCGAAGGCGCCCTTTTCTATGGGCTCTCGATCTGCATCGGGCATGCCAAGTCCTGCCTTCTTCTGCTTCGGATCGAGGGCATCGAGGCAGTCTTTCATCTCGCGCGCATGCCGTATCAGTTGGGGAAAAACTCCATCGCCACGCCGTCCGTCGGGTTCCACGGCTACGTCGACATCGAGTTGGACGGGAAGTGGTATCGGCTGGACCCTCAACACACGGCGAGCGGACCCGATTCCGCCTATATCTCCTATTTTTCTCTGTGTATGCCGGGGAAGGAGTATCTCGGGCTGTATGAGGTGAACCGTACCGACTTGGAGTACGGGACCGATTTGAGGCTCTACGAGAAATTGGAATATCGGGGGATCAAACTCTTGGTCAACGGCAAGGAGGAGCTGGACGCCCTCTTGAATGCGTACTTCGAGGGAGAGGATACGGCATACAGCCTGTCTGTGTTCGGGACCGCCGCGTATCCGGATTTCGAGTCCGATTTGAGGCGCTACGGAGCACAGCACGGAAGGAGTTACGATGTCTATCAACTCTTCGGACCGAACCAATATTTCCGCGAATTCGTCATCAAGAGCACGGGCACGTAACGCCGCTTTTGCCGCTCGGCAGGATACCATTCTCAATATTTTGTCACGTTCCGCGTTCCGAGAGAGGGGCGCGGAATTTATGCAAAAATGCAAATGATTTTTACGAGCAAAAAACGAAATATACGAACAATATCCGCGAAAACTATAATTTTTCCTTATTTATTTCGGAAATTCCATAAAAAAATAGAAAGTTTTTGTATAATTTCCGCATTCAAACGCTTGACTTTCCAAGTCAAAAAGTATAATCTGTAAATATATCAATATGTTTCAAGCCCCTGCAGGGGCTTCCTGCTGTCTGACGACAGCAGGAAAAAAACATTAAAAGGAGAAAGGAATATGAAGAAAGTCATCGGAAAATCGCTCACTGCGCTTTTCGGCGTCCTCTTCCTTCTCTGCACGGCGCTCTTCTTTGCGTCGTGCGATTCGGGGGATGATGCGAATGACAACGGCGGGACCAACTCCGATCCGGCGCCCTCGGTCACGTACTACCATGTCACCGTGACCGCGCCCGCTGCTGCGGAAGGCTCGCTGTCTGTCTCCGACCCCGCTGCGGCGGATGGCTATGTCGCGGGTGAAACGGTCATCATTACCGTCTCCGCGAACGACGGCTACACCGTCTCTGCGGTCAAGGTGAACGGCGTCGCCATCGACGCGGTCGAGAGCGTCTACTCCTTCGTTGTCGCGGGGGATACGACGGTCGCGGCGGAATTCACGCCCGTTACGCCCGACGAGCCGGACGAACCCGACAATCCCGACAACCCGGATAATCCGGATAACCCCGACAATCCCGACAACCCCGATAACCCCGACGATCCCGACGGACCCTCGGTCACGTACTATCATGTCACCGTGACCGCTCCCGACGCGAATGAGGGCTCGCTGTCCGTCTCCGATCCCGAGGCAGAGGATGGCTATGTCGCGGGCGAAACGGTCACCGTGACCGTCACCGCGAACAACGGCTACACCGTCTCGGCGGTCAAGGTCAACGGCGTTGCGATTGACGCGGTCGATGGCGTCTACTCCTTCGAGGTCGAAGGCGAGACGACCGTCTCCGCAGAGTTTGCGGTCGTCTACTACGAAGTCACCGTGACCGCTCCCGGCGACGCAGAGGGCACGCTGTCCGTCTCCGATCCCGAGGCAGAGGATGGCTACGTCTGGGGTGAAACGGTCACCGTGACCGTCACCGCGAACGACGGCTACTCCGTCTCCGCAGTCAAGGTGAACGGCGAAGCGATCAACGCGGTCGAGGGCGCCTACACCTTCACCGTCTCAGGCAATGCGACCGTCTCCGCAGAGTTTGCGGTCGTCTACTACCATGTCACCGTGACCGCGCCCGACGCGGCACAGGGTTCGCTTTCCGTCTCCGATCCCGAAGCGGAGGATGGCTACGTCTGGGGTGAAACGGTCACCGTGACCGTCACCGCAAACGCGGGCTATGCCGTCTCCGCGGTCAAGGTGAACGGCGAAGCGATCAACGCGGTCGAAGGCGCCTACACCTTCACCGTCTCGGGCAATGCGACCGTCTCCGCGGAGTTCACCGCGCTCGAGGACTTCCTCGACGGCAAGGAAGTGTTCAGCTTCTCGGCGGAGCTCGGATACACCTTTGCGGACGGAAAGGCGACCTCGCTTGCGACGGGCGCTTCTGCCAAGGACTATGTCATCACGGCGGAGGGCGTCGCGGTGATCGATTCCGACCTCACCGTCACCGAAAATGCCGACGGGACCCTGACGATCGACGAGGATGTCTACTTCTGCGTCGGCGTGGAAAACACCGTCTCCGTGAAGGAGGGCTCTGCCGACGTCGACGTCGTGTTCACGATTTCTCGCGTCGATGTGGAAGATTCGGGTTCAGGTATCGGCGATGAATACACGGTCGTCTTTGGCGATGGCTGCACCTACGGCGGCAACGCGTGCGCTTCCGTGTCGAGCTTCGGCGCCGAGCTCACCATGTCCTATGCCGACGGCGCAAGCACGTATACGGCAACCGTTGACCTTGCCGCTCGCACCGCAACGAAGTCGCGCACGGGCGTCGGTCTCTTCACTGCCGATGGGAAGTATCGCCTCGATATCTCCACCGCAAGCCTCTACCGTTACGCCGACCTGTACAAGAAGGGCGATGACGGCAACTACACCCTCGTCAAGGAATCCCTGATGAGGAAGAGCAAGGTGAACGGCGACGACGATCTTGACTACTATTGGGAGACGGAAGTCGTGGACGGCGATGTCAAGACGACTTATACCGTCAACATCACGGGCGCCGATTGGGGCGATCCCGCAGCTCTCGACAAATATGACGACGCTGTGATCACCGTTGTTGAGTCGGTCAAGGCGACGAAGACGCTCACCGCACAGGGCAGTGACAGTGCAAGCTACACGGTGACGTTCCAGGTCGATGGATCCGATATCTCGATCTATACGATCAAGAAGGGCGGCTCGACGCTCTATGACTTGCAGTATAGTCAGCATTCGAGCGGAGAAGCTCTCGAAAAACTCGGCGACAAGTCGTTCAAGTATTCCTATTCCGACTGGTCGAATAACTTCTTTGCCCTCACCATTACGATCTCGGGTGAAGAGATCGCCGAGTGGACGATGACGGTCAACGTGGAGAAGTCTTCGGCAAAGGTTGTATTCTGCGATGTCAGCATAGAAGGCGGCTCGATTGATCAGGTCACCGTTCTCTATGGCTCGGACGGCAAGCCGACCGGGATCGCATCGGCAGAAAAGCTCATCCCGGGCTCGGGTTGCACAAATTTGACGGGCACTTCGTCGGTTGAGGATAAGGGTGACGGCAGCTACGTGATCACCTTCACGACGAGCACCGACGGCGTCATCAAGTTCCTTGTCACCGGAACCGGTCCCAACTTCAGAGTTTCGCTCTACACGGAGTAAACTCCGCCCGAACTCCATTCGACCCGACCGGGACCGAGCATGACGACCCATAGGGGATCGAACATGACGCCCCGTAGGGAACCGAGCATGACCTGTCCCAATCGGACCGAAACGGAACAATCGGACCGAAACGGAACAATCGGACCGAAACGGAACAATCGGACCGAAACAACACAACCGCAGCGCCCCGAGGCATTCGCCTCGGGGCGCTTTCCGTGTCTGCAAAAGGGCGTAAGAATACAGGAGGGGAGGGGTATCCGATTTACCGACGGCAACCTTCAACGTCCCATCGGGGCACTTCAATCAAAAAATATTCCGGCAGAGGGTTGACATTTCCCGAAAATCGGGTATAATAGAAGTAAGGAAAGTAAGAATTTCTTTACCGAAAGTGAGGTGTGTTATGGTAGAAGTCTCGAAGGTATCTTCCAAGGGACAGGTGACGATTCCCTTGGAGCTCCGCAAGTATCTGAAGCTCACCGAGGGAAGCAAGGTCGCCTTCGTCCTCGACGATGACGGGCGGGTGGTGCTCGCCAATTCCTCGATGCTTGCCCTGAAGGAGGCGCAAGCCGCATTTGCGGGGGAAGCGGAACGCCTCGGCCTCCGCGACGAATCCGATGTCGCCGCCTTCCTGAAAAAATGAGGTCTCCCCATGCGCGTTATGGTTGATACGAACGTGCTCTTTTCCGCGCTCCTCTTTCCGAACGGACGGGCGGCAAAGGCGCTTCAACATTGTCTGATTTCCCACGAACTTGTGATCTCTTCGTATGTCGTCTCCGAACTCAAGGATGTCGTAAGGCGGAAATCTCCCGATAAGCTCGGCGCACTCGAATTGTTTCTCGAAAAACTGTCCTTCGATCTCGTCTATACGCCCGAACAAATCAGGGAGGGGGAGTTCTATATCCGCGACCCGAAGGATTATCCGGTTCTCTATACCGCGATCATCGAGAATGTTGACCTTGTCGTGTCGGGCGATGAAGATTTCAAAGATACCGACGTGACACATCCCGAAATCGTGACACCCGCGGAATTCTTGGAACGGTATTGAAGGCTTGAATATGGCGGCTTCCGAATGTTCCGGAAGCCGTCCTTTTCATGCCTTTGGGCACATTTCGCCGAAAAAATCAATCCGAACGAGAGCGTTCGGATTGATCGAAATTTGGTGAGGTGGACGTTAATTATCCGAACACCGTTTTTCCCGTAAAAGACGGCTTTGGCTTCGTAATTTGGCTGAAAAATCTATAAAA
>CANQAX010000013.1 GCA_947589235.1 uncultured Clostridia bacterium
ACGACGGATTTCGGGGTGATGTACCTGCCCTCCGAGGGGCTGTATGCCGAGGTCGCGCGCTATGCGGGGCTCACCGACTACCTCCGCGCCCGCCGCATCGTCGTGTGCGGACCCACCAACCTCGGCGCCCTCCTCTCCACCCTGCAGACGGGATTCCGCACGGCGGCGATCGAGAAGCGCTCGGGCGAGCTCCACGAGATGCTCGACGTGTTCCGGAGCGACTTTGCCGTCTTTTCCGAACTTCTCGAAAAGACGCGCAAAAAATTGCAGGAGGCGCAGGACACCGTCGAGACCGCCGAGCGCCGCACGGGCGCCATCGGGCGCAAGCTCGAATCCTTCCGCTCCATCGAGGGCGGGAACGAATGACAAAAATTTCAACCCCGAAACAGTTGCAATTTGGCGTTTGGTATACTATAATAAAGTTTGTTGGATACATAGATTGCGGGCGCGCATTGCGCCCGATGACCGGGAGCGGATATGGCAAAGAAGGAAAAAAAGCAAAAGGCGGCGCCCGCAGCGGCTGCCGAATCTCCCAAGGTGGAAGAGAAGGCGAAGAAGAAGCCCGAAAAGCCCAAGAAGCTGACCCGCAAGGAGAAAAAGGAGCGCTATAAGGAACAGCTCGCGCTCGAGAAGAAACTCGTCGAGGAAGGGCGCATTCCGCCCCGCGCAAAGTATGCCCCGCGCGGGGTCTTTTGGCGCATGTTCGCCGTGTGTCTCTCCTTCTTCTTCGGCATGTTCGCCTGCCTCGGCGGGCTCGTGGGCGGCGCCGTCATCCTCGGCACCCTCGTCCCCGCAAAGGACGCGCTCGGGCTGTTCGGGATCGACGACTACACGCAATATCTCCGCGAGGACTACGGCGAAGGTCCCATCATCGACGCCGTATCCGACCTCATCGGGGCGGACTTCTCCTCGCTCGAGGGGATCGACAAAGTTACCCCCTTCCTCCGCAACACCCTCGAGGACGTGAACGGCGAGCTCGGCGTGCTCGGCGTCGACCTCAACGTGGACGAACTCATCAAGCAGCCTTTTGACGGAATGGGGACGTATTTTCAGGACAACGTCGTCGGAAATATCGTGCTCGGAAAGACGCTCGGGCTCTCGGGCTCGAGCGAGGGGCTCCTCCTCTCCCTCTGCTACGGCTCCCGCGGGGAGGACTGGCACACCGACGAGGAGGGCAACATCGTCATGAACGAGGGGAAGGAACCCCTCCGCATGAAGGACCTCACCGAAGATTCGGGCGGGCTCTTCGAGCGGATCACCATCGAGAACGCCCTCAACGTGACCCCCTCCTCCAACGCCGCCATGCTCTTCCTTGCCTACGGCACCGAGGGGCTGCACTACAAAAAAGTCGCGGACGAAAACGGGACGGAGCGCATCGAGATGCTCCCCAACCCGTACACCGGCGAACTCTTCAAGAAGAAGACGCTGTCCGACCTCAGCGGCGACGGCGCGACCCCCATCGAGAGCGCGAAGATCTCCGACCTCATCTCCACCGAGGGGGCGGGCGGCATTCTCGGCGCCATCGGGGACTGGAAAATTTCCGACCTCAAGAACAGCTACCGCATCGAGCGGCTCCGCCTCTCGCAGTTCCTCACCGTCGACGAGAACTCCTCCGAGATCATGCAGGCGATCTCCGACTGGCGGATCGGCGACCTCACGGACAAGAACAAGATGAATTCGCTCACGCTCGGCGAAGTTCTCACCATCGGCGAGGACGCGCCCCCCATCCTGAAGGCGCTCAAGAACACGCGGCTCGGCGACTTCTCCGAAAAGACGGATTCGCTCCGCCTCTCCGATATCCTCGGGGCGGACGACATCGCAAACAACAAGCTCCTCAAGAACCTTGCGATGAGCACCCTCTCCACGCTCGCGGACGACGTGTCGCAGCTCTCCGTCAAAGAGCTCTTCGGCGACGACCTCTACTCCTACCTCGAGATAGAGGACGGCAAGACCTTCCTCGACCTCGCGAAGGCGTACGACCCCAAGATCGCGCCCGAGACGGAGGGCTACTCCCCCCGTCCCCACGCCCACGTGTTCACGGATACCCAGTCGGTGCGCTCCTACCGCCTCTTCGGCGGGAGCGGAAACGAGCTCGTCTTCGGCTACTTTGCCGAGGAGAACGGCGCGCTCCGCCCCGTGGACAGCGCGGACGTGTACCGCGAAAAGGCGGAGGAAGTCACCTATTACGCCGAAAAGAAGGTCCGCCTCGAACCCGTCTATGCGCTCCGCCATGTCAACTATGAGAGCGGCGGGCTCGAAGAGCTCCCCGAGGGAGCGATCTCCGCGGTGACGGAGGGCTACACGGTGTACGAGCCAGACGGCGCGACGGCGGAGCCCTACTGCGGCGAGGCGGGCGAGCGGCTGTACTACCATATCGAAGATCATCTCACCCCGAACGGCGCCGAGCGGGCGGCATTCCCCCTCTTCTCGGATGATGCGGGGATCTACTGCGTCTACTTAAAGTATTCCCCCGACGGCGGGGCGAACGAGTACTCCGTCGAGCGCGAGGACTTCGAGGCGTCCGTGTGCGCATACACGAGGGACGGGGAGACCGCCTTCCGCGTGGACGCGGACGGGAATGCGACGAACCTCGAGGGCGAACCCGCCAAGATCTACCGCACGCCCGCGGACGACCCCGACGGGGCGTATGACTACGTGACGGAGCGCGTCCCCGTCCGCCCGGGCTGGTACGACCCCGCCGCCGCCGAAGTGATCCTTCACAGCGAGGAGGAGACGGAGCAGCGCTTCGTCCTCACCGAGAACGGCGAGGACACGGGCATCATGCTCGACCGCTATCTCTCGGGGGTGTGGCACCTCCTCTTCGGCGAGGAAGTGTACGACGATGCGGGCGAGCTCGTGCGCATCGACGAGAACACGGACAGGGCGCTGTTCGACATGCACCAAGACCTCACGGGCGTCTCGACAAAGATCCAGAACACCGAGCTGTGGCGGCTGTACCTCTACGGCATCATCGATTCCGACCCCTACGTCGACCTCACGACAAACAGGCTCGTCAGTATGACCTACCCCGACGGGCTCCCCGTGAACGACGAGGAAAAGAAGGTCAAGAACCTCAACGAGTGCACGGTGACCGAGAGCATTACCCTCGTTTCCCTGCTCCTGAACCTCGGATCGTGAAGAAATTTTTGCCCGAGCGGCGCAAAACGCGTTGACTTGCGCGGGAAAATATGCTATCATCATGGAAAACCTTGCATGCAGAGAAAGCATGCCGAATAAGACCGGGAGGTGAAAAACATGAAATACGAGATGCTCATGCTGCTCCGTAGCGACATGGAGGAGGACGCGAGAGAAGCGGAAATCAAGAAGTACGCGGACATCGTCGCCTCGATGGGCGGAAGCGTGGAGTCGGTCGACAAGTGGGGCGTCAAAAAGACGGCATACCCCATCCGCTATCGCACCGACGCCTTCTTCTTCCTGATGACGTTTACGGCAAACGGCGACTGCGTCAAAGAGCTCGACCGCGTTGCGGGGATCTCTTCCGACGTGCTCCGCCGCGTGATCACAAAAAAAGAGGCGTAAGATGAACAAAGTATTCTTGATCGGAAACCTGACGAGAGACCCCGAACTCTCGGAAACTTCGAGCGGTGTGAGCGTGTGCCACTTCGGCATCGCCGTCAACCGCTCCTACTCCTCCTCGGACGGGGAGCGGCAGACCGACTTCTTCAACGTGACGGCATGGCGCGGGCTCGCGGACAATGTCGCCCGCTACACCAAGAAGGGGCACAAGGTCGCCGTGTCCGGGAGCGTTCAGATCCGCAATTACGAGGACAATCAGGGCAACCGCCGCACGGCGGTGGACATCATCGCACAGGACATTGAGTTCCTCAATACGAGAGAGCGCAACAGCGACGATTTCTACGACGCTCCCGCTCCCGACCGCGGCGCGGCAAATCCCAAGAAGAAGCCCGCGCTCGAATCCTTCGACGATGACGGAGACATTCCGTTCTGACGCGAAGCCCATCAAATTTCAAGGAGATCATCATGGAAGAGAACGAAAAGCTCGAGCCCGTCGAGGAGGCACCCGTGCCCGCCGAGACGGAGACCAAGGAAGAGGCAAAGGAGCCCCGCGAACGCGAGCCCCGCGAGAGAGGCGACCGCGGCGACAGGGGCGACCGTCCCGCCAAGCGCGGCTTCAAGAAGCAGAACTTCAAGAAGGTCTGCCTGTTCTGTCAGGAAAAGTCGGAAATCGACTATAAGGAGACCGCAAAGCTCAAGAAGTTCATCGCCGAGGGCGGAAAAATCCTGCCCCGCCGCATGACGGGCACCTGCGCCAAGCACCAGCGCCTCCTCGCCGTCGCCATCAAGCGCGCGAGAGTTGCGGCGCTCATCCCCTTCAAGGCGGAGTAAACCAAATCTGCAAGCGGACCCTGCAATATGCGGGGTCCTTTTTTCGTTCGGGAAACAAAAGGGCTTGACAAGGGCGAATGGTCATGCTATAATACCTACAAAATAAGTAGGAAATAGAAAGTAGGAAACAGAGGCAATGAAAGTTTACGCAGACAACGCGGCGACGACAAGGCTCCGCCCGGAGGCGCTTCGGGCGTACACGGAGACCGCAACGGAATTTTTCGGCAACCCCTCCTCTCTTCACTCGGAGGGACAGCGCGCGAAGGAAGTCCTCGAGGACTGCCGCGCCCGTATGGCAAAGGCGCTCGGCGCCCTCCCGCGCGAGATCGTGTTCACGTCGGGCGGGAGCGAGGCGGACAATCAGGCGATCCTCTCGGCGGCGAGGGCGGGCGCGCAGAAGGGAAAGACGCGCATCGTATCGACCGCCATCGAGCATCATGCCGTGCTCCATGCCCTGAACCGCCTCAAGCGGGAGGGATTCACCATCGACCTTCTCCCCGTGGGAACGGACGGGATCGTCCGCGCCGCCGATGCGGAGAAGGCGCTCGGCGAGGACGTGTGCCTGTGCTCCGTGATGCTCGCCAACAACGAGATCGGCACCGTACAGCCCGTGAAGGAGATCGCGGCGCTGTGCCGCGCGCGCAAAATTCCCTTCCATACCGACGCCGTGCAGGCGGTCGGGCACCTGAATGTGGACGTGAACGAGCTGGGCGCGGACTACCTCGCCCTCTCCGCCCATAAGTTCGGCGGTCCGAGGGGGGTGGGCGCCCTCTATGCGCGGACGGGAGCTCCCCTCTCCCCGCTCGTCGAGGGTGGCGCGCAGGAGCGCGGGAAGCGCGCGGGAACGGAAAATCTGCCCGCAATCGCCGCGATGACCGTCGCCCTCGAGGCGGCGCTTGCAACCCGTCCGGAGACGGAGGCGTACGTCTCCGCCCTTCGGGACAGGCTCATCGACGGGCTCTCCCGCATTCCCCACTGCGCCCTCAACGGCGACAGGACGCGCCGCCTTGCGGGGAACGTCAGCTTCTGCTTCGAGGGCATCGAGGGCGAATCTCTCCTCCTTCTCCTCGACGACAAGGGCGTGAGCGCGTCGTCGGGCTCGGCGTGCACGTCGGGCTCGCTCGACCCCTCGCACGTCCTTCTCGCCATCGGGCGGGTGCATGACGTGGCGCACGGCTCCCTCCGCCTCACCCTGAACGAGGAGAATACGAAGGAGGAAGTCGACTACCTCCTCACCGTCGTGCCCGAAGTCGTGGAGACCCTCCGCAACATGTCCCCCGTGTGGCGCGACCTCACCGAGGGAAAACGCAAATTCATTCTGTAAAGGAGAAATGACATGTCTTTATACAGCGAAAAGGTGATGGACCACTTCCGCAACCCTCGCAACGTCGGGGTCATCGAGGACGCGGACGGCGTCGGCGAAGTCGGCAACGCCAAGTGCGGCGACATCATGAAGATGTACATCAAGGTGAAGGACGGCATCCTTGCCGACGTCAAGTTCGAGACGTTCGGCTGCGGGAGCGCCATCGCCTCGAGCTCGATGGCGACCGAGATGATCAAGGGAAAGCCGCTCTCCGAGGCGCTCACGCTCACGAATAAGGCGGTCGCCGAGGCGCTCGACGGGCTTCCCGCCTACAAGATGCACTGCTCCGTGCTCGCCGAACAGGCGGTGCAGGCGGCGATCCTCGACTACTACAAGCGCAACAATATCCCCTACGACGAGGAGAAGTTCCGCTGCGCGTCGTGCTCGCACGAGCACGACCACGGGGAAGAGGAATGATCGTATCGACGAGGGGGCGGTATGCCCTCCGCATGATGACGGGGCTCGCGGGGCACGGCGGGAGCGTCTCCCTCCGCGAACTCGCCGAGGAGGAGGAAGTCCCCTTCAAGTATGCCGAAGCCATCGCGCGGGTGCTCGTGAAGGCGGGGTTCATCGAGAGCGCGCGCGGCAAGAACGGCGGATACCGCCTTGTCCGCCCGCCCGAAGCGTACACCCTCGCGGAGGTCTTGCGCGAGACGGAGACCTCGCTTTCCGCCACCGACTGCACGGGCAGAAAGGAGGCGGAATGTCCGCGTGCCGCGACCTGTCCCACCCTTCCCGTGTGGCGGGCGCTCGACGAGACGGTGAACGAATTCCTCTCGCGGTACACCCTGCTCGACCTCATGCCAAATCGATAAAAATTCGCCCCCATTTCAACAAAACGTTGAAATGGGGGCGGTTTTTTACTTCTCCTCGAGAACGGAATCGAAATAGTTTGCGGGGTCTACCGCGACCTTCCCGAGCTTCATCTCGAAGTGCAGGTGCACGCCGTCGAACTTCTCGATGCCGTACGCCTCGGCGACGGTGCCTATCGTCTGTCCCTTCGACACGGTGTCCCCCTCGCGGAGCCCGTCGGCGGGCTCGACGAAGCGGTAGTAGCTCCGAAGGTCCCCTCCGTGGTTCACGACGATGAGGTTCCCCGTGATCTCGTCGCAGGAGACCATCTCGACCGTCCCGTCGGCGACGCAGCGGACCTCGGTGCCCACCGTCGCCTCATAGTCGATTGCCTTGTGGAAATATCCCCAGCGAAGCGTCTCGTTGTTGTAGACGGTGCCGTATTCCACCTTCTCCGCCGCCCCCTCGATGGGCGAGACGAAGCGCACGGTGTCGCCCGTGGACGGCTCGGAAGGCTCGTCGGGGGGCGTATCGGGAACGTCGGGCTCGTCGGGCTTCTGTTCGGGCGGGTTGTCGGGGTCGACGACGGGGGGCGCTTCGGACAGCATCTCGTTCGGTCTCGACACGAAGTACACCGTGAGGACGATGACAGCGGCGAGGAGCAGAACTCCCGCGCCGAGCGCAATGGTATAGATCAGTTTCCTTTTGCTTTTGGTCTTTTCTTCTTTCATGGGCTTGCCTCCGAAAAAATGTTGTACGCAAGTTGTTGCCGAGTAACGACGGTTTTATACATGCCTTCTCAAAATCCGCCGAAGATGAGCGGCGTTCCGACCGCCGTCCTGCCGCCGCGGACGGCGATGTGCAGGTTGACGCGTTCGCCGTATATCTCGACGCAGTCGCCGAGTTCGGGCGCGTACAGATAGTAGTTCATGACCCCGTCCGCTTCCTCCGTGAAGAGGAGCGAGGCATGAAAGGTGCGCATGAGCTCCCCGGAGAGGTCGCCCTCGTAGCGGACGCTCTCGCCGCGCACCCCGCCCATGCGGAGAATGTCGAGGAAGGGCTGCTCCGTCTGCACGCACGGCGCCGAGGAAGTCCCCGCATACAGCTCGTACCCCTCCCCGCCGCGGAACACGGGGGAAAAGGAGAGCGCCGAACCGAACAGCCCGCACGCAAGGCAGGCAAGGAAAATTCCCGCCGCCTTCACCGCCTGAACAAACCGCATCGAAAAATCCTCCCCGAGACAGGGAGGATTGTTGACGCTTTTCCGTCCGATTATACCGTTTCCGTCACTTTTCCCACTTGAGGGGTTCGCCGCCGAGAATGTGCAGATGAAGGTGCGGGACGGTCTGCCCCGCCGCCTCGCCCTGATTGATGACGATGCGGTATCCCCCCTCCAGCCCGAGCGAGGGAAGGATCCTTCCGAGCGTGACGAACGCCCTGCCGAGGACTTCCGCCCTGCGGTCGTTGAGCTCCGCTATCGTCTTGAAGTGCTCCTTGGGCACGCAGAGATAGTGAATGCGCGCGAGCGGCTCGATGTCGTGGAATATGACGATCTCGTCGTTCTCATAGACCTTTCTCGATGCGATCTCCCCCGAAACGATCTTGCAAAAGACGCAGTTTTCCATATCAAAGTACCTCCGTGATTTCGGCGCGAGCGCCGTCTTTTTCCGCTTTTACGAGGCGAACGCGGCACAGTTCGCCCTCTCTTGCGCCGTCCGCATAGACGCGCAGATAATTTTCGGTGTATCCCCCGTCCGTCTCGAAGAGCGCCGTCATCTCCCGCCCCAAAAACCCCGAGAGATACCGCTTTTCCGCCCGCTCCCCCGCCTCGATGAGCCGCGCCGTGCGCTCCCGCTTGACCGAAGCGGGAAGGTCGGGAAGGTTTGCCGCCGCCGTCCCCGCCCGCGGCGAGAACGGAAAGGCATGCACGCGCGAAAACCCCGCCTCGTCGATGGCGGAAAGGGACGCCTCGAAGTCCCGCTCCGTCTCGGTCGGGAATCCCGCGATGATATCCGTCGTGATCGCCGCATCGGGAAACGCGGCGTAAATCTTTTCGCATGCGGAGAGAAACTCTTCCCGCGTGTACTTTCGGTTCATCGCGCGGAGCACCGCCGAGGAGCCGCTCTGCAGGGAGAGATGAAAGTGCGGCATGACATTCCCCGCCTCCTTCATTCCCGCAAGCAGGTCGTCGTCCACGATGCCCGCCTCGAGCGAGCCGAGACGGATGCGCGCGGGCACCTTCCCCAAGAGGCGGACGAGCCCCGAGAGGTCGGTCTCCCCGTCGCGGTAGGAGGAGAGGTCGACGCCCGTGAGCACGATCTCCTTCGCCCCGCAGGCGAGCGCCTCGGAGAGCACGCTCTCCGCCCGGCGCGAGCGCGACCTTCCGCGAAGGTGGGGAATGATACAGTACGAGCAGAAGCGGTTGCACCCGTCCTGCACGCGGAGAAAGGCGCGCGTCCTGCTGCGCTTGGGCGGGGGGAGCTCGCAGAACGCCGTCTCCGCCTCGCGGAAGATGCCGCGGCTGCCGAAAAGTTCCAGTACCCTGTCCTTGTGCATGGCGCCCGTGACGAGGGTGACCCCCTCCCGCGCGGCGAATGCCTCCGCGTCCCGCTCCGAGGCGCACCCGCACACGATGACGGGCGCGTCGGGATTGAAGCGGCGGGCGCGCGCGACCGCCTGACGGGACTTCCTCTCCGCCTCCGCGGTGACGGCGCAGGTGTTCAGAAGATACACGTCGGCATACCCGAGCTCGTCCGTCGTCTCGTAGCCGAGCTCCTCGAGCCCGCGCATGAGGGAAGCGCTCTCCGCCTCGTTCATCTTGCACCCGAGGGTGAACACGCACGCCTTCATCCGAGTTCCCCCGCCCGCGCCATGACGACGGAGAGAAGGGCTATCGCCGCCGTCTCGGCGCGGAGAATGCGCTTCCCGAGCGAGACGCCCGCAAATCCGCAACTCCTTGCGAGCGCGAATTCCTCCTCCGAAAAGCCGCCCTCGCTGCCCACCACGAGGCAATACGAGCCGCCCGTGTCCGAAGTCTGTTCGCTTCTCTCCAAAAACTCGCACGCGAAGAGCTTGTTTTTATAATTCTCCGCCGAGTTGAGCGCCGAGGCGAGGTCGCCGAAATATTCGACCTCGGGCACGCGGGCGCGGAGACACTGCTTCGCCGCCTCGCGCGCGACCCGACGCAGGCGCTCGAGCTTGTTTTCGCTCGGGTACGCCGAGGAGTAGCGGGAGAAGAACACGCCGATGCGGTTGGCGCCGAGCTCGGTCGCCTTCTGGACGACGAGCTCCGTCTTGTCCCCCTTCAATGCGCCGATGAGAAGATAGACGTCCGCCCTCGGCTCCCTGTCCGCGGGCTTCTCCCCCGCGACGTGCAGAAGAAGGGCATTCCGCTCGGCGCGCGCGACGATTGCCGCGTACTCCTTCCCGCTCCCGTCGAGGAGGGTGACCTCGTCCCCGACGCCGAGCCGCAGGACGTTCCGCGCATGGCGGAATTCCTCCCCCTCGAGGCGGACTTCCTCCGCTATTTTTTCCACAAAGAATCGCTTGGGCGCCGCCATGTTTCCCTCACTCGAACGCTTCGAGGATGCGCGCCGCGTAGGCGCTTCTCCCCTCGTCTCCCAAATCGCAATGCCCCCGCCCGTGAATGAGCTCGAGGGCGATGTCATGCCCTTCCGCCCTCATCGCCTTCACGAAGGGAACGGAGTGTCTTTCAAGATTGACCGCCCTGTCCTCGTCGCAATGGAAGATGCGGTACGGAATGCGCGGAAGTTTTTTTGTGAGGTGGAGCGGCGAAATGCTTGCAAGCGCCTCGCCGAGCGGCTCCTCATACCCGAGAAGGGCGCTGTAAAAGGTGCGGGGAAGGTCGGGGCGCTCGCCGTAGTGATAGACGGCGTCGCACACGGGACAGTTGGCAACGCACCGCACGGGGGTTTTTCTTGCATACGCCGTGTAGACGATGGCGGAGAGCCCGCCCATGCTGCCGCCCGAGGAGAGGACGGGAAGCTCCCCGAACTCCTCTGTGACCGCCGCGACGATCTCGTCCGTGAGGCGCACGGCGGCGCGGTTCATCCACGCCCAAGGGTCGAGATAGGGCACGATATAGAGGAGCCCCCTTGCGCCGTAGAACTCGCCCTCCGCCGTGTCTTCGGAATACATTGCCGTGCTCCCGAGCCCGAGAAAATTCAGGACGATCCCCCTTATGGGACGGGCGCACACCCCGTCGTTGACGTAGGCAAAACTGCGGATATTTTCAAATTTGACGACGTTTTCCATCCCCATCCCCCTATTTTTTCAGGACAAGGGCACACCATTCGCCCCGCGTCTCCTCCTCGACGGGACGGAGCCCCGCTTTCGCGAATGCCGCCTTCACCCGCTCCATGCGGTCGGGAAGGATGCCCGACAGAATGACGGTCCCGCCCCCGTTGAGATGGGAGGGCACGGCGGGCGCGAGGGTGACGAGAATCTCCGCCGTGATGTTGGCGAGAATGAGGTCCGCCCGCATCGAGGTGTCGTCTATGAGGTTGCTCTCGACCGCCTCCACCCTGTCTGCCACGCCGTTCTTTTCGGCGTTGTGACGGCTGCTCGCGACGGCGACGGGGTCGATGTCGGTGAGGTAGCACCGTCCTGCCCCGAGCTTTGCCGCCGCAATGCCCAAAATGCCGCTCCCGCAGCCGACGTCGAGGACGACGTCCCCCTTGCGGAGAACCTTCTGCATGAGCTCGACGCACATTGCCGTCGTCTCGTGCTCGCCCGTTCCGAATGCCATGTTGGAATCGAGGAGGACGATCTGCTCGTTCGGCTGTCTTTTGTATTCGAGCCACTCGGGCACGACGACGATATTCTTCAGATGAATGGGGCGGAAGTGCTTCTTCCAGATGTCGATCCAGTCGTCTCCGTCAATCTCGCGCTTGCTCTCCTCGAGGGTGCCGAAGTCGATGGCGCCCTCCGCTCGGTCGCGACAGGCGCGGATTTCGCGCATGATGGCGGGAATTTCCCCCGCCCGTTCGGGGAGAAGGAACGCCTTGACGAGCGTCTCCGCGGGGGCGCGGAGCTCCTCGTCGAGATAGTCCCAAAAGACGCCGCTCTTTCCCGACTGCAAGGCGACGACGTCGGCATAGTCGGAGACGGCGACGCCGCCCTCGGTGTAATTCCAAAGGACGTCCGCGACGAGCTCGCTCGCCTCGCTCGTCGTGTGCACGGTGAGTTCCAAGTATTTCATACGGCTATTATAGAATGTCCCGCCCCAAAAGTCAAGAAAAAGCCGCCGTTCATCAAACAGCGGTTCACGTTGAGGTTGGGGAAGAGGGCGGGAGACCTCATACCGCCCCGCGGCGGTGTGTGCTCCGTCACGGCGTACAATAAATGTCATGTCGAGCGTAGTCGAGACATCTCAACCTTATTTGAGATTTCTCCACGCGCCGCTTGCGCGGCTTGGTCGAAATGACAGACCCCCCGCAGTTCGCTCGCATTACACTACGCCCCGCCTTTGGCGGCACGAGTCGTAGGCGAAGTAGCCCCGAAGGGCGAGCATATCTGTGAGCATAAGATTCGCTCGGCTCCTTGCGGAGCCTCGGAATGAGGTCTCCGTCACTTGCTGTCCCCTCGAGGGCACCCGTAGGGCGTACCTTGCGTAGAAAGTGGCGCGCCGCTTTTGCGCGCCGAAAGGGGTGTGATAATGGGGTGCAAGCCTTCCCCCCTCGGGGAGAAGGTGTCCCGAAGGGACGGATGAGGGGCATAAAATAACCCAACCCTCATCAGTCCCCTTGCGGGGACAGCTTCCCCCTTCGTAAGGGGGAAGCCTCAAATGCGGTCGACCTTTTTCTGTGACACCCCATCCGTCACGGCTTGCGCCGTGCCACCTTCCCCTTCCCGAGGAAGGGGAAGGCTCAAAATAAGGAAGAGGGCGCGAACGCCCTCTTGTATCCTATGCAAATTTCTTATTTCTGCAAACGCCTCTTTCCTCGCACAAAATATTTCCCCAAAGGAAAGATTTTGTGCGAACTATTTCCTGTATGCCTCTTTTCCGTACAGGGCGGAGAGGTTATCCGAATACTTCTTTGCCTTGTCGTACTGCTTCAAGTCGAAGGAATTCGCCTCCTCGAGTACCCGCTTCTGCTCCTTCGAGAGCTTGGTCGGCACCTCGACGAACACGCAGAGGTACAGATTTCCCGTCCCCGCGCGCGACTTGATGCCCTTCCCGCGGATGGTGAACGTCGTACCGCTCTGCGTTCCCTCGGGAATGGTGTAGTCGAACGCGTCATCGAGGTCGGGCACCTTCACCGTGCCGCCGAGCGCGGCGGTGAGGAAGGGAATGGGCAAGTCGACGTAGAGGTCCATGTCCTTGCGGCGGAAGATCCTGTGCGGCTCGACGCGGAACACGACGATGAGGTCGCCCGCCTCGCCGCCCACGCGGCTCGCCTGACCGAAGCCGCGCTTGCGCATGTACGAATCGGTATTCGCGCCCGCGGGAATGTCGAGCGTCACCTTGGTCTCGCGGCGGACAAACCCCTTTCCCTTGCAGTCGGGGCACTTGTCGGTGACGATCTTCCCCCTGCCGCCGCAATCGGGACAGTCGCCGACGCGCACCGTTCTCCCGAACAGGGTATCCTGTGCGAAGCGGACCTTTCCGCTCCCCCCGCACCGCGAGCAAGACTTGAGCGCCGTACCGCCCTTCGCACCCGTCCCGCGGCAGGCGGGGCAGGGCTCGTTGCGCATGTAGGTGAACTCCTTCCTGCACCCCTTTGCCGCGTCCATGAAGGAGAGCGTCATCGTGAGCTGGATGTCCTCGCCCGAGGTGTCGCGGCGGGTCTCGCCGAAGCCCTGAAAGATGGAGCCGAAGATGTCCTCGAAGCCGCCGAAACCCGAGAATCCGCCGAATCCGCCCGCGCCGCCCATGCCGCCCATGCCGGGATGTTCCTGCTCATAGTCGTACGCCGCGCGCTTCTGCTTGTCGGAGAGTACCTCGTTTGCCTCGTTGATCTCCTTGAACTTTTCCGCAGCGGAGGCGTCCCCGGGGTGAAGGTCGGGGTGATATTGCTTGACGAGCTTTTTATACGCCGCCTTGATCTCCTCCTCGGAGGCGTCCTTCTTGACGCCGAGGACCTCGTAGTAATTCTTTTTCTCTGCCATAAAGAGCCTTTTTCATGCCGAAAGAGGATAGCTTCCGCGATCCTCTTTTGAGCTGTCTCATGAATTGTAACGGAAGGTTACTGGTGGAACTCGGTGTCGCCGTCCGAACCGCCCGCACTGCCGCCCGCGTTGCCGCCCGCATTTCCGCCCTGCTGCTGATACAGCTTCTGGAACACGGGCTGCACCTTGTTCGAGAGCGCCTCGAACGCGGCGTTGTAGCGCGCCTCGTCGTCCGACTCGAGCTCCTTCTTTGCCTCGTCGACGGCGTCCTGCAGTGTCTTTTTGTCGTCCTCGGAGAGCTTGTCGCCGCTCTCCTTCATCGTCTGTTCGATGGAGAAGATGAACCCGTCGAGCTTGTTCCTCGCCTCGACCTTCTGCTTCCTCTTCTTGTCCTCTTCGGCGTACTGCTCGGCGTCCTTGACCGCCTTGTTGATCTCGTCCTCCGAGAGGTTGGTGGACGACGTGATGGTGATGTCGGTGGACTTGCCCGTGCCGAGGTCCTTTGCCTCGACGTGCACGATGCCGTTCGCGTCGACGTCGAAGGTGACCTCTATTTGCGGAATGCCGCGGGGCGCGGGCGCGATCCCCGTGAGGGTGAACCTGCCCATCGTCTTGTTGTCGCGGCAGAACTCGCGTTCGCCCTGCAGGATATGAATTTCCACGCTCGTCTGATTGTCCGCCGCCGTGGAGAACACCTGCGACTTCTTGACGGGAATGGTGGTGTTGCGGTCGATGAGGCGGGTGAACACGCCGCCCAAGGTCTCGATGCCGAGGGAGAGCGGCATGACGTCGAGAAGGAGCACGTCCTTCACTTCGCCCGTGAGGACACCGCCCTGAATGGCGGCGCCGACCGCGACGCATTCGTCGGGGTTGATGCCCTTGAAGGGCTCCTTGCCCGTGAGTTCCTTCACCTTCGCGATGACGGCGGGAACGCGCGTCGAGCCGCCGACCAAGATGACCTTGTCGATGTCGCTGTACGAGAGACCCGCGTCCTTCATCGCGAGGCGCATGGGCTCCGCCGTCTTTTCGACGAGGTCGGAGATGAGCGCTTCAAACTTCTGGCGGGTGATCTCGAGCTCCAAGTGCGCGGGACCGGCATCCGTCATCGAGATGAAGGGAAGGGAAACGGACGTCGAGGTCATGCCCGAGAGCTCGATCTTCGCCTTTTCCGCCGCCTCCTTCAGGCGCTGCATCGCCATCTTGTCCTTGGAGAGGTCGACGCCGTGGCTCTTCTTGAATTCGTCCACCATGTAGTCCATGAGGCGCTTGTCGAAGTCGTCGCCGCCGAGCATGTTGTTGCCGTTTGTGGCGAGAACTTCAAACACGCCGTCCGAAATTTCGAGAATGGAGACATCGAAGGTGCCGCCGCCCAAGTCATAGATCATGACCTTGCTGTTTTCCTTCTCCTTGTCGAGCCCGTACGAGAGCGCCGCCGCCGTGGGCTCGTTGATGATACGGAGCACGTTGAGCCCCGCGATCTTGCCCGCGTCCTTGGTCGCCTGACGCTGGGCGTCGGTGAAGTAGGCGGGGCAGGTGATGACGGCGTCCGTCACCTTTCCGCCGAGGTATGCCTCCGCATCCGCCTTGAGCTTGGAGAGGATCATCGCCGAGATCTCCTGCGGCGAATAGCTCTTGTCGTCGATCTTCACCTTGTAGTCGGAGCCCATTCTCCGCTTGATGGAGATGACCGTCTTTTCGGGGTTGGCGACCGCCTGACGCTTTGCCACCTGCCCGACGACGCGCGAGCCGTCCTTCTGGAATGCGACGACGGAGGGCGTCGTGCGGCTCCCCTCCGCATTGGCGATGACGACGGGCTCGCCGCCCTCCATGACCGCCACGCACGAATTGGTCGTTCCCAAGTCGATACCGATTACCTTTGCCATGATATGTTTCTCCTTTTTCTGTTTTGATGATTGCCCTTCTGCGGGCGGCTGCGCCTCTTACGGCGCCCTATTTGACGACGGATACCTGCGCGAAGCGGAGCACCTTGCCGTTCTGCTCGTATCCCTTGCGGAACACGTCGCGGACGGTGCCGCTCTCCTCGCCTTCCTTCGGCTCGACCGCGAGGATCGCCTCGTGCTTTTCCGCATCGAAGGGCTGACCCGCGGGGTCGATGACCGCTATCTTCTCCTCCTCGAGGAGCCTTTCAAACGAGCGGATGACCATGCGGAGCCCGTCCCTCGTCTTTTCGTCCGAACAGCTCTCGAGGGCGCGCCCGAGGTCGTCCGCGATGGGAAACAGCCCCTTGACGACGTCCGCCCTGCCCTCCGCATAGCGGCTCGCGCTCTGCGTTGCCGTGCGCTTGCGGTAATTTTCGTATTCCGCCGAGACGAAATACCACTTCCGCTTGTAGTCCTCGGCGTCGGCGAGCGCCTTCTCGAGCGAAACTTTGAGCGGATTCTCTTCCGCTTTCTGCTCGGGTGCCTGCTCCGACGCTTCCTTCTCCGGTTCCTTTGCCTCTTCGGTCTTTTGCTTGCTCACATTCCACCGTCCGATTTTGATTCACCTCTAATATAAGGTAAAAAGCCCGACATTAAACAAAAAATCGCAAAAAATCCCCCCTTTTGCGAAAAATTTTTTTCAGCACACTTTACAAATGCGCGCGCATGCGGTAAAATAAAAGAAAAAGGATACGAAAGGTATGGACGAATCGTTTGAATTGTTCGCAAAGCGGAACAACAAGGTGAGCATCCGCGTGATGCCCGGTCACTATGCGACCCAACACTCCCACGTGAGCCACTGCGTGGACATGACGCGCGTCAAGTCGGAGATGGGCATGGCGAAGAGCGCCGCGAAGCTCATCGCGGAGAGCTTCTCCAACGTCGCGGTGGATACCATCATCACCCTCGAGCGCATGAAGATGGTCGGCGCGTTCGTCGCGGACGAGTTCGCCGCCTCCTTCGGCGTGAACCGCAATCAGGACATCGCGGTCATCTCGCCCGAGCTCACCAAGGACGAAAAGCTCATCCTGCGCGACAACCTTCTCCCCTACGTCCGCCATCGCAACGTGCTCATCCTCACCGCCACGGCGACGACGGGCATCACCGCGATGAGCGCCGTCCGCGGGATCCGCTACTACGGCGGCGAGCCCGTCGGCGTCGCCACCGTGTTCGGCGGGAAGTTCGAGATCCCGGGCGTGCCCGTCATGCGGCTCGTCGGCGCGGAGGAACTCCCCTCGTACGCATCCTATTCGCCCGCGGAGTGCCCGCTCTGCAAGAAGGGCGTGAAGGTGGACGCCCTCATCAACTCGTACGGATACAGCAAAATCTGAACGTACCCTTCGCCCGCCGCCCCGCGGCGGGCTTTTTTTTGTAAACCGTGTCATGTGAGCCCGCGCGCCGCCCTTTTCCGTGGTATACTCGTTCTGCGACGGGTAAAAGGAGCGAACATGACAGCGGTTCAATTCGTTACCGTCCTGCGCCGCACCGGCGCGGACGTACTTTTCCTCGCATTGGGGGTGACGCTCGTCACTTCCCTCATCAAAAAGACGGCGCGGGGGCGGCTCCCCGCCAAGGCATTCGTGTTTTTGCCCTTCCTGCTCGGCGTGCTGTTCTGCGCGGCGTACCGCATGCTCTCGACATGGAGCGTTCTCCCCGTCACGGGGGAACTCTCCTCCACCCTCGAGAGCGGCTTTTCCTGCGGAAGCGTGGCGACCCTCTACTATGCCGTGTACGAGCAGTTCATCCGCGGAGACAACACTTCGCCCGTCCTGCCCCTTCTCGAGGGAATCGTCCCCGAGGAGAAGCGGAAGGAGGCGGCGGACGCCCTCTATGCGGAGCGCGGCGCGGACGATCTTCCCGCCCGCGTGACGGAGATCCTGCTCCTCTACTCGGACCTCTCCGAAGAGGAGCTCTCCGCTCCCGCCGCGCTCATCGCACAGTTTCTGTACCTTCTCCGATGACCGTCTTTTCCGCCCCCGCGCCCCGCGCGGGGGCGGTTTTTCCGTTCGGGGTGCCGCATAAATTTCGCCCGCCGCCCCATACTCCTTGTATGAAAACCGTGACGGGCAATCTCGAAAAGGACGTCTCCGCGCTCAAAAAGCTGCTCCCAGCGGAGGACATCCCGACCTTTTCCTTCCTCTCGGGCGGGGGGCTCCCCTTCACCGCCGTGTATGCGGACGCCGTGACGGACAAGGAGCTCCTCGGCGAGCAGGTAATAGAGCCCCTCCTCGGCTACGGGAACGACCCCGACCCCGCGCACGTCGCGCGGCGGATCTCCTCCCCCGAGGCGCGCCTCAAGCGGTCTCTTCCCGAACTCGCGGAGGAAGTCCTCGAGGGCAATCCCGTCCTTCTGTGGGAGGGCGGAAAGGAGGGGCTCGCCGTCGGGACCAAGCAGGTGTTCTCCCGCGCCGTCGCCGAGCCCTCGACGGACGTCGTCATCAAGGGTCCGCGCGAGGGGTTCGTCGAGGACGTGAAGATCAACTCTTCCCTCGTGCGGCGCCGCTTCAAGACGGGGGAGCTCCGCATCGACACCGTGACGGTGGGGCGGCGCTCCAAGACGGTCGTCTGCGTGTGCTACCTCGAGGGGACCTCAGTGCAGAGCACGGTGGACGGCATCAAGGAAAAGCTCGGAAGGATCGACATCGACTATGTGCCCGACTCTTCCTATCTCACCCACTTCCTCGCGGAGCGCCCCCATTCGCTCGTCAAGCAGATTGGGACGACGGAGAAGCCCGACATCTTCTGTGCGAAGATCGCCGAGGGGCGGGTTGGACTGCTCGTGGACGGCTCCCCCATCGCGCTCACCGCGCCCTACCTCCTCATCGAGGACTTCCAGTCGAGCGAGGATTACTTCGTCCCCGCCTACCGCGCGACGTTCACCCGCCTTCTGCGGCTATTCGCCCTGCTCGTCGCGATCTATTTCCCCGCATTCTACATCTCGGCGCAGCTGTTCAAGCTGCAGCTCTTCCCCGTCAAGCTCCTCCTCACCATCGCGGGGAGCATCCGCGACATCCCCTTCTCCCCCTCCATCGAGATGCTGCTCGTTCTCCTCGTGCTCGAGGTGCTGAACGAGGCGAGCATCCGCATGCCGAAGTACGTCGGAATGGCGCTCTCCGTCGTCGGGGCGCTCGTCTTGGGCGAGACGGCGGTCTCGGCGGGGTTCGTCTCCACGCCCGCCATCATCATCATTGCCTTCTCGGGGATCGGGCTCTATGCCGTGCCCAACCTCATCGAGGTGACGAGCGTGCTGCGGCTCGCCATGCTCCTCGTCGCGGGAAGCGTGGGAACGTTCGGCATTCTTCTCCTTTCGGGGTTCTGCCTCTTCTACCTCGTGACGTGCGAGAACTTCGGCGTTCCCCTCGTCGCGCCCTTCTCCCCCCTCGTCGGGCGGGACCTGCGCGATTCGCTCGTCAAGTTCAATCTCCGCTCGCTGCCCCTCCGCCCGCGGACGCTGAAGAGCCCCAACAGGAGGCGGCTGAAATGACCGTCTCCCGCCGCCAACTCTACTTTTTCCTCGCCTGCGTCGCGCCCGCGGGCAAGCTCATCTTGCTCCCCGCGCGCCTCGCCGAGAGCGCGAAGAACGACCTGCTCCTGCCCGCCGCCATCCACCTCGCCCTGCAGGCTGCGGCGGTCTTTTGCGCGCTCCTTCTCTGCGAGCGCGGCGAGACGCTGCACGACATGCTCGCGGCGACCTTCGGAAGGGTCGCGGCGAAAATTTTTCTCACCGTCTTTTCCGTCTTTTTGGCGTATGCGGCGTTCCTTCCCCTCCTCGAG
The DNA here is from genome assembly GCA_947589235.1 of uncultured Clostridia bacterium. GTDB lineage: Bacteria > Bacillota > Clostridia > Christensenellales > Borkfalkiaceae > Gallimonas. Next base: position 19,369 of record CANQAX010000013.1, read on the forward strand.
GAGAAGCTCTTCGTCCAGAGCGTATACTATGATACCCTTCCCTCCATCACGTCCTTTGCGCCCTTCTTCCTGTTCGCAGCGTACCTCGCGGCGAAGCCCATCCGCGCCCTCGGGCGGGTGTGGGATATCCTCGGCATCGTCGCCGCCATCGGGTATGCGGGGATCCTCATCCTCTCGGCGGGGAGCGCCGACTATGCCGCGCTCGCGCCCGCAGGGGGGAGCGGAATGGGCATCCTTTTGGGCGTTTTGCGCACATGGGGGTGGTTTTTCGACGCCGCGCTCCTGCTTCCGCTCGCGGGGCACATCGAGGCGAAGAAGGGCACGGCGTGGCGGGGCGCCCTCTTCTACCTTGTGGGGAGCGCCGCGGTGCTCCTCTTCCTCGCCGTGTTCTATGGGATCTTTCAGGAGACGGCGACCAACCAGCTGTTTGCCATCGCCGCGACGTCGAAGTACTTTTCGGGCGTCTCCATGCTCGGGCGGGTGGACTATGCCTTCGTCTTTTTGCTCGGGCTCGTCGTCCTCTTCCTCTCCGCCCTGCCCGTTCAGGGGTGCGTCGAATGCCTGCTGCAGGCGTACGGAAGAGAGCATCATCTCCCCGCCTTCCTCTCGGTGGGGATCTCGGCGGTCCTCCTTGCGCTCGTGCTCGTCTGCGACTTCCGCTTCGGCGACGTGATGAGCGTCATCTCGGGGACCCTCTTTTGGATCTTCCCGCTGTTCTCCGTCCTCGTCCCCGCGCTGTGCCTTGCCTTGAGGAGGAGCCATGCGTAACTTCTTCCGCTCCCTTCCGATGAAGCTGTACATTTTGATCGCCGCCGTCCTTGCGTTCTCCTTCTTCTCCAACGACTTCGGGCTCGTCGACATCCAGAAGACCGCCGTCATCCTCGCCGCCGGCATCGACAGGACGGAGAACGGCTTCTCGCTCACCGCGCAGATCGCTGTTCCCAAGGGGAGCGACCGCACGGCAGGCGGGACGTCGAGCGTGGAGATCGAGGCGGAGGGCGAGACGGTCTCCGACTGCGTCTCCCTCATCTTCTCCAAGACGGGCTGGGTGCCCAAGCTCGTGTTCTGCGACCTCATCGTGCTCGGCGAGGACGCCGTGAAGGAGGACGTCATCGCCTATCTCAACTACTTCCTCCGCAACGACTACATGCCCGACTCCTGCATGCTCGCCGTGTGCGAGGGCAAGGCGGGCGAGCTCATCTCCACGGTGAGCGCCATCGACGACGCCTCGTCCCTTGCCATCTCCAAGCTGTTTTCGGACGCGGCGAAGAAGTCGGGAAAGGTGATGCCGTGCACCCTCAAGGACTTCGCCATCGGCTACTACGGCGTGTCGGAGAGCGGCTATCTCCCCTTCATCCGCACCGAGCGGCAGAAGGGCGGGCAGAACGACAGCTTGCAGTCCGCGGGCGCGGGCACGGGAACGGACGGGGAGCAGAAAATCTACATCGCCGAGGAGACGGCGCTCTTTTCCAAGGGGAAGATGGTCGGGCTCTTGGACAGGAACGAGACGCTCGCGGTCAGCCTTCTGAAGGGCAATGTGTTCTCGGGGACCTTCAACGCCATGGACGGGGACAAGCCCGTCACCCTCTCGGTGGTGAACAACCGCGGGAAGGTCTCGCTCGACTCCCGCGCGCCCTCGGTGAAGCTCTCCCTCTCCGTCGTCGTCCGCCTGTGCTGCCGCGGCGTCACCGCCGCCATCGACGACATCGCCTCGGACAGGGTCACGGACGACATCTTGAAGAGCTGTAAGGAAACGCTCTCCGGCTACGTCGGCTCGATGTGGGAAAAGCTGAAGGGGAGCGGGTGCGACCTCTTCTTCTTGCGCCGCGCGCTGTACCGCTCCTCGCCGAAACGGTACGGAATGTGGAAGGACGACGTTCCCTTCCTCTCCCCCGTGACCGTCGAGGCGAACGTCCGCTCGATGAAATGACGGTTTTCCGCGCCCAAAAAAATTCTTCCGAAAAATTTTCCGAAAAGGCTTGACAAACCAAAATTCCATGCTATAATAGGGGTACAAAACGAAAATAACTTTCATGAAATGTTATTCGTTTACAAAACGTGCGGGGATACTCCGATGGACAGATAATTGACAATCGGGAGAAAGACTGAAAGGCGGACGGGAAAGTTCGCGTTCACAGGGAGGCCGTAGGTGAAGGACGGCAAGGTCTCCGCAAATAATCATATCGGAGGTACAACGATATGAGGGTACTCCGGGATCGGAAGATCAAATAGAAGGAGGACACGCCAATGTACCAGTATATGATAGGGGCGGAAAGATAGCTCGGCTTGAAGAAAAGCGCGGCTGATTCGGAAACCGCAATGGGCAATGAGCCCGAAGGGAAAGAAGTCGAGAGATCCCCCTCCGCACGAGACTTGCAAAGCTCAAAGCGCCGCAACCGGTGGCGGCGGAAGAGCGGAAGCGGAAGAGTGCGACGGGAACGTATCTGCCCGACAACAGAATAAGGGAACATTCCCCCGTGCGGTTGCGCGGGGGTTATTCTTGTTCCGCTTCCCCTTTCTTCGACAAAGAAAGACGAGCTCTCCTCCCGTACTGCCCCCGTTTTTTTCTATAATGCAAGGAAAACGGAGGCCGTATGAAACGATTCGTCTTTCGCCGCCCGCGCATTTCCCTTGCCGAGGCGGTGCGCTACCTCGCCCTTTGGCTCGGCATGGCGCTCCTCGCGTTCGCCCTGCCGAAGCGGGAGCCCCTCTCCTTCTCGCTGTATGCAGCCGCCCTCTTCTGCGGACTGAACCCCTTTCTGCTCTCCGCGGGGTATCTCCTCTCCTCCCTCGCCGCCTTTTCGCTCGCGGCGAGCCTGTCCGCCGCCGTGCAGGCTGCGGCGCTCCTCCTCATTACCGTCATCTACCGTAGAATGGGGCGAAGATTTTCTTGGGAGAGAGTTCTTTATCTCGTCCTCGCGCAGCTGCCCTTTCTCTTCCTCTTTCCCCATTCGGGATACGCGCTCTTCCCCTTTGCCGTCATCTGGCAGAAGGTCATCATCTGCATCGCCCTGTGCCTTGTCTCCCTCCTCTTCGAGGGAGCCCTGCACGCCCTTTTGCATCGCGCCTTCCGCTGCCGCCTGAACGCGGGGGAACTCGCGGAGATCGGGCTTTTGTGGTTCTTTCTCGGGACGGGGCTCTTCCGCGCGCTCGGGGAGCCCCTTCTCCTCTTCGCCGTGTGCGCCCTGCTGCTCTTTGCCGTCGTCCTCCTCAAGAGTGCGGCGGCGGTCCCCTTCTCGGCGGCGCTCTCCCTTCCCCTCTGCGCCGCCCATGCGAGCGTCGTCCCGCTCGCCGAATGCGCAATTCTCACCTGCCTTGCCCTGCTCTTCGTCCCCTACGGGCGGGTCGCCTCCGCGCTTGCGTTCTTTGCGGGCTTCCTCGGCGTGCAGTTCTTCGAGGGACTGTACGCGGAGAGCGCCGCCGCCATCGTGTTCACCCTGCTTGCCTGCGGCGTGCCCGTGCTCGCCTGCTGCTGTGTGCCCGAATCCTTCCTCGCGCGCGCACGCAGGACCCTGCTCTTCTACCGCGAGCGCACCCTGCCGCGCATCGCCATCAACCGGAACCGCCGCGCGGTCGGCGAACAGCTGTATGAGGTCTCCGCCCTCTTCCGCGAGATCGAGAGCGCCTTCCGAGCCGAGGAAAAGCCCGACGCCTCGGGCGAAAAATTGCGCGAAAAGCTCGTCGCATCGCTGTGCTCCGCCTGCCCGAACCGCAAGCGGTGCCGCGACGCGCACGTCGCGGACAGCCTCGACAAGCTCATCGCCGTCGGCATGGCGAAGGGGCGGGTCAACCTCATCGATCTGCCCGTCGAGCTCACCGACCTGTGCGGAAACTCGGCGGGGCTGCTGTTCGCGCTCAACCGCGAGCTCTCCGAATACCGCCGTTTCTCCTCCGAACTCGAGGCGGCGCGCGAGGGGCGGCGGCTGCTCGCCGAACAGGCGCGCGGGATCAGCGACATCCTCCGCGACATCGCCCTCGAGCAGAGCGAGGAATACGTCTTTTCCGAGGAGGAGACGACCCTCTCGAACGCCCTTCTCTCGGCGGGGATCTTGAGTTCCGAGATCTTCCTCTACGGCGAGGGGGACGGCTTCACCGCGAGCATGACGCTCGAGAGCGGCGCGGACGCGGACAGGGTGTGCGCCGTCGCGGGGGCGGCTCTCAAGGTCCCCCTCTCCCTCGCGGAGAAGATTCCGCTCACCTCCGACCGCGCCTGCTACATTCTCCGCCGCAAGCCCCGCTTCGACGCGGCGTTCGGAATTGCCTCCCGCGCCAAGGACGGGGAAGAGGCGAGCGGCGACACCCATTCGGTGCTCCGCATCGACGAGCGGCGCTTCCTCGTCGCCCTCTCCGACGGCATGGGGAGCGGCGACAAGGCGCGGGACGTCTCCGACCATACCCTCTCCCTCTTCGAGAGCTTCTACAAGGCGAAAATGCCCTCCGAGACGGTGCTCGGCACGGTGAACCGCCTCATCGCCTTCTCCGCCGAGGAGAGCTTCTCCTGCCTCGACCTCGCCGCCGTCAACCTCGACTCGGGGGCGGCGGACATCGTGAAGATCGGCTCCCCCGCGGGATTTCTGCTCTCGGGCGAGGAGCTCCGCGTGCTCGAGGGGGAGAGCCTTCCCATCGGCATGCTCGAGGCGGTGCACCCCGCGACCCTCCGCGTCGAGATGAAGGAGGACGACTTCCTCCTCTTCATGAGCGACGGCGTCACCGCGGCGTTCGGCTCGACGGCGGAGCTGTGCTCCTACCTCAGCGGACTCCGCCCCCTCAACCCCCAGTCCCTCGCCGAGGAGATCCTCTCCTCTGCCCTGCACCGCTACCGCGGCGCCGCCGAGGACGACATGACCGTGCTCGCCGTGAAACTGACGCGCGCGGCATGACGAATTTTTGCAAAAATTTTCAAACCAATCTTGACAAGCGGCGGACACGGTAGTATAATGAAGCAAATTCCATCAAACGGGGGGAAAGTTTTATGTTGGCAGTCGGAGTCATTACGCTCTTCTTGACGGCATTCGTGTTCGTGTTCTACTCCTATCTCGCAAATCATTCCGAACATGACGTGTCCTTCTTCTTGAGCGTCTCGATCATCTCGATGATCATGAATCTCTTCACGAATATGGGCGGCGTGTATGTCCTGTCCTTCCTGTACCTCGGGATCGACGTGCTCTTCATCGCGCTCGGGTTTGCGGTCAGCGTCGAAGATTCCGTCGCGTTCTACCGCTCCATCGTTCCGTGGTTCAAGAATACCTTCACGAACGGCGCGGTTATCGGCTGGCAGGTGCTCTCCGCCGTGCTGTTCCCCGCGGGCATTGCGCTCTTCTTCGTGAATTACAGGAGCAACAACGTCCTCGCGAAGGCGTGCGGAAAGGCGGCGGCGCTCGGGCTCGTGCTCGTCGTGTGGCTGCTCTGGATGATCCTCGGGATCGCCCTTTAAGTTTCGGCGCCCTCGGGCGCAAATCACGCAAAAAAGTGTCCATCGGTCGAACCCGATGGATATTTTTTGTAATAAGAAACTTCCCCCTTGTGAAAGGGGGAAGCCATAAATGCGGAAATCCTTATGCGGCGTCGCGTCGTAACACATGCCCACCCCCCCTACCCCCCTCCAATGGAGGGGGCAGCAAGAACAAGGGCAAAATACGAGCGAAATGCGGGAAATCCTTATCCGATGTCGCCTTCGTAGATGGGGAAGCGTTCGCAGAGGGCGGCGACGCGTGCCGCAACGGCGGGAACGGCGTCCTCGCGCTCGCGGATGACCTCGGTGACGAGGTCGGCGATCTTCACCGCTTCCTCCTCCCCCATGCCGCGCGCCGTGATGGCGGGCGTGCCGATCCGAACGCCGCTCGTGATGAACGGCGACGTCTTTTCAAACGGGACGGCGTTCTTGTTCACGGTGATGTGCGCCTCGTCGAGGAGCGCCTCAAGATCCTTGCCCGTGATCCCCTCGGTGCGGAGGTCGACGAGCATGAGGTGATTGTCCGTCCCGCCCGATACGAGTTTCACGCCGTTCTCGGTGAAGCGTTCCGCCATCGCCGCCGCATTCTTGACGATCTGCTTTTGGTACTCCTCGAATGCGGGGGTGAGCGCTTCCTTGAAGGCGACCGCCTTCGCCGCGATGATGTGCATCAAGGGTCCCCCCTGTGCGCCCGGGAAAACCGCCTTGTCGATGAGTTTCGCGTACTTTTCCTTGCACATGATGACCCCGCCGCGCGGTCCCCGCAGGGTCTTGTGCGTGGTCGTGGTGACGAAGTCGGCATAGGGCACGGGCGAGGGGTGCAGCCCCGCCGCGACGAGCCCCGCGATGTGCGCGATGTCGGTGAACATGTAGGCGCCCACCTTGTCGCAGATGGCGCGGATGCGCTCGAAGTCGATGACGCGGGGATATGCGCTTGCCCCCGAGACGATCATCTTGGGTTTGCACTTCAGGGCGATGCGCTCCATTTCATCGTAGTCGATGGTCTCCGTCTCCTCGGAGACACCGTAGGGCACGATGTTGAAGTACATGCCCGAAAAGTTGACGGGAGACCCGTGGGTGAGATGTCCGCCGTGGGCGAGGTTCATGCCCATGACGGTATCGCCCGGCTTGCACGCGGCAAAATACACGGCGAAATTCGCCTGTGCTCCGCTGTGCGGCTGCACGTTCGCGTGCTCGCAGCCGAACAGGAGTTTGAGGCGGTCGCGGGCGAGTTCTTCGACCTCGTCCACGAACCGGCACCCGCCGTAGTACCTCTTCCCGGGATAGCCCTCCGCGTATTTATTCGTGAGGTGGGAGCCCATCGCCGCCATGACGGCGGGAGAGACGATATTCTCGCTCGCGATCAGCTCGAGGTTCCCGCGCTGGCGGACGAGCTCGCGCTCCATCGCGTCGGCGATCTCGGGATCGGTATTTCTGATGCAGGAAAGATCGACCATAAGTTACACCCCCCGTAGAAATTGCCTTCATTGTAGCATATCCTTCCCCGAAATGCAACAATGTGAACAAATTTTTTTGTAACATGAAAAAAACGCCCCGTCCGTGCGGACAGGGTGAGTTTTTTACAGATTTTCGTTCAGAAAAATGCGCATTTCCTCTTCGGGAAGATACCCGAGATTGTGCGTTTTCACTTGCCCGTCCGCGAAGATATACACGTCGGGAATGGAGAAGATCCCGAGGGACGCCGCGAGGTCCCCGTTCTCGTCGACGTTGACCTTCACGAATTGCGCCCGTTCCGCGAATTCCTCGGAGAGGGGCTCCATCACCTGACCGAGCATTCTGCACGGCATGCACCAGCTCGCCCAGAAGTCGCACACCACCGTGGCGCCCGAGGAGACGAGTTCGTCGAGTTCGCGACCCGAAAGTTCCCTGATCATGGTTCCCTCCCTGCAATATACTGTGCAAGATCCCCGAATTTTACCCGTTCGGAGGTCGAATTCTTCATGTCCTTGACCTGCGCCGCGCCCTCTTGAAGCTCCGTCTCGCCGATGACGGCGACAAACCGCGCCCCAATCTTATCGGCATACTTGAATTGCGCCTTCAAAGAGCGCGCCATGAGGTCGGTCTCGCACGAGAGCCCCGCCCTCCGCAGTTCCTCGGCGAGGAGAAACGCCTTGGCACGGGAATTTTCGTCCATTCCCGCGAGGTAGCAATCCGCCGCCGCGGGTTCGGGAAGGGGCGCGCCCTCCGACTCCAAGACCATGATGAGCCGCTCGATGCCCGCCGCAAATCCGACCGCGGGCACGGGCTTTCCGCCGAGCTGGGCAAGAAGTCCGTCGTACCTGCCGCCGCCGAGCACCGTCCCCTGCGCGCCCGCCGCCTCCGAGACGAACTCGAACACGGTGCGGGTGTAGTAGTCGAGCCCGCGCACGGTGGAGGGGTCCACTTCAAAGGAGACCCCCGCCTGCCCGAGAAGGCGCTTTACCGCCTCGAAGTGGGCGCGGCAATCGTCGCAGAGATAGTCGAGCATGCGCGGCGCGTTGCGCGTGAATTCGCGGCACCCCTCCTCCTTGCAATCGAGCATGCGCATCGGGTTTTTCCCGAAGCGGACGTTGCAATCATGGCACATTTTGTCGAGATGGGGTCGGAAAAAGTCGCGGAGGGCTTCCTGATACTTCGCCCTGCACGCGGGGCAGCCGATGGAATTGAGGCGAAGAGAGACATGCTTCAAGCCGAGATTTTTCAAGAAGTTATCGGCAAGGAGAATTGTCTCCGCGTCCGCCTCGGGCGAATCCGCGCCGTAGAGCTCGGCGCCGAACTGGTGAAATTCGCGCAGCCGACCCGCCTGCGGGCGCTCGTAGCGGTATGCCGAGATGAGGTAGTACGCCTTGAAGGGCATGGCGCCCCCCGCGAGCCCGTTCTCAAGAAAGGCGCGCGCGACGCCCGCCGTTCCCTCGGGACGGAGCGTCACCGAGCGGTTCCCCTTGTCGAGGAAGGTGTACATCTCCTTGGTGACGACGTCGGTCGTATCCCCCACGCCGCGCGAAAAGAGCTCGGTGTGCTCGAACACGGGCGTGCGGATCTCGCCGAAACCGTATCCCTCCGCCGTGACGCGCGCCACGTCCTCGATGTATTGCCAGATGTGCGCCTGCGAAGGAAGAACGTCCTTCGTCCCCTTCGGAATGTTGATCATGGGAACTCCTTCCGTGCGAACTTACAGCACGTATTTTTTGAGGTCTCTGTCCTTGGTGATCGCGGCGAGGTGTTCCTCGACGTACTTGCGGTCGATCTCGACGGTGACGACGGGATAGTCGCCGCCGCCCGCGTTGTACGAGATGTCCTCGAGGAGAAATTCCATCACGGTGTGAAGCCTGCGCGCGCCGATATCCTCGCTCGTGAGGTTGATGTCCTCGGAGATCTCGGCAATCGCCTCGATGGCGTCCTGCGTGAACTTGAGGTCGATGTTGTCCACCGCGAGGAGCACCGCATACTGCTGCGTGAGCGAGTGCTCGGTATTCGTGAGGATATTCACGAAGTCCTCCTTCGTGAGCGAGCGGAGCTCGACGGAGACGGGGAACCTGCCCTGAAGTTCGGGAATGAGGTCCTCCACCCGCGCGACGTGGAAGGCGCCCGCGGCGATGAAGAGCATGTAATCGGTCTTGACCGCGCCGTACTTCGTCATGACCGTCGAGCCCTCGACGATGGGGAGAATGTCGCGCTGGACCCCCTCGCGCGAGACGTCCGCGCCCGAGGTGTTGCCCTTTCCTGCAATCTTGTCGATCTCGTCGATGAAGATGATGCCGTCGTTTTCGGCGCGGCGGAGGGCTTCCTCGGTGACCGCGTCGTCGTCGATGAGCTTTTCGGCTTCCTCGGCGATGAAGATCTTCATCGCCTCCTTCACCGTGAGCTTGCGCTTCTTCTTGCGCTGGGGAATGATCTCCCCGAAGATGGAGCCGAGGTTGATGGCGGCGCCGCCCGGGACGAGCTCCATGTTCTTCGGCTCGTCCTTGACGTCCGCCTCGATGACGAGGTTGTCGAACACGCCCTTGCGGAGGGAGTCGAGAAGATTGGACTCGAAGAGCTCGCGCGGGGTCTCGCCGCGGTCGTTCTTCTTGAGCTCGGCGAGGATCTTCACCATCTTGCCCTCGGCGACGTCCGTTGCCTTGACGGAGACCTCCGCCGTCTTTTCGTCCTTCACGAGGCGGACGGCGCACTCGACGAGGTCGCGGACCATGCCCTCGACGTCCTTGCCGACGTAGCCGACCTCAGTGTACTTTGTCGCCTCGACCTTGACGAAGGGCGCCTTCACGAGTTTGGCGAGCCGACGCGCGATCTCCGTCTTGCCGACGCCCGTGGGACCCTTCATGATGATGTTCTTGGGGGTGATCTCGTCGCGGAGCTCGGGCGAGAGCTGCGCACGGCGATAGCGGTTGCGGAGAGCAATGGCGACCGCCTTCTTCGCCTCCTCCTGCCCGATGATGTGCTTATTGAGTTCGTTTACGATCTGTTTGGGAGATAAATTCATACCGTTACCTCATTTACATTTAACACATTTCCGTTGAAACCCCGCACGAAAGGCCTACCCTTTCACGTTGGGATTCCGCTCCCGCCCGAAAGACCTACCCTTTCGCGTTGGGATTCCGTTCCCGACCGTAAGGCCTACCCTTTCCCAAAGGGGAGGCTCCGCCATAAGGCGGTGGTGGGGATTGAAAATTTTCTCACGTAATATGCGAAAGAATATCGGCACATACCCCGTGAAAATTTCTTTTGATATCGAGATTGGAATATCTCAATACGGTGAGCCCGAGCGAAGCAAGAAATTCATCTCTTCGTCGGTCATGCTGCTCCCCTGCGCTCTCATAATGTTGTGAGCCATCCAACTCGATCACAAGTTTGTACTTTGGACAATAGAAGTCGGCAATATAATTTCCGATGACCTTCTGTCGGCAGAAGTGATATGGTTGATTTTTCAGAAAATCATACCAAAGCTTATTTTCTTCCTTTGTTGCATCCTTGCGAAGTTGCGTGGCGCGAGCGCTCAAATCGGAATTATGAAATTTGATTGTCATATCATCATCCCCATCCGTCACGGCTTACGCCGTGCCACCTTCCCCTTCAGAGAAGGGTAAGGCTCAAATGCGGTCGCTCCGCCCTCTGCTTGTATGTCTCCTCGAAGAAAAACCTCGTTTCGTGCCGTCTATCTCGAAAGGCCTACCCTTTCACGTTGGGATTCCGTTCCCGCCCGAAAGGCCTACCCTTTCACGTTGGGATTCCGTTCCCGCCCGAAAGGCCTACCCTTTCACGTTGGGATTCCGTTCCC
>CANQAX010000014.1 GCA_947589235.1 uncultured Clostridia bacterium
CGGCGAGAAGTGTCTCCGCGCGAAGATAGACATGGCGTCCCCCAACGTCAACCTGCGCGACCCCGTCATCTACCGCATTCTCCACACCTCCCACCACCGCACGGGGGACAAGTGGTGTATCTATCCCATGTACGACTATGCGCACCCCATCTGCGACTTTTTGCAGGGTGTGACGCATTCGCTGTGCACCCTCGAGTTCGAGGATCACCGCCCCCTGTATGACTGGGTGGGCATCGAGCTCGGGTTTTCCCCCAAGCCGCGGCAGATCGAGTTCGCGCGTCTCAACCTCACCAACCTCGTCATGAGCAAGCGGTACTTAAAGAAGCTCGTCGAGGAGGGGACGGTGCACGGGTGGGACGATCCGCGCATGCCCACGCTCGCGGGGCTCCGCAACCGCGGGATCCCTGCCGAGGCGATCCGCGACTTCTGCGCGCGTGCGGGCGTCGCGAAGGCAAATTCGGAGTGCGAGATAAGCTACTTCGAGGCGGTCGTGCGCGACTATCTCAACCTCAACGCACCCCGCGCGATGGCGGTCGTCGACCCGCTCCCCGTCACCCTCACCAACTACGAGGGGGAGGAGGACGTCTCCTTCTCCGTCAACCAGACCAAGGAGGACGCGGGCGTCCGCCCCGTGAAGTTCGGGAAGCGCCTCTTCATCGAGCGCTCCGACTTCTCCCTTGACCCGCCGCCCAAGTACCACCGTCTGAAGATCGGCGGGTACGCGCGACTCAAGAACGCATACATCATCCGCTGCGACGAGGCGGTCACGGACGGAGCGGGGAACGTCACCGAGCTCCGCTGCACCTACATTCCCGAGAGCCGCTCGGGGAGCGACGCGAGCGGGATCAAGGCGAAGGGGGTGCTGCATTGGGTGAATGCGGAGACGTGCGTCGACGCCGAGCTCAAGCAGTACGAGCACCTTCTCCGCGACGCCGACTATGCGGGGCAGGACTTCTCGGAGCGCATGAACCCCGAGAGCGAACACGTTTTCGCGGCGAAGGCGGAGCCCTTCCTCGCGGAAGCGCCCGACGGCGAGGCGTTCCAGCTCCTCCGCACGGGATATTACAAGAAATGCACGGAGGGCGGCAAGCTCGTCCTCTCCGAGATCGTCTCCTTGAAGGACAATTTCAACAAGTAAGAGGGTAATCAGTTGTACGGACTCCTTGTAGAAACATCGGTGATCGTGCCCATCGCGGCGAGTGCGGCGGGCGTTCTCGTGCTGCTCGCCGCTCTGTATGGCGCCCTCCGCAAATTCTCGCGCGTGACGTGGATCGGGATCCAGCTCCCCGTTGCCTTTTTCCTCACCCTTCTTTTGGATCTTTTGCCCGAGACGGGGAACGAGATTGCGGACTTCTCGCTGCAGGCGGGCGGGCTCACCCTCATCGTCGCCGCCGTGCTCGCCGCGGGCGGGATCGGGCGGAACATCATCTTCTCGCCCCGCCGCCGCCCCGCGGGGAAGGCGCTCCGCATTTTGAACCGCGTGTTCGGCGGGGTCGCCGCCGTGCTCGCGCTCCTCTGCACGGTCGCCGTGCCGGGGCTCTTCGCGCTCGCCGCGCTCGAGACGTTCGGCGTGTTCTCCGTCGAAATCCCCGTCGTGGAGACGCTCATCGGGTACGCGGGGGATCTCTTCCTCGTCGCCGCCCTCCTTCTCTTCATGCGGGCGGGCTTCCGCCTCGGGCTGCTCCGCGCGATCTTCTACCTTCTCATGTTCGCGATGACCTTCGCCTCGTTTGTGGGGGCGGTGTTCTTCACGTGGCAGGTGGGGTTCATGCAGTCGTTCACGGGTTGGCTCGCGGGGCTGTTCGGCTTCCTTCACCGTGCGGTCGCGTCCGTGCTCGGCTTCGGGATCGCCGCGCTCCTCGTGTTCGCCGTGTTCTTTGCGGTCACCATGCTGTTCGGGGCGCTCCTCAACTTTCTCATCAAGAAGATCAATTCGGTGCGCGTCATCGGGTTCATCGACGGAACCATCGTGTGTATCCTGTACACGGCGGTCCTTCTCGCCCTCGTGCTCGGCACCTACTTCGGCACGGCGCTGCTTGCGGACGGCGTGCTCTATGACGCCCTCGCGGGCATCGACGGGCTCGAGAGCCTCGCGGACGGGGTGACAGAGCTCTTCGGCACGCTCGGGGAGCTGTTCCGCTCCTCGCCGCTGTGCGCAAAACTGTATGATACGAATCCGCTCATTGCCCTGTTCGGGTAAGGCGGAACGGAGCAGACCATGTTAGACAAGAGAACGGGCGCATTGCTCGCCAAGATCAACGAGCTGTGCGCGGAGGGAAGTTACAAGATCGTGGAGGAAGAGGAGCTGCTCGGCGCCTTTCCCGCCCGCATGGGCACGGACACCGAGGGGCTCGCGCAGATGATGCACTACCTCGAGGAGCACAAATATATCGACATCCGCTATGCGGAGGAGGGGGTGTACTGCGTGTGCACCCTTCCCGAGGGCAGAATGTACTTTGAAAATGCAAAGGAAGCGAAGGGGACCGCCTTCCGCCGCCGCCGCGATACCATTCTCATGACGGCGCTCGGCGCCTTTTTGGGCGCCTTTCTCGGCTCCGTCACCGTGTGGCTTCTCATCACGTTTTTGTTTTAGGAGGGGAGCATGATCAGCGACAAATTGAACCGGAACGAGAAGGAAGTCATCGAATGCGTGCTCGGATTCGCGGGAAAGAAGGAGCGCGTGCTCGTCTCCCCCGAGGAGCTCCTCGCTGCCCTTCCGCCCAAGCGGAAGTACGACGCCGAAAAGCTCGACGGGCTCTTAAAGGGCCTCGAGATGGACGGCTACTTCGAGGTCGTCCGCACCGAGCGGAAGGGGGAAAAGATGTACGTCATCCATCTCCTTTCCGAGGGGCTCAACTACGAGCGCGCGGACAAACAGCTCAAGCGGAAGGTGTGGTTCAAGGTGGGGCTCGCCGTCCTCGGCGCCGTCGTCACCTTCGTCGTCGGCATGGTGCTCAAAGCGATTTTCTCGTAAAAGGATTGACTTTTTCCGTCCGATGCGCTACAATGGGCACAAACGAATGTTTGTGCTCTTTTGACTATGGAACATTTTGACTTCAAACTGCATGCGCCGTTCGAGCCGACGGGCGACCAGCCCGAGGCGATCCGCGCGCTCACCGAGGGCGTGAAGGACGGCATCCGCGCACAGGTGCTCGTGGGGGTGACGGGGAGCGGAAAGACGTTCACGATGGCAAACGTCATCCAAAACGTCGGGCGCCCCGCGCTCGTCATCGCGCACAACAAGACGCTTGCGGCGCAGCTGTGCAATGAATTCCGCGAATTCTTCCCCGAGAACAGGGTGGAATTCTTCGTCTCATACTACGACTACTACCAGCCCGAGAGCTACATTCCCTCGACGGACACCTACATCGAGAAGGATATGTCGATGAACGACGAGATCGACAAGCTCCGCAACGCCGCGACGTGCTCGCTGGGGGAGCGGGACGACGTCATCGTCGTCTCCTCCGTCTCGTGCATCTACGGCTTGGGCGCGCCCGAGGAGTTCTTCCGCCTCGGCGTCTCCATCCGCCCCGGGGACAGAATGGATAGGAACGAGCTCCTCTCGCGGCTCGTGGATATCCAGTATTCCCGCAACGACATCGACTTCAAGCGCTCCACCTTCCGCGTGCGGGGGGACGTCGTCGAGATCTTCCCCGCATCCAACTCCGAAGTCGCCATCCGAGTCGACTTCTTCGGCGACGAGATCGAGCGCATTTCGGAAGAGGACGTGACGACGGGCAAGCTCCTCTCCGAGCTCAAGCACACCGTCATCTTCCCCGCGAGCCACTACGCCGTGGGGAGCGAAAAGCTCGGCTCCGCCCTCTCGATGATAGCAGAGGACCTCGAGGGCGAGGTGAAGGCGTTCGAGGACGCGGGGAAACTTCTCGAGGCGCAGCGGCTCCGCCAGCGGACGGAGCACGACCTCGAGATGATCCGCGAGATCGGCTACTGTTCGGGCATCGAAAATTACTCCCGCTACTTCGACGGGAGGAGCCCCGGCGAGCCGTCCTTCACCCTCCTCGACTACTTCCCGAAGGACTTCCTCGTCTTTATCGACGAGAGCCACATGACCATTCCGCAGATACGGGCGATGTTCAACGGCGACTTTGCGAGAAAGACCAACCTCGTCGAGTACGGCTTCCGCATGAAGTCCGCCTTCGACAACCGCCCCCTCACCTTCGAGGAATTCGACGAGCGGGTGCCCCAGCTCATCTGCGTCTCGGCGACGCCCGCCCCCTACGAGCTCTCCATTGCGGGGCAGGTCGTCGAACAGCTCGTTCGCCCGACGGGGCTCTTGGACCCGCCCGTCACCGTCAAGCCGACGAAGGGGCAGATCGACGACCTCGTCTCCGAGATCCGCACCGTCGTCTCCTCGGGCGGGAGGGTGCTCGTCACCACGCTCACCAAGCGCATGGCGGAGAGCCTCACCGACTACATGAAGGAGGGGGGCATCAAGGTGCGGTACATGCACTCGGACATCGACGCCATGGAGCGCATTGACATCGTGAACGGTCTCCGTTCGGGCGAGTTCGACGTGCTGTGCGGCATCAACCTGCTCCGCGAGGGGCTGGACCTGCCCGAGGTGAAGCTCGTCGCCATTCTCGACGCCGACAAGGAGGGGTTCCTCCGCAGCGAGACTTCCCTCGTTCAGACCATCGGTCGGGCGGCTCGGAACGCCGAGGGCAGGGTCATCATGTACGCGGACGAGATGACGGGCAGCATGGAGCGCGCCATCGGCGAGACCAACCGCCGCCGCGAAAAACAGCAGGCATACAACGAGGCGCACGGCATCGTGCCCCGCACCATCGTGAAGGAAGTCCGCTCCACCCTCGCCATCACGGGCAAGGCAAAGCGGGAGGACGACCTCACCCTAAAGGAGATCCCCGAGGAGATCGAAAAGCTGAAGGCGCTCATGAAGGTGGCGTCCAACGCGCTCGACTTCGAGCGCGCCATCGAGATCCGCGAGCGGATCGCGGAGCTTCGGAAGAGGCTGCGGAAGCAGGGAGGAAATTGAGTTGAAGATCGCAGTAGATATCGACGATACCCTCAACGTCGTGGACCGCGTGGGGACGGCGGGCGCGTACATCGCGCGGAAAAATCTGCCCTTTCACATCGCGGACGCGAACTCCAACATGTTCGTGAAGGTCTATGACTGGCGGCTTCCCGACGTGCTCGAATTCATCAAGAACGGCGGGGTCGCCGCCTTCACCGAGGCGCCCGCACGGCGGGGCGCGCGCGAAGTGCTCGGCTCCCTCCGCGAGGCGGGGCACGAGGTCGTCATTCTCACGTCCCGCCCCAAGTCTTGGTTTATCAACCCCGAAAAGATCAGCCGCGATTGGCTCGAAAAGAGAAGGATCCCGTACGACGAACTCGTCGCCGAATGCGACGACAAGGGCGCGTATTGCTTGGAACACGGGATCGGCGCCATCGTGGACGACAGCCTCGAGACCTGCCTCCGCGCGCAGGAGCTCGGGGTCTCCGCCGTGCTCGCGGTGGGAAAACACAACATTGCGCGGGCGCATGAGGTGCGGTACGCGGGCGCCGATTGGAGACAGATCGCCTCCGCCCTCGCCCACATCATCTCATTGCAGGTTTCATAGGCGGACACATGGACGAGATCATCATCAAAGGAGCAAAGGAAAACAATCTGAAAAACATCGACGTGCGCATTCCGCGCGGGACGCTCACCGTATTCACGGGGCTCTCGGGCTCGGGGAAGAGCACGCTCGCCTTCGACACCATCTTCGCGGAGGGACAGCGGCGGTACATGGAGAGCCTCTCCTCGTACGCGCGCCAATTCCTCGGCATGATGGAAAAGCCCGACGTGGAGCTCATCGAGGGGCTCTCGCCCGCCATCTCCATCGACCAGAAGACGACATCGCACAACCCCCGCTCGACGGTGGGGACGGTGACGGAGATCTACGACTATCTCCGCCTTCTCTTCGCGCGGGTCGGCGTTCCCCACTGCCCCAAATGCGGGCGGGAGATACGGCGGCAGACGGTGGACGAGATCGCCGACCTCGTGATGACCATGCCCGAGGGGAGCAAGCTGCTCGTCACGGCGCCCGTCATCCGCGGCAAGAAGGGGGAATATAAAAAGGAACTCGCGGGGTACCGCAAGAGCGGCTATGCCCGCGTGAAGATCGACGGCATCGTGTACGACTTGCAGGAGGAAATTTCGCTCGACAAGAACGTCAAGCACAACATCTCCGTCGTCATCGACCGCCTCGTGATGCGGGAGAGCGTCCTAAAGCGGCTCACCGAGAGCATCGAGACGGCGCTCAAGCTCTCGGACGGGCTCGTCATCATCGACTGCGACGGCACCGAGACGCTGTATTCCTCCCGCTACGCCTGCCCCGACTGCGGCATCTCCATCGAGGAGATCGAGCCGCGGCTCTTCTCCTTCAACACGCCGTGGGGCGCCTGTCCCGAATGCTCGGGGCTCGGCTTCAAACAGTCGGTGGACGCCGACCTCATCTGCCCCGACCGCACGTTGAGCCTGCGCGAGGGCGCGATCCGCATCAGCGGGTGGAACCTCGACAGCTCCACCGTCACGCAGATGTACCTCGGCGCGCTCGCACGGCACTACAAGTTCTCCCTCGACGTCCCCGTGAAGGACCTGCCCGATTGGGTGTTCAATCTTCTCATGTATGGGAATGGGGGCGAAAAAATCGACATGGAGTACGCGACGAAGTCCTTCCATTCGACGTATAAGGCGGCATGGGAAGGCTTTGTCAACAACCTGCAGCGCCGCTACAACCAGACGAGTTCGGTCGGCGTGAAGTGGGACATCGAGCGGTACATGCGCACCTCCGACTGCCCCGCCTGCCACGGGAAGCGGCTCAAAAAGGAGGCGCTCGCCGTCACGGTCGGGGGCAAGAACATCGCCGAGGTGTGCGAGATGTCCGTCTCTTCCTTAAAGGCGTTCCTGTCCCGCCTCGAGCTCTCGCCCACCCAGCACGCCATCGCCGACGTCATTCTGAAGGAGATCCGCGCGCGCATCGAATTTCTCATCGGGGTCGGGCTCGACTATCTCACCCTCTCGCGGAGCGCCGCGACTCTCTCGGGCGGGGAGAGCCAGCGCATCCGCCTCGCCACGCAGATAGGCTCCGCCCTCACGGGCGTGCTGTACATTCTCGACGAGCCCTCCATCGGGCTCCACCAGCGCGACAATTCGCGCCTGCTCGATTCCCTGAAGGGGCTCCGCGACCTCGGCAACACCCTCATCGTCGTCGAACACGACGAGGAGACCATGCGGGCGGCGGACTACATCGTCGACATCGGTCCCGGCGCGGGGGTGCACGGCGGCGAGGTCGTCGCGTGCGGCACGGCGGAGGACATCATGAACACGTCGGGCTCCATCACGGGCGACTACCTCGCGGGGCGGCGGAAGATCCCCGTTCCCGCCATGCGGAAGGAGAAGGACGGACGGTATCTCGTCGTCGAAAACTGCCGCCAGAACAACCTGAAGGGCATCACGGCGGAGATCCCCGCGGGGCTCCTCACCGTCGTCACGGGGGTGAGCGGCTCGGGAAAGAGCTCCCTCGTCAATGAAATCATCTATCCCGTCCTCTCCAACCGCCTGAACGGGTCGCGGCTCCCCACGGGGAACAGCGGCGAATTCCGCGGCGTGGAGTACTTCGACAAGGTCATCGCCATCGACCAGTCGCCCATCGGGCGGACGCCCCGCTCCAACCCCGCCACCTACACGGGGGTGTTCACCGCCATCCGCGAGCTCTTCGCCGCCACGCCCGACGCCAAGGCGCTCGGCTTCAAGGCGGGAAGGTTCTCCTTCAACGTCGCGGGCGGGCGGTGCGAAAACTGCGAGGGCGACGGGATCATGAAGATCGAAATGCACTTCCTGCCCGACGTGTATGTCCCCTGCGAGGTGTGCGGCGGGAAGCGGTACAACCGCGAGACGCTCGAGGTCCGCTACAAGGGCAAGACCATCTCCGACGTCCTCGACATGACGGTGGAGGAGGCGTGCGAGTTCTTCAAGAGCCTGCCCTCCATCTACAACAAGATGAGGACGCTGTTCGAGGTCGGGCTCGGCTATATCAAGCTCGGGCAGAGCGCGACGACCCTCTCGGGCGGCGAGGCGCAGCGGGTGAAGCTTGCGACCGAGCTCTCCAAGCGCTCGACGGGCAAGACGTTCTACATTCTCGACGAGCCGACGACGGGTCTGCACAGCTTCGACGTGCAAAAGCTCGTCAACATTCTTCTAAAACTCCGCGACGGCGGGAACACCGTGCTCGTCATCGAGCACAACTTGGACGTCATCAAGGTCGCCGACCACATCATCGACTTGGGTCCCGAGGGGGGAGACGGCGGCGGGGAGATCGTCGCAACGGGCACCCCCGAGGAGATCGCCGCCTGCGAGACGAGCTACACGGGTCAATTCTTGAAGAAGATCTTGTAAACTCCCGAACGGGAAAGGAGGAACAGGTTGAATCCCGAAATGAAACAACTCGGCGAGGAGCGCAGCGCCATCCGCGAGCTCTTCGAGTACGGAAACGCGCGCAAAGGGGAGATCGGCGCCGAAAACGTCTTTGATTTCTCGCTCGGCAACCCCTCGGTGCCCGCGCCCGCCTGCGTGCGGGAAGAAATTTCCCGCCTTCTCCGCGAGGTCCCCGCGGAACGGCTGCACGGCTACACGTCGGCGGCGGGGGACCCCGCCGTGCGCGAGGCGGTCGCTTCCTACATCGGGACGCAATTCGGCGTGCCCATGTCCGCGTCCCTCGTGTACATGACGTGCGGGGCGGCGGCGTCCCTCACCGTCTCGATGAAGGCGCTCTGCCGCGCGGGGGACGAGATCGTCGTGCCCGCGCCCTACTTCCCCGAATACGAAATCTTTGCGCGGAATGCGGGAGCCGTGCTCGTTCCCGTGCCGACGGACGCTTCCTTCCGCCCCGACCTTCCCGCCATCGCCGCCGCAATCGGGAAGCGGACGCGCGCCGTCCTCGTCAACTCCCCCAATAATCCCACGGGCGCGGTGTACACGGAGGCGGAAATGCGCGCGCTCGGCGAAATTCTCCGCGAAAAGAGCCGCGAATCCGGCGAGCCCGTCTACCTTTTCGCCGACGAGCCCTACCGCGAACTGTGCTACGGTGCGCCGCCCGTCCACCCCATGGCGGTCTACGAGAACACCCTCGTGCTGTACTCCTTCTCCAAGTCCCTCTCGCTCGCGGGGGAGCGCATCGGCTATATCGCCGTCTCCCCCCGCTGTGCGGGCGCGGAGGACGTGTTCTCGGCGGTGTGCGGCGCGGGCAGGAGCCTCGGCTTCGTGTGTGCGCCCGCCCTCTTTCAGCGCGTCGCCGCGGCGTGCCTCGGCAAGTCGGCGGACGTCGGCGAATACCGCGCCAACCGCGACCTTCTCGCAAATGCCCTCCGCGCGGCGGGCTACCGCCTCATCGAGCCCGAGGGCGCGTTCTACCTCTTCGTGCAGTCGCCCGAAAGGGACGCCTCCGCCTTCTGCGAGCGGGCAAAGAGAAGGGAGCTCCTTCTCGTCCCGTCCGACAGCTTCGGGGTGGGGGGATACGTCCGCATTTCCTACTGCGTGCCGCGCTCCGTCATCGAGAGGAGCCTGCCCGCCTTCCGCGCGCTCATCGCGGAATATCCGACCCCATACGCATAATTTGAAGGAATGGGGCGGGGAAACGCCCGCCGAAACCGAATAAAACGACGAACGCCTCCGCATATTGAACGTATACGGAGGTTTTTGTTATGAAGGCTACGGGAATTGTGCGGAGGATCGACGAGCTCGGGCGCGTCGTCATTCCCAAGGAGATACGGCGCACGCTGCGCATCCGCGAGGGCGACCCCTTGGAGCTCTTCACCGACCGCGACGAGCTCATGCTGAAGAAGTATTCGCCCATCGCCTCGGTGGAGCGGTTCGCGGAGGGGACGGCGAAGTCCCTCAACGAGCAGAGCGGCTATCTTGCCGCCATCTGCGATACCGACACGGTGCTCGCGGCGGCGGGGACGGGGAAGCGCGCCCTCGTCGGAAAGACGGTCTCGGAGAAGATGACGGAGATCATGAACTCCCGCGCGAGCTATCTCGCCAACCGCTCGGAGGGGGGAGACATCGCGGACGTGTGCGAGGAGTGCGGCATCTCCGTGACGGCGGAGATCATCGTGCCCATCGTCGCGGGCGGGGACTGCCTCGGCGCGGTCATTCTTCTCTCGGCGGAGGAGGGGACGGTGATGGGCTCGGGCGCCGTCAAGCTCGCGCGGCTCACGGCGGACATCATCGCCAACCAGTTTGAATGAGGGGCGCGGCTCCCGCGGGAGCCGCCTCTTCCGCCGCGACGGATTTTTGAGGAGCGCCGCCGTCCTCTCCCTCGGCGGGCTCATCGCGAAGGGGGTGGGGGCGCTCTACCGCATTCCGCTCTCGTCGCTGCTCGGCGGATACGGCACGGGGCTGTACCAGATGGCGTATCCGCTGTTCTGCGTGGCGCTCACCTTCTCGTCGGTGGGCGTCCCTTCGGCGTTCTCGCGCCTGCTCGCGGGGGAGATCGCCGCGGGGCGGGAGGGGAGAAGCCTCACGGGCACGGCGCTCCGCCTCTTCGCCGTCTTGGGGCTCATGGGGACGCTCGCCATGGCGGCGCTCGCGGGGCTCATGAGCGCATGGCAGGGGGAGAGCGCCCTTCTTCCCTGCTACCTCGCCCTCGCGCCCGCCGTCCTGCCCGTCGCGCTCATCGCCGTGCTCCGCGGCTACTTTCAGGGGAAGGGGGACATGGCGCCGACCGCCCGTTCGGAGATCGCCGAGCAGGCGGTCAAGGCGTGCGCGGGGCTGCTGTTTGCGACGCTGAAGCGGGACGACCCCGCGGGGGCGGCGGTCGCGGCGCTCGGGGCGGTCACGCTGTCCGAGTTCGCCGCCCTGCTCCTTCTGTGGAGAAGGTACCGCGGCGAGCCCAAGGTGCCCGTTCTGCGGCGGAAGCACACCCCGTCCTCGATTTTTTTCTCCGCTCTTCCCGTGATGGCGGCGGCGTCCCTTCTGCCCCTCTCGCACACGGCGGACAGCATCGTCGTCGTGCGGCTGCTCTCGCGGTATACGGACCGCGCCGTCTCGCTCTACGGGCTGTTCTCGGGCGGGGCGGCGGCGCTCGCGGGACTTCCCTCCGCGGTGTGCAGCGGGCTCGTCGCGGCGACGGTGCCCGCCGTTGCCGCCCATATGGCGCGCGGGGACGGGGCGGGGGGAAGGGAACGCGCCCTCACATCGCTCGCGCTCACCCTGCTCTTTGCCGTCCCCTGCGCCGCGGGGCTCTTCCTCTTTGCCCGCCCCGCCGTGAAGCTCCTGTATCCCGCGCTGTCCGAAGCCGATGCGGAGACGCTCGTCTCGCTCGTGCGGCTGCACTCCGTCTCGGCGGCGACGCTTGCTGGGGTCAACACGCTCTCGGCGTGCCTCACGGGAATGGGGCGGGCGGGGCGCGCGGCAAGCTCGATGGCGGTCGCAGTGCTCGTGAAGCTCGCCCTCGAATTTTTGCTCGTCTCCGACCCCGCGCTCTCCGTCGGCGGGGCGGCGATTGCGGCAAATGCGTGCTATCTGGTTGCTTTTTTCCTCGATTTGTTCTATACTGTGAGAAAGAGCAAACGGGAGAAAGAACGTGATCACCATCGTAAGTCTTGGAACGGAGCGGGGCGGGCTGTCCCGTCGGGGGAGGGAGATCCTTCTCTCGGCGGACGAAGTGTTCGTGCGGACGGAGGCATTGGGTAAAACGCTCGATGACGAGGGGATTTCCCATTCGTCCTTCGACGACCTCTACGAAAAGAGCCGCACCTACGACACCTTCGCGCGCAAGGTCGCCGCGGAGCTGAAACGGCGGCAAAGGGGAGGACGGCACGTGTGCTACTGCGTGGACGGGAGCGTCTGCGAGGACACGGCGGCGTGTCTCCTTCTCGGAATGCGCGGCGTGGACTTTGTCGACGGGGGCTCCAAAGCGTCCTATTTTGCGGCGGCGGCGGGGCTCGAGGGCGGCTACACCGCCTGTTCGGCGTTCTCGCTGAAGGGGCAGGAGCTCGCGCTCCCGCTCGTCGTGTACGACATCACCGAGGACAACGTTGCGGACGTCAAGCTGCTCCTTTCGGAGCGGTTCGGCGACGAGGCGCCCGCGCTGTACGTCGCGGAGGGGAAGGGGGAGCGCATCCCGCTCTTCGAGGCGGACCGAAAACGGAAGTCCCCCGCGGGGCTCGTCCTCTTTCGGCAGCCCCTTCTTGAAAAGAAGAAGTACACCTTCGACGACTTCGTCGCCGTCATGCGCCGCCTGCGCGCCCCCGACGGCTGCCCGTGGGACAAGGTGCAGACGCACCAAAGCATCCGCATCAATGCCATCGAGGAGGCGTACGAGCTCGTCGACGCCATCGACGCGGACGACCCCGACAAGATCTGCGAGGAGGCGGGGGACGTCCTCATGCAGTCCGTCTTTCATTCGCTCATGGAGGAGGAGCGGGGCTCCTTCACTGTGAGCGACATGCTGACCGCCCTCTGCGAAAAGCTCATCACGCGGCACACGCACATCTTCGGGCGGGACAGGGCGGAGAATGCCGAGGGGGCGCTCTCCGTCTGGGACAGGAACAAGATGGCGGAAAAACATCAGACGACCTATTCGGACGCCGTGAACGACGTGCCCGCATGCTTCCCCGCCCTTCTTCGGGCGCAGAAGATCGTAAAGCGCGTTGCAAAGGGCGGCTGGGATTTTTGTTCGCGCGAAAATATCGAAAAGAAGCTGCGGGAGGAATATGCGGAGCTCATGGCGGCGTTCGCCGCGGGCGACAAGGCGGCGGTCTCGGACGAGCTCGGCGACGTTTTGATGTGCATGGCGTGGCTCGGCAGATACGTCGGGGCAGACTGCGAGATGTCCCTCCTCGATGCGGTGAAAAAGGTGCAAGCGCGGTATACGGCGTTCGAGGCGCTCGTGCTTTCGGACGGCAAGGATCCGAACGCGCTCTCGGACGAGGAATGGCGCGGCTATTACAGGCGGGCGAAGGATGCTGCACGCGCTTGACATCGCGGGCATGGTATGCCCGAACAACGTATTCCTCGCACCCATGGCGGGGTATACCAACCTGCCCTTCCGCGCCATGTGCACGGGTCTCGGGGCAGGGCTCACCTTCACCGAGATGGTGAGCGCGAAGGGGCTCCACTACGGGAGCGAGGAGACCAAGCAGCTCCTCCTGTCCCGCTTCCCCGACGATTTCCTTGAGGGAGAAACGCCGGACGCCCCCCTTGCTGTCCCCTTGAGGGGAAAGTGCCCCCGCGAGGGGGCGAAAGGGGTGTCCGCCTCGGCGCAGAACATCGCCGCCCCCGCCCTCATGCGCGAGGGGGCGAAAGGGGTGTCCACCTCGGCGCAGAACATCGCCGACCCCGCTCTCATGCGCGAGGGGGCGAAAGGGGTGCCCGTTGCGGCGCAGATCTTCGGCTCCGACCCCGCCCTCATGCGCGAGGCGTGCGAGAGCGAGGCGCTCGCCCCCTTCGACCTTGTCGACATCAACATGGGCTGCCCCATGCCCAAGATCGTGAAGAACGGGGAGGGAAGCGCCCTTCTCGAGGATCTCCCCCTCGCCGAGAAAATTATCTCCGAATGCGCAAAGAGCGGGAAGCGGATCTCCGTCAAGTTCCGCATCGGCGTGCGGGAGGGGGAAGAGCATGCCGCGGAGTACGCCAAGCGGTTCGCGGGCGCGGGGGCGTGCATGCTCACCGTGCACGGCAGGACGCGCGAAAAAATCTACGCGGGTCCGCCCGACTATGGGCAGATCGCAGCGGCGAAGAACGCGGTCTCCGTTCCCGTCATCGCCAACGGCGGGGTGTGGAACAGAAAGGACGCCGAAAAGATGATGGAGCGCACGGGCGCCGACGGGGTGATGATCGCCCGCGCCGCACTGTACAACCCGCGCGTGTTTTGCGAGTTCACGGGGGAGGAGAAGCCATCCCTTCTCGCCCTCTTTCTGCGCGAGGCGGAGGAGACGCGCGCGCTGTACGGCGAGCGGTTCGCCCTCGTCTTCATGCGCAAGATGGCGGCGTTCTACCTCCGCGGGAGCCGCGGGGCGGCAAGGGGCAAGCAGCGGCTGTTCGCTACCGCCTCCACGGAGGAGCTCCTTTCGCTCGCCCGCGAGCTCTTGCCCGATTAAATTTGGAATTTTGCCGCCCGAACGGCGGCTTTTTTGTTGAAAACTTTTCAAAACCGCGGAAATTCGTTTTACATTTCCGCGGTCTTATGATATAATAACCTCACCGACGCGCGCGTGCGCGCGCGCATTATGCGCGCACGCGAAACGTGCGCAGAACACAAGGAATGGGAGCGAATATGTCCGAAAAAGTAGAGGGCGCTTACGGCGCGGAACAAATTCAGGTGCTCGACGGGCTCGAACACATCAGGAAGCGCCCCGGCATGTACATCAGTTCGACGGACGAGAAGGGGCTTCACCACCTCGTCAGCGAAGTCGTCGACAACTCCATCGACGAGGCGCTCGCTGGCTATTGCGACCGCGTGGACGTCACCGTGAACGCGGACGGGAGCTGCACCGTCGAGGACAACGGGCGCGGCATTCCCACCGAGATCCACCCCAAGGAGGGCATCTCCACCGTCGAGGTCGTGTTCACCAAGGTCAACGCGGGCGGGAAGTTCGGGGGCGACTCGGGCTACAAGGTCTCGTCGGGGCTGCACGGCGTCGGCGTGAAGGCGGTCAACGCGCTCTCCGAATGGCTCGACGTCGAAGTCTACCAGAACGGGCACGTCTACAAGCAGACGTACAACCGCGGCGTGCCGCAGCGCGAACTGCACATCGTCGGCGACACCGACAGGACGGGCACCAAAGTCACCTTCTTCCCCGACGCGGAGATCTTCGAGACGGTCGTCTTCAAGTACGAGACGCTCAAGGTCCGCCTAAAGGAGCTCGCCTTCCTCAACAAGGGGCTCGCCATCACGCTCACCGACCGCCGCGGCGAGAAGGAGCGGACGGACCGCTTCTGCTACGAGGGGGGGATCCGCGAGCTCGTCTCCGAGCTCAACGACGGCAAGGAAGTGCTCTTCCCCGAGCCCCTGTACTTCGAGGCGCAGGACGGCACGACGGTCTGCGAGATCGCCATCCAATACAACGACAGCTATAACGAGGTCATCTACTCGTACGCGAACAACGTGAACACCATCGACGGCGGAACGCACGTCGAAGGGCTCAAGCTCGCCCTCACCAAGGTCATCAACGACGCGGGCAGAAAGCTGAATATCTTAAAGGAAACGGATAAACTCACGGGCGAGGACGTCCGCGAGGGGATTACGGCGGTCGTCTCCGTCAAGCTCGAGGACGCCCAGTTCGAGTCGCAGACCAAGGATAAGCTCAACAACTCCTTCATGCGTCCCTTCGTCAACAAGGCTGTGGCGGACGAATTCGGCACCTACATCGAGGAACATCCCTCCGAGGCGCGCGAGCTCGTCCTGCGGTGTATCACGGCGCAGAAGGCGCGCGACGCCGCACGGAACGCCCGCGAACTCACGCGGCGGAAGGGCGCCCTCGAGACGACGACGCTCCCCGGCAAGCTCGCCGACTGTTCGGACCGCCGCCCCGAGCTGTGCGAGATCTACATCGTCGAGGGAGACTCCGCAGGCGGCACCGCCAAGCAGGGCAGAGACAGGAGATTTCAGGCGATCCTGCCCCTCCGCGGCAAAATTTTGAACGTCGAGAAGGTGCGGCTCAACCGCGCCCTCGAGAACGCCGAGATCAAGGCGATGATCACCGCCTTCGGCTGCGGCATTCTGGACGACTTCGACGAGAGCAAGCTCCGCTACGACAGGATCATTTCGATGACGGATGCCGACGTCGACGGCGCGCATATCCGCATTCTGCTCTTAACCTTCCTGTTCCGCTACATGCGCCCTCTCATCGAGCACGGGCACGTGTATTCCGCCAAGCCCCCGCTCTACAAGGCGAACGTCAAGGGGAAGAATGAGGACGTGTACCTCTATTCGGAGGAGGAAAAGACGCTCTTTGACGCCGCGAACAACAACCGCGTCGAGTATCAGCGGTATAAGGGTCTCGGCGAGATGAGCACCGAACAGCTGTGGGAGACGACGATGAACCCCGCCACCCGCACCCTCATCAAGGTCTCGATGGAGGATGCCGTCGAGGCGGACAAGATGTTCAATCTCCTCATGGGCGAAAGCCCCGCCCTCCGCCGCAAGTTCATCGAAGAGAACGCCACGCTGGTGACCGATTTGGATATCTGAACTCCCGTCGAACTTCTTTCGGCTGTCCTTCGGGGGTGGTTATTTCGTCCCTCGCTGTCCCCTTGAGGGCGCCGTAGGCGTGCCTTGCGCTGAAAGTGGCGCGATGTCCTTTCGCGCCGAAAGGGGTGATTGAAATGAGGTCGACTTTATTATGACACCCCCTCCGTCACGGCAAGGGCAGCCGTGACAGCTCAACCCTGCGGGTACGCCTTCGGTGCCCCTCGAGGGGGCGCCAAGTTGGTCGGCAAGGAGCGCCGACCCCATCAAAGGGGTGCCGAGTTGGTCGGCATGAAGCGATGTGATTCGTTATCAAAGGGGTGCCGAGAGAAAGGGAGCGACGAAAACTTTTTTCTTTGCTTTCTCCTTGTTGAGACCCGCGCACCCCATCTCCCTTGCTGTCCCCTTGAGGGGAAAGTGGCGCGCCGTCCTTGCGCGCCGAAAGGGGTGTAGTCTCCTCATTCTCGAATATGAACGAATTCTATAATCCGAAATTGATCGGTCGGGCGCGTGAAATGCGCAAAAGCATGACGGAAGAGGAACGGAAGCTCTGGTATACATTCCTGCACAATTTGCCCGTTCGGTTTGTCCGGCAAAAAGTCTTGGGTCCCTACATTGCGGATTTCTATTGCGGCTCTGCGTCGCTTGTGATCGAATTGGATGGGTCGCAACACTTTGATGATGAACAACAGCAATACGACGCGCGGAGAACGGCATTCTTTGAAGAGCGCGGAGTTCATGTGGTGAGATATACGAACAGAGAGATCAACGAACAATTCGATAGCGTGAAAGCGGATATTTTGTTGAAGATAGGGTTGTTATGACACCCCCTCCGTCACGGCAAGGGCAGCCGTGACAGCTCCCCCTCAAGGGGGCGCCGAGGCAGTCGGCAAGGAGCGCCGAAATTTCCCCTCGCGGGGGGCGCCGAGTTGGTCGGCATAGCGCGCCGAAATTTCCCCTCGCGGGGGCGCCGAGAGGAGACCTCGGTAATCCAAAACGAAGTCCGACATAACCCAAACATAGCCCAAACGTAACTCAAAAATCATAAAAGGAGCCGAATATGGCAAAACGCGAAACGAGCCCCGAGCTCACCGAAGAATTCAAAAAGACGCTCGCGATGACGAAGGTCCTCGACATCGAGGTCAACGACGAACTGAAACGTTCCTTCATCGCCTATGCGATGGCGGTGAACAAGTCCCGCGCCATTCCCGACGTCAGGGACGGGTTGAAGCCCGTCCACCGCCGCATTCTCTATGCCATGCACGAGATGGGACTCTACAACGACAAGGCATACCGCAAGTGTGCCCGTATCGTCGGTGACGTCATGGGTAAATTCCACCCCCATGGCGACAGTTCGGTGTACGACGCCCTCGTCCGCCTCGCGCAGGACTTCTCCATCAACTTCCCGCTTGTCGACGGGCATGGCAACTTCGGCTCGGTGGACGGCGACCCGCCCGCGGCAATGCGCTATACCGAGGCGCGCCTCACCAAGCTCGCCGCCGAAATGCTCCGCGACCTCGACAAGGAGACGGTGGATTTCTTCCCCAACTTCGACGGGATCGAGATGGAGCCCGCGGTGCTTCCCGCCCGCTTCCCCAACCTTCTCGTCAACGGCTCGGACGGCATCGCGGTCGGCATGGCGACGAACATTCCGCCCCACAACCTCGCCGAGGTCATCGACGGTACGGTCGCGATGATCGACAATCCCGACATCACCGTCGACGAGCTCATGGAATACATTCCCTCGCCCGATTTCCCGACGGGCGGCGTCATCATGGGCAGGAGCGGGATCCGCAAGGCATACCGCACGGGGCAGGGGAACATCGTCATCCGCTCCAAGTGCGAGATAGAGGAGCACGGCACGGGCGCGAACGCGCGGAGCCGCATCATCGTCACCGAAATTCCCTATCAGGTCAACAAGGCGCAGCTCGTCGTCCAGATCGCCGACCTCGTCAAGGATAAGCGCGTCGAGGGCATTGCGGACGTGCGCGACGAGAGCGGCAGAGAGGGGCTTCGCATCGTCATCGAATGCAAGAAGGAGGCGAACGCGCAGGTCGTCCTCAACACCCTGTACAAGCACACCAATTTGCAGGTCTCGGACGGGATCATCCTCCTCGCCCTCGTCGAGAACGGCACCGAGCCGCGCTACCTCAACCTGCGCGACATCCTCGCCTACTACCTCGACCACCAGAAGGAAGTCATCGTCCGCAGGACGAAGTTCGACCTCGGCAAGACGGAGGAGCGCGCCCACATCGTCTCGGGGCTCGTCTTGGCGCTTGCCAACATCGACGAAGTCATCCGTATCATCAAGGAATCGGCGGACAAGAACGACGCCTGTGCCAAGCTCACCGCGAGCTTCGAGCTCTCCGAAAAGCAGGCGAACGCCATTCTCGAAATGCGGCTCCAGCGCCTCACCTCGCTCGAGGTGGAGAAGCTCAGAGAGGAGCTCGATGCGCTCCGCGCCGCCATTGCCGACCTCAAGGACATCCTCGCGAACGAGAGCCGCGTGCTCGCCATCATCCGCGCCGACCTTCTCGCCATCCGCGAAAAGTACCCGTCCGAGCGCAAGACGGAGATCTCCGTCGACTACGGCGACATCGAGGACGAGGACCTCATCGACGAGGAGGACGTCGTCATCTCGATGACGCACGGCGGATATGTCAAGCGCATTCCCGTCGCCGAATACCGCGCGCAGAACCGCGGCGGCGTGGGGATCACGGCGCACCGCCCCAAGGAGGACGACTTCGTCGAGCAGATGTTCGTCTGTTCGACCCATCATAATATTCTCTTCTTCTCCAACTTCGGCAAGGTGTATGCCCTCAAGGGGTACATGATCCCCGAGGCGAACCGTCAGGCGAGGGGGAGAGCCATCGTCAACCTCATGCAGCTCTCCGCGGGAGAGAAGATCGCCGCCATTCTGCCCGTCCTCGAGAACGGGACGGGGTACCTCGTCATGGCGACCAAGAACGGGCTCATCAA
Organism: uncultured Clostridia bacterium; assembly: GCA_947589235.1. GTDB lineage: Bacteria > Bacillota > Clostridia > Christensenellales > Borkfalkiaceae > Gallimonas. The sequence goes on from CANQAX010000014.1 coordinate 19,197, forward strand.
GAAGACGGCGACGAGCGAATTCGACCACATCCTGAAGAGCGGCAAGATCGCCATCAAGATCGTGGAGGGCGACGAGCTCATCTCCGTGCAGTTCGCCGCGGGCGACGACGAGATCGTCATTGCGAGCCGCTCGGGCAAGTGTATCCGCTTCAAGGAGACGGACGTCCGCCCGATGGGAAGGGACACGATGGGCGTTCGCGCCATCGACCTTGCCGAGGACGACGTCGCGACGGATATGCTCGTCCTCCGCGAGGGGTACGACATTCTCACCGTCTCCGAACAGGGCTACGGCAAGCGGACGGACCCCGCCGACTACAGATTGCAGTCGCGCGCGGGCAAGGGGATCAAGGCGGGCGTGTTCAATGAAAAGACGGGCAAGCTCGTCAACATGAAGCTCGTCTCCGACGCGGACGACGTCATGCTCGTGACGAGCGCGGGCATCATCATCCGCATGCACGCGGAGAGCATCTCCACCATCGGAAGGAATACGCGCGGCGTCAAGCTCATGAACGTGCGGGACGGCGTCGTCGCCACCGTCGCCGTCACCGAAAAGGACGACGAGGCGGAAGTCGAAGTCCCCGAGGAGACCGCCGCCGACGTGCCCGTCGAGACGACCGACGACACGGAGTAAAGTTCACGAAATTCTTTTCGGGGAACAAATTTCCGTGAGGAAACGGGCGAAAGCCTTACCCTTCCTTGGGAAGGGGAAGGTGGCACGGCATAAGCCGTGACGGATGGGGATGGGAGCATATTTACCAATCTCCACCACCGCCCAACGGCGGAGCCTCAGCGCAAGGCACGCCTACGGCGCCCTTTGCGAAAGGGGAGGTCTTTGGTAGGGTGCCAAATGGGGTGGAGCGGTGCACCATGTTCAGCAGCCCGGTGGGCTGTGAACGCGCCGCGACAGGAGCGCGGAAGGCGCGACGGGGATTCGGCAGTCCCTGCCGCCGAATCGACCGCGAGGGTGGGGGTGGGCATACAAATGACGCCCCGCCTCTTTTTATACCCTCCCCCTTCGTAAGGGGGAGGGGTGGGGGAGGGGGTTGGAGTAGATTTATGCCCACCTCAGTCACCTTGCGGTGACAGCTCCTCCTTTGGAGGCGCCATGCCCCTCATCCGTCCCTTCGGGACACCTTCCCCCCTCGGGGGGAAGGCAGAGCAGCGCGTTGGGCGCCAATCTCCGCCCTTCTCACCCCTTACGGGTGTCACCTCATTCCGCCCCGCTTTATGGCGGGGCGACATGACATTATTGTACGGCGGGACGCTCGCATTAGGCACTAATCCCCAACATTTCCCACCCCTTACGGGTATCGCCTTGTCTCCCTACTCCGCGCGTTTGACGGGCTTCACCTTGACGTTCCCGCACAGCACTTCGGCATAGGAGTACGCCGTCTTTCCGAGGAACCCCTCGTCGTTCGGGCGCACGGTGAAGAGGGCGGGGTACACGCCCGAGAGCTCCCCGCAGTAGCGCAGCACCTTGTTTCTTCCGAGGTTGACGGTCACGTCCACCTGCCGCCGAAGGTAGTCGGCGATCGTCTTTCGCACCGAGGCAATATCGTTTTTCGGCTTTATCATGCGACAATGATTGCCCGTTTTCGGGGAAATCATACCTTCGTTCGACAGCTTCGCTCCCGCATAAACGGGGGCGTTTCCGCATACATTGAAGGGAATCCAAATTCATGAGGAGTGGACTATGGCGATCAATACGCAGACGGAAACCTTCCGCGGCTACGGAAAAATCAAGACGGTCGGCGCGCAGACGGCGGTGGAATGCCGCTTCGGGCAAGAGGTCGAAAACGTGCTCTCGGTGCACTGTTCGGCGGTCCTTACGGGCGCGGAGGCGGGAAACGGCGAGGTGCGCTACTTCGGCAAGGCGCACTTTTCCGTGGTGTATGAGGACGCGGAAAAGCACGTCTGCCGCGCCGAAAAGGGGGTGGAATTTTCCGCGTCTTATAAGGATGAGGACGTCTTTCCCGCGCTCACGGCGCGCGTGCAGCTCGCCGTGGAGAACGTATCGGTGCGGCGGGAGGGCGCGAGCGTGTATTCGACCGCCCTTCTCGGCGCCGAAGTCGAGCTGTACGGCGAGCGCACCTTCGAGTACCTCTCGGGGGGCGATCTCGTGCTCCGCCGCGAGCCCGTGACGGTGCTCTCGGCGCACCTCTGCGGCGGCATGGCGGAGGCGGACGACGAATTCGAGACGGAGCCCTTCTCCGACCTTTTGCAGCACACCGAGACGGTGAACGTGACAGACGTGCTGTGCGAGACGGGAACTCTGAAGGTCGAGGGGGAGATCAACCTCTGCGTGCTTGCGCTCAAGGGCGAGAACGTCGCGTCCTTTGAGCGGCTCGTTCCCTTCCGCATCGAGATCCCCTGCGATGCCGCCTCGTTCGGCGGGAAGGGGGATGCGCGCGTCTGCATCGTCAACGCCGCCCTCAAGGCGGATTCGGACGAGGAGCGGGGCAGGTGCCGCATTTCGGCGGAATTCACGCTCTCCGCGGAGGGGTGCGTGTATGAGGAGCTCACCGTCGACGGCGTGACGGACGCCTTCTCCAAGGAATGCGAGGTGACCCTCTCCCGCTATGAGGGGGAATTCTGCGGCGCGGGGGAGATGTCCCGCCTCGCCGAGCGGGTGAGCGGGAAGGCGGCGCTCTCCTCGAAGATCGACTTCTCCGACGAGCTGCAGGCAATCGCGTTGCAGCGCGCCGAGGCAAACCTCGTCACGGAGGGGGGCGTTGTCCGCGCGGAGGGCGTCGCGATGGCGACCCTTCTCGTGCGCGGGGCGGACGGCTCGCACCGCGGCATCGAGATGAGCCTGCCCTTCTCCGTCCCCGTCGAGGCGGAACACTGTGACGCGAGCGTGCTCGTCTGCGGCATGTCGGCGCGGCAGAGGGCGGAGGGGGAGATTGACGCCGAGGCGACCCTCAAGATCACCCTCCGCGGGCAGACGAAGGATACGGTAAGTCTCATCTCCGCCGTAGAGGAGGGGGACCCCGTCCCGTGCAACGACAGCGCCGTGAGCGTGTTCGTTCCCCATGCGGGCGACGGGCTGTGGGAGCTCGCCAAACAGCTCAAAAAGTCCCCCGAGGAAGTCGAGGCGAGCAATCCCGACATCGAATTCCCCGTGAAAGAGGGGCAGCGCGTGATCATCTACCGGAAAAAATCGCTGGTGTGAGCACACAATTCGGCATTTCCCCCGCCGCGCGCGGGGGGAATGCTCCCGAAAAATGGGGACAGACATCCGAAATTCTCGCAAAAATTCGGGAAAGGTCTTTACTTCCTCCCTTTTTGGGTGTATAATACGGTCAAGCGCGGAAGGCGCGGATAAGAGGGAGGAACAGTATGCAACTCATTCACGAGAGCGCGGGGAAGCGCCTCTATCGCGACGGGGACAGGCTCATCAAGTCGTTCGACGCAAGCTACTCGAAGGCGGGGATCCTCAACGAGGCGCTCAATCAGGCGCGCGTCGAGGAGACGAAGCTCAACATTCCGAAGGTGCTCGGCGTCGAGGTCATCGACGGACAGTGGTCCCTCATCTGGGAATACATCGAGGGGGATACGCTCGAGGACCTCATGCGGAAGAACCCCGAAAAGACGGACGAATACCTCGAATTCTTCGTCGACCTGCAGATCCGCATGAGCAAGGAAAAGGTCCCGCTCCTCGGGCACCTTCGCGACAAGATGCACGCCAAGATCTCGGCGAGCTCGTTTCCCGCAACCATACGGTACGACCTGCACGTTCGGCTCGACGGTCTGCCCCGCCACAAGAAGCTGTGCCACGGCGACTTCCAGCCGAGCAACGTCATCATCACGAAGGACGGAACGCCGTACATCATCGACTGGTCGCACGCCACGCAGGGCAACGGCTCGGCGGATGCCGCCCGCACCTATCTCATTCTCAAATTGCAGAAGAAGGACGAGCTCGCGGAAAAGTACCTCCGCCTGTATTGCAACAAGACGGACACCGCGATGCAGTACGTCCAGCGCATTCTTCCCATCGTCGCCGCGTCGCAGTCGGTGAAGAACAGACCGGGCGAGGCGGAATTCCTCGCCAGTTGGGTCAACGTCTGCGATTGGCAGTAGGGGACATGGAGAGACAGTAGGAGACACGACGGGACAGGAGAGGGCGCAGCGGAAGGACGCGCTCGGCAGAAAGAGCGTACGCTCCCTTGAAAGCGTTCGGACCGTCGGTAGGACATGATTTGCGCGCCCCGCGGCACAGCCGCGGGGCGTGCTACTTTTTTAATTAGGAATGGGGGAGCGGAGCTCAACGCGAGCGAACCGCGAGTGGCTGTCATTTCGACGACGCGTAGCGGCGCACGAGCCGCAGGCGAAGTAGCAAAGCGGAGTAGCGCACGAGCAATGGGCGAGTGCGCTATGAAGCGAAGTCGAGAAATCTTTGCAAAATAGCGCAGAGAGGTCTTGGCTACGATAATAAGGTTGAGATGTCTCGACTCCGCTACTTCGCGCGGGGCGCTCGTGCTGCCTTACGGCGGGGCAACATGACACTATTGTACGCCGAGGCGGAACACAATCCAACCCCCTCCCCCACCCCTCCCCCTTGGAAAGGGAGAGGGTAAAAAGAGGCGGGGCGACATGACACTATTGTGCGTCAAAACGGAACACATGCTCACCCCATCCCCTCCAACGGAGGGGGCAGCAGGGTGGAAACGGAGTCCCTCTTCCCTCCTTCAGCGGAGGGGGCAGCAGGGCGGAAACGGAGTCCCCCTTTTCCTCTCCAACGAAGGGGCAGCAGGGCGGGACGCGCGGAGCCCCTCCCCCCTACCCCCTTCCCCGTTTGCGGGGAGGGGGGTAGGGGGGAGGGGCGAAAGAACATCAAGGCTTTCAAAAGCGCGGCGCATTTGGGTGCAACAATTGACAAGTGTGAAGGGAAGAGCGCCGTGCAATCGGGCGCAACGGTTGACAAGCGCGAACGGCGGGGGTATAATAGGGGCATGGAGCTCTATTTCGACTATGCGGCGACGACGCCCCTCCGCGAGGAAGTGCTCGAGGAGATGCTGCCCTACCTCAAGGGCAAATTCGGAAACCCCGATTCCCTGCATTCCTTCGGTCGGGAGGCGGCGCATGCCGTCCTGCGGGCGCGGGACGAGGTGGCTTCCCTTCTCGGCGTTCTGCCCTCCGAGGTGTACTTTACGTCGGGCGGGACGGAGGCGGACAACTGGGCGATCCGCGGGCTCGGGCAGGGAAAGGCTGCGGCCTCTCCCATCGAACATGCCGCGGTCATTTCCTCCCTTTTCCTTCGGAAGGAGGGGGGCATGTACGGGACGGTCGGGGCGGACGGGATCGTCCGTACGGGCGATTTCGGCGGCACCATGTCCGAAAATATTGGGCTGTACGCGGTCATGGTCGTCAATAACGAGACGGGCTGCGTCCAACCCATCGCGGAACTTGCCGATTTCGCGCACGAGCGGGGCGCGCTCCTCTTCTCGGACTGCGTGCAGGCAGCAGCGACGCAGGACCTTCGCGGGATCCTCCGTTATGCCGACGCCGTTTCCCTCTCCGCGCACAAGATCGGCGGACCGAAGGGGACGGGCGCCCTCATCGTCAAGAGGGGCAAGAGGCTCCGTCCGCTCATTGCGGGCGGCGAACAGGAGCGGGGTCTGCGCGGGGGGACGCTCAATGTCGCGGGGATCGTCGGATTCGCCCGCGCGCTCGGGCTCGCCCAAGGGGAGAGGGAAACCTTCTGCTCCCATGCGGCGCGCCTTCAAGGTCTCTTCGAGAAACTGGTCAAGGAAGGGCTCGGAGATCTCGTCCGCATAGACGGGGAGAGGCGCGCGCCCAACATTTCGCACCTCACCTTCCGCGAGGCGGGCATTGTCGATAGGCTCGACCTCGAGGGAATAGCCTGCTCGGCGGGCGCGGCTTGCTCGGCGCATGCGCGCAAGCCCTCGCACGTGCTCCTTGCAATGGGGCGGAGCGAGCAGGAGGCGGAGCGCGGGGCGCGCTTCTCCTTCGGGCGGGAGACGACGGAAGAGGACGTCCGAACCTGCGCGAGGATCCTCTGCTCCCTTCTCGGATAAAGCCTTCTCGGATAACGACCGAAAGGTCATCCGTTCTCTCTCTGTCGCGTCCATTCGACAGAGAGTTTTTCTTCTAAACGGGGTTTTCACGGCATACATTATGGTAATCACGGCGAAGGACAGCCCTTCGCCGAAATCCATGAAGAGGTGTGTCAATGAACGAAGAACTCAACTATGCCGAAATGCTCGAGATCCCCGTGGAGACGGTGACCGTACACCGCAAGGAGCGGCGCAAGCATCACGAACCCGACCTTCGGGAACAGGTCGTCGAACAGGTGAACGGGAAGATGGAGGCGGACCCGCTCTATGCCGAGAGCACGCCCATCGAGCGCGATGCCCGCCCGCAGACCAAGAAACAGCGGACGGCGCGGCGCGTCCTCATCGGCGAATTCGTCGCCGTTTGCGCGCTGTGCGCCGTCATCTTCATCACCAACCTGCTCCTTCCCGCGAGCGCGATTAACACCTTCGTCCGCGGGCTCGTGGGCGGGAACGCCGTCGAGAGCGACACGCGGACATATTCCGACTTCACGCTCTCCCCCGTCGTCCGCAAGAGCGCCGACGTCACCCTCGCCGTCTCTTCGACGGGCGTGCTCTCCTTCGAGGGGAAGTGCTCCGTCTATGCCCCCTGCGAGGGGACGCTCGTCTCCGTCAACGGAAATGCCGAAACGGGGTACACCCTCGAGATCAAGCATTCGGACACCTTCTCGACCGTCATCGGCGGCGTCGACGCGGTGTACTTTGCCGAGGGCGACCAAGTGATGACCAACGTGCCCCTCGCCTACACCGACGGGGAGGGCGAGGTCCGCGTGACCTTCTATTCGGAGGGGAACGTGCTCACCTGCTACACGGCGCAGGATAACCATCTCGCTTGGAGTTGAGATCCCGCCTGCGCGTTCATCCGCTCTTCTTCGCGGCGGGGATCCTCTCCGCGTTCACGGGAAGGCTGCTCGTCTTTCTGGAGGCGGTCCTCGCCGCGGCGGAGCACGAGTGCGCGCACGCCATCGCCGCGCGGCGGTACGGATACACCCTCGACAGGCTCGTCCTCATGCCGTACGGGGCGGTCCTCTCGGGGGACCTCTCGGGCATGCGGGCAAGGGAGGAGATCGCCGTCTGCCTCGCGGGTCCCGCCGCAAATGCCGCCACGGGGCTGCTCTTTGTCGCGCTGTGGTGGCTCTTTCCCGAGACGTACCCCTTCACCGATGTCGCGGCGTACGTCTCCTTTTCGCTCTTTGCCGTCAACCTTCTGCCCGCATACCCGCTCGACGGCGGGCGGGTGCTCCGCGTCCTCTTGAGGCGGGCGGGGGAGAGGCGGGCGCGCGCCGTCTGCCTTGCCGTCACCCTCCTCACGGCGGCGGCGCTTCTCGGCGGATTTGTTTGGAGCCTCTTCGGCGCCCCGAACTTCTCCCTTCTCTTCTTCGCCGTCTTTCTGGCGGCGGGGGCGCGGGGCGGCGGGTCGTACCGCCCCTTTCTCTTCTCGCGGGAGAGGGGCTTTTCGCACGGGATCGAGGAGCGGCGCATCGCCGTTTCGGCGGACAGCACCCTCCGCGACGCGCTGCGGTACCTCCGCGAGGACCGCTACCTCACCCTGCTCCTCTTCGAGGGGGAGACCTTCCTCTGCGAGGTGAGCGAGGAGGAGCTCCGAACGGCGCTCGGGCGGGGAGATTATTCGCTTTCTCTGCGCGATTGCGCCCAAAGCCCTTGAAAAACCCGTTCGGATGTGCTACAATGGGGACAGTCCCCGTGCTACGGGTCCAATGGAAGGGGTACCGATGAAGAAGGAATGGTTTTTCGACCGCATCTGCGGCGAGCTCGTCGCGGTATATGCGGAGGACGGGATCGTCACCGAGGTGAGCGTGGAGAGCGAATGCGCCCCCGACGCGCTCGGAAATATCTATAAGGGAAGGGTCTCGAACATCGTTCCCGGCATGCAGGCGGCGTTCGTCTCGTGCGGAATGGAGCGGAATTGCTACCTTCCCCTCGCCGAGGAGGAGCGGTTCACGTCCTACGACGGTTCGGGGGATCCCCGCGGAGAGGCGCCCCTCCGCGAGGGGGACGAGATCCTCGTCCAGCTCGTCAAGTTCCCGCGGGGGAACAAGGGCGCGAAGGTCTCGCGCGAGCTCTCGTTCATCGGCAGGGACCTCATCTTTCTGCCCGACAGCGACTTCCTCGGCATCTCGCGGAAGATAGAGGCGGGGGAAGCGCGCGAGGCGCTTTTGAAGGAAGCGGACAAGCTCCGCGGCAAGGGGGAGGGGTTCATCGTCCGCACCGCCGCGCAGGGTGCAACGCACCGCCGCCTCAAGACGGAGGCGGACTACCTTCGCCGCATGTACCGCTCGGTGCTCGAGGCGGCGCGCTCCGCCCCCGTCGGGAGCGCCGTTTACAGGGAGTACGATCTTCCCGTCAAGATCATGCGGGATCTGCCCGCGGGCGGGATTACGCGCATCGTCGTCGGCGATGAGGAACTGTATGAGCGGGTCGTCCGCCTCGCCCGCATGCGCGCCGACGTGGGCGAAAAGAAGGTCGTTTTATACCGCGGCGAGCGCAGCATGATCGCCGAATTCGGTCTGTCCGAACAGCTCTGTTCGCTCGCCGACCTCCGCGTCCCCCTTCCGAACGGCGGGCACCTCGTCATCGACACGGTGGAGGCGATGACCGTCATCGACGTCAACACGGGGCGGTACACGGGGGAGAGCGACCTCGAGAGCACCGTATTCGACACGAACATGGAGGCGGCGCGGGAGATCGCCCGTCAGGTCCGCCTCCGCAACATCGGCGGCATTGTCGCCGTCGACTTCATCGACATGGCGGAGGAGGGGCACAGGAATGCGGTGGACGCAGAGCTCGCCCGCGCCCTCGCCGCCGACCGCTCCAAGTGCAGGAGTTTCCCGATGAGCGAACTTTGCGTCGCCATGTTCACGCGCAAGCGCACCAACGACGACCTTCGCTCCTTCCTCCTTCAGCCCTGCACCCACTGCGCACGGCAGGGGTATACGCTCTCCGACCGCTTCATGTCCATGCGGATCAGGAGCGCTGTTTCCGACGTGTTCGCGGAGGGGTATTCTTCCGCCCTCGTCGAGATCAATCCCGAACTTCTCCGCGCCGTCCTCGCGGGGCGGTACTTCAGCGACGACCTTCGCGGCAGGTGGCGGGGGAAACGGGTCTACTTCCTTCCGCGCGCCGAACACGACCGCGAGCACTTTGTTGCCCGCGGGGACGATTCGGAAGTTTTGTCTCTGCCCGACGACGCGCAGATCGCCTATTGAGGCGGGCGATGCGTTCGCGGGACGTGGAGCGAAGCAGGGCGGTCGCCGTTCTCAAGCGGACGGCGTCCCTCCTTGCGGCGCTCTTTTTCTTGCTCTTCTGCGCCGCATTCAACGAGAGCGTCTCCTTCCGCGCCCTTCTGCCCGCCTATGCCGTCGGGGCGAGGGGAGAGGGGGAAATGCGCCTTCACTTCCTCTCCGTGGGGCAGGCGGACTGCACCGTCGTCGAGTTTCCCGACGGCTCCACCCTCGTCGTGGACGCGGGCGACGGCTCGTGGGAGAGCGACAACAGGATAGAACGGTACCTCGACGGGCTCGGCGTGGAAAAAATCGGCTCGCTCGTCGTCACGCACGGCGATTCCGACCACTGCGGCGGGGCGGCGCGGCTGCTCGGGCGGTACGGCGCCGAGCGCGTGTACGTCCCCATGTTCGAGGGGAGCACGGGAAAGTACCGCGATTTCCTCGCGGCGGCGGAGGAGCTCGGCTGTCCCATGCTCCCCCTCACCCGCTACGGGACGATAGGGGACCCCTCCGCCTACGCCGTCTGCATTTCGCCGCGGAGCAGCGAGGAGGGGAGCGAAAACGACTGTTCCGCCGTGCTCTTTCTCTCCTATGCGGGCGTGAACGCCCTGCTGTGCGCCGACATCACCGCGGCGCGCGAGAGGCTCCTCGTCGAGGAAAACAGCCTGATGGAGGGCATTTTCGACCGCGGGGAGTACAGGGTGCGGCTCGGGGAGACGGACATTCTGAAGATCGCGCACCACGGTTCGGGCGAGTCGTCGTGTGAGGAGTTTCTTTCTCTTCTCACGCCGTCCGTCGCCGTCGTCTCGTGCGGGGCGGGCAATTCGTACGGGCACCCCGCCTCGGGCGCGCTCGGAAGGCTCGCGGGCGCGGGGTGTTCCGTATACCGCACCGACGAGCTCGGCGACGTGATGGTGACGATCTCGAAGGACGGAACGTACCGCGTGGACTACGGATATGTGTAAAAAAAAGGCGCCGCGGCAATGCCGCGGCGCCCGAAGGTTCAATAGACGCTGACCTGTTTCTTGTCTCTTCCCTTGCGCTCGTACCGGACCACGCCGTCCTTCAGGGCAAACAGCGTGTCGTCCCCGCCGATCCCGACGTTGTTGCCGGGGTGGATCTTCGTTCCCCTCTGGCGGACGAGAATGCTCCCCGCGAGGACTTCCTGCCCGTCCTGACGCTTCACGCCGAGGCGCTTCGCTTCGGAATCCCTTCCGTTGTGGGAGGAACCGGTACCCTTCTTATGCGCGAATAAACGGATGAAAAACATTTTTTCCTTCTCCTTATTCTAATTCGTTAGGGGCGATGCCCCGTGCGGTCAGAGCGTGATCTTCTCGATCTTTACCGCGGTGAACGGCTGGCGGTGACCCTGCTTCTTGCGCTCGTTCTTCTTGGACTTGTACTTGAAGACGATGATCTTCTTGAACTTATCCTGCGC